>JBDSYA010000001.1:0-15996 GCA_039925865.1 Ignavibacteria bacterium
ATTCTGCCAATATATTTTTCATAAAAAAAGCCATTTCATATATATGAAACGGCTTTACTAAATTTTTTATTTCCGGAATTATTTAATTAGCATCATCTTCTTTGTTTCTCTAGGAATACCATTTAAGATAAGTTTATAAAAATATATTCCGCTTGACAGACCTGATGCATTGAAAACGGTTTTATAGCTTCCTTTCTTCTGTATCTCATTTACCAATGTCGATATTTCCATTCCAAGCATATTGTACACTTTCAACTGAACTCTGTTATTTCTTTCAGAAAGTATGTATTTGATTACAGTTGAAGGGTTAAAAGGATTTGGAGAATTTTCCAGACTGGTCTCACTTTTCTTAATCATACTTGTATTTGGACTTTCACTTGGAAAACCGTTATCAATTGTATATTCAATATTTCCGTCTGCATCATATTTCTGAGCAGCCCAATATGAACTTGATTCATTCCATCCCATCACTATCATTAAAGGTGTTCCGTCAGTTGCAATTTCAAGCGCAGCACACTTATTCAAATTTATTCCATTTGGTACATTAGATATAAATGATGGAATGAATGATCGGGAATATTTTGATAAATCTGATCCGCGATATCTGTCATACGCATAACCATAATCAGATCCCTGGCAGGAACCGGCTACAAAAATATCTCCCTGGCTGTTTAGTTTTATTGATGATGCTTTGTCATTTACGCCGAATGTAGAAGTATCGTTGTGATTATAATACATTACTTTATCCTTCCATCCATACTTACCGCTTTCGGGTGTATACTTTATAGTTGTAAAATCCAGACCGTTGCTCTGAAACCAGTTATTATAATTGTAGCAATAACCCGTAACATAAACATTCTCATACTGATCAACCGTTAATGAAGTAGGTACATTTACATGAGAGCCTTCACCATTTGTAAAAGTGTTCGCCCACTTTACCTGAAGCTGATGATTAATATCTTCATCAAAAAATATCGTTAGAAATTGCGATCTGCGGGTGACAATGTTATCGGTCACACAGGTAAGAGAACTCCTGGATTTTTGTACCGGCCTCTGTGATCTGTTCACTAACGAAAATGACACAGGTATTTCACTGCTGCCGGGCCTTTCATAAATTATAGAATCAGTTAAATTTCCATTTTTATAATATGTAAGCATCAGCACATCATTGCTTGCAAAATCTTTTTCCCTTATGGACCCTGAAACATATGCATGAAAATCGTCCAAATGAATATCGGTGGCAAAATTATCCATATTATCCTCATCATATGATCTCTGCCAAACTTGTGTACCATTATATAAATACTTTGCAGTGAAACAATCTCTACCGGTACCGGCATTTGTTATATAGCCGGTGATGTATATCTCAGAGATTTCGCCTCCTGATGTAGTTATGTCAATTCCCATTCCTTTATCATCGCCAAAATTTTCAAGAATGGTATCCCATAAATAAATTCCCAGACTGTTATAGTATAAGATGATAATATCATTGCTCGCAGTTTGATTGTTATAAACATAACCGGTAACAACAACATTTCCAAAATGATCTACTGCCAAGTCTATACCTCTGTCCGTACCAAACGGGTTTAAGTAACTGCTTTGGTATAAAGGATCTCCTTCAGAATCATATTTTTCAATAATAATATCCAATGAATTAGACGCTTCATTGTACTTATTTCCCGTAATATAAAGATTATTATTGTTATCCAGAAATGTTTTGAAAGGGTAGTCAGGGATGATCTGACTATGGCCTGTATTAACCAAAGCCAGGATTATGATCAAAGTTGTAATTAATATATTAGTCTTCATAATTTAAATTTTATTTTGTTATAATTAATTTTTTTGTATCAATTAAATTGTTATTTAACAAAAGAGAATAAAAGTAAACCCCGGAAGTTATTTCTTGTGAATTGAAAAGTATTTCATAAGCCCCGGAAGTTTGAACTTGATTTACTAATGTTGATATCTCTTTTCCTGCAATGTTATATAATTTTAAGTTTACTTCTGAAGTTTTATTGATCTTATATTTTATTACAGTTGAAGAATTGAATGGGTTTGGATAATTTTGATTTAGAGAATAGTCCTGTGGAATGATCTCATTATTTGCTAAAATAAATACAAGTCCACCGTTGGTAGTTTTCAATAGTGTTCCAAAGTCACCTGCAATATAGCCTGTGTTAGGATTTGTAAAATACACAGTATTTAAAAAATTATTTGTAATTTTTGCCTGTGTAGTCCATGCAATTCCACCGTTTGTGGTTTTTGAAACAGAACCTTCCCTCCCAACTGCAAAACCACTTTCCGAATTTATAAAATATATTGCTTGTATTATATCTGTCTGACCTGTATTATAAGTCAGCCAACTTTCACCTGAGTTTGTAGTTTTAGTTATGTTTCCTGAAGCAGCTGTACTATAACCAGTACTGTGATCAGTAAAAAATACATCAAATGTTCCGGCCACTACAGAAATCCAATTGATACCTCCATTAATTGTTCTCAAATCCGGTCCTAATTCGCTAACTGCCACTCCGGTATTTAGATCTACAAAGAAAACTGAAGTGAAATAACTTCCTAAAGGGCTCGATATATCATTCCAGTTTATTCCTCCATTAATAGTCTTTAAAATTGCACCCTCTCTTCCCACACATGTTCCAGTATTTTCATCAATAAAAAATACTGATTTCAAATTTTTAATCACATTACTATTAAGTGCTATCCAATTTTCACCGGCATCAATAGTTTTAAGTATTATTCCTGTATCTCCACAGATGTAGCCTGTATTGCTGCTGGGAAAATGAACTGAATTAAGATTTTGTATTGTATTACTTGATCTTAAAATCCAATTCGTTCCAGCATTAGTCGTCTTTAGTATCGTTCCATCATTGCCCACAGTAAATCCGGTGTTTTCATTAGTAAAATTATTTGAAGTAAGATTTGTTCTCCCTCCGGTGGTTGTGTTCCAGTTAATACCACCATTAGTTGTTTTGATAATTCTTCCTCCTGATCCGCTTACATAAGCATTATTAAGATCGACATAGTCAACATTTCGTAAAACTGCTATCTGAGGATATCGTGGTTTAAAAGAAGAATCAATTATCCAGGTTACTGCACCATCGGTTGTCTTTTCTATATATCCAAAATCTGTTACCATTATACCATTATTTACATCTGCAAATGAAATGTTTCTTTCTATATCGTTTCCAGTTAAAGGTAGAGGTAAACCATTCCAGCTGTTTCCACCGTCAGTAGTTTTATACATCCTGTTATCACCGGAGGCAAGACCATAGATAGTGTTTTGATCAACAAATTCAACGCTGGATATTTGTGTAAAGGGATTAATAAAACCGATAGATTGTGATATCCAATTTTGCCCTCCATTACTAGTCTTAGATAAAATAACGTTTCCTCCTACAACACCATTTAATGAATCAATGAAGTCAACATTATATAAATTAGACCCGGTCCCGCTATTTTGCTGAAACCAATAAACTCCAGAGTCAGTAGATTTTAAAATTAACCCTGCAAGTCCAACTGCGTAACCGATGTTTCTGGTTGGGAAATTAATATCCCACATTGTAGTTGTCGCACCGCTAAAAACTTCAGTCCAGTTTGTTCCTCCGTTTGTTGATCGAAGTATTGAACCATTTCCTGAAGTAACAGCAAAGCCAAAGTTCTCATCATAAAAATTGGTGCTTCTCAGAAGAAGATCAGATGTATTTTTCAACTCCCAATTACCTCCTCCATTTGTAGTCTTGATAACCGTCCCAACCGTTCCGACTGCATATCCGGTATTGACATTGATGAAGTCAACTGCCCAGAGGAAGTTACCTGTAGGAGTGGGCTGCTGCCAAAACCAGTTAGATTGTGAATATAATCCTGTGGCGCACATGAAAATTATAATTGATAATGATATAAGTTTGAATTTCATCTTTCCTGACTGCGTCATCTGTAAATATTTTACAAAATATATAGTAAGTTAATTTTAAATTAAACCCATTCTTAATATGCTGGGTCTTGTTCATTTTATGTTTTATAAACTTGGTTAAGTTTTATAAGTTAAGCAAATTTCGTAGGAGGCTCCCGCGCTTTAGTAAATAGTCTCAATGAATTAATTTAATTTCATTAAGCTAAACATAGTAAGCTTTTATGTCAAATTGTAAAATTTCGGGTTTGTGAAAATTTGGAAAAGAAGTAATTAGATTTGTAAGTTGAGAAAATTTTATTTAGTAACAGTTAAATCAAGTAAGTAAGTTTTTTATGATTAAAACTTATTAGAAAAATTAAAAAGATGTTACATTAATATGAGTATATAAAACTTTCATTTTAAAAATAATACTTAACCCGATTTCAAATAATTGAGTTGAATAAACTTAATATGATACTTAATTTGCTCAAGTTCTTTTGAAAAAGGTTTAACATGCCGAAATGGCGGAACTGGTAGACGCACTGGACTCAAAATCCAGCGAGGTTCACACTTCGTAAGGGTTCGACTCCCTTTTTCGGCACAATTAATTATGAAGAATTACAGTAAGGATATTTACTAATATTGACCAGACAAAAGTACAAAGCAAATTTTACAAAATGAATTGTGATGATCGGGTTATATTAGTTTTGTAATAAAAGAGTATTGTTGAAGTTATACTGATGTTTATTGTAAGTTGTCCATTTAATTAAAAAGGAGAAATTTAATGTGCGGTATAGTAGGATATATAGGTAAAAGAGATTCTTTACATATTCTGATAGACGGATTAAAGAGGCTCGAGTACAGGGGCTACGATTCGGCAGGGGTTGCTATTATCAATGAAGAAAATGAGATCAACTTTTACAAAAAAGCAGGAAAAGTCAAAGAGCTTGAAAAAGAATTTGATGAAAAGATATTAAAAGGTAATGTCGGGATAGGTCATACTCGATGGGCAACCCACGGTGAGCCTAATGATAATAACGCTCATCCGCATTTTGACATGACCAAAAACATTACAGTAGTTCACAACGGAATCATTGAGAATTTTAAAACCCTTAAAAAGAAACTAACCAAAGCAGGATTTACTTTTAGTACGGATACAGATACGGAAGTACTTGCGAATCTTATTGAATATCATTTCAGACAAAAGAAGAGTTTTGAGATCGCAGTAAGGCTTGCGTTGTCGGAAGTTGAAGGTACTTACGGTATTGCTTCGATGTGTAAACAGGAACCTGATAAAATAATTATAGCGAGGATGGGCAGTCCACTGATGATAGGTTTGGGAAAAGAAGAGATAATTGTTTCTTCCGATGCAGCGGCAATAATCAATCATACTAAGAATGTTATCTATCTTGAAGACGGCGAAATGGCGGTTCTTAGAAAAGACAGTTTCCAGATTAAGACCATACAGGATGAAGATATATTCAGGGAAGTTAAGAAGATCGAATTTGACCTTGATGAAATTGAAAAAGGCGGGTATGAACATTTTATGCTGAAGGAGATATGCGAGCAGCCGGATTCCATTCAGAATACTTACAGAGGAAGAATTAATTTTGAAACGGGAGTTGTTAAGCTTGGAGGCCTCGACCCTGTATATGATAAACTTGTAAATGCAAAGAGGATCATAATCACAGCCTGCGGAACGGCTTGGCATGCCGCATTGGTGGGGGAGTATATGCTCGAACAATACTGCAGAATTCCTACTGAAGTAGAATATGCCTCTGAATTTCGTTACAGAAATCCGATATTAAATAAAGATGACGTTGTAATAGTCATCAGCCAAAGCGGGGAAACAGCTGATACAAGGGCGGCATTACAGGAGGCAAAGAAGCTCGGCGCAACGGTTATCGGAATAGTGAACGTAGTGGGAAGTACTATTGCAAGAGAAGTCGACTGCGGAACTTACATTCATGCAGGACCTGAGATCGGAGTTGCATCAACTAAAGCATTTACCTGCCAGCTTATGTCGCTTGCACTGATCACATTAATGATCGGGAAAAGCAAGGGCACTATCAAGGATGATGAACTTAAAGAGATCGCAAAGGAGCTTAAAGTTTTGCCTGAAAAAATAAATAAGATACTCGATAAGAGGAATGATTATAAGTTCATTGCTGAAGAGTTTAAAGACGTGAAGAATTTTTTATATCTTGGAAGAGGATACAATTTTCCGGTTGCACTTGAAGGTGCTTTAAAGATGAAAGAAATATCTTACATTCATGCAGAAGGTTATCCTGCTGCGGAAATGAAGCACGGTCCGATAGCTTTGATAGATGAAAATATGCCGGTTGTATTCATTGCCCCAAAAGATAAAACTTACGATAAAATAATATCTAATATAGAAGAGATCAAAGCCAGAAAAGGAAAGATCATTACAATAGCTAATGAGGATGATGAAGAGATAAGTTCATATTCAGATTATGTACTAAGGGTACCAAATACTGCGCCGATATTTTCCCCGATATTAAACAGCATTCCTTTGCAGTTCATGTCCTATTATATAGCAACTGCAAGAGACTGCAATGTAGATCAGCCGAGGAATCTTGCGAAGAGTGTGACAGTGGAGTAAGCTTCTATAAGTATAAGTTTATGAGTAATTATATTTTTACCATAGTTAATATATAGACTTATTAACAATTTCATACCTTCGTATTGTTTTTCATTTATTACATCTTTTATTGCAAAATCATGAATTGAATGTTCATTAATGATCCTTTCTGATGAAGCTTCAGTTTCAATTAAAATAAAATTTACATCCGGTTTCAGAAAAAATTGAGAAATCATATATATTAAATTAGATTATACAGAATTTAAATTTGAATATATGCTTTCTTTTGTATTTTGATTTATACGAGTTTAAACGTATTGATTTTAAAAATGAATTAAGTAAGTATGCAGACTTTACAGGTATTTTTTTCTTAAAGTAAGTAATTAATTTCAGCATGATAATCCTCACTGAATTCTTCTTTAACTCCTTCTTTAACTTCAATCTATTAAAAAAAAATAATAGAGTATAGTTCTGGCACGTGATATGCTCTAATTACTACAATAGTGTTGTACAAAACAACATTTTTAAATATTCGGAAGGAGTTAATTATTATGAAAAATTGTAAAAAAACAAGAATGTTCACAGGTCTAATATTCATATTAATGGTGTTTGTTTTTAATTCATGTTCGCAAAAAGAAAATGTTGACAAGACCGGTAAAATGGAAAATAATAAAAATGAGGATCTTGTTGTAATTAATGAAAGCGATATTGAAGAGAAGGATGAAGATCTTTTATTGACAGATTATAAAGAATTTTATTCCGAGTTAGCTCCGCATGGTGAGTGGATCGAGGTAAATGATAAAGATATTGAAATAGATCTTGATATTTCTTCTGCTGTTTCCGGAAAGGATAAAAATAGAAAAATTAAATTTTCTGATTTTATTGGAATAAGTGAGGCTTATGCTGACAATTTTGAAGCTGGTAGTTTTTTTGTATGGAAGCCATCCGCAGGTTTAGCCGTTTCCATCGAAGGGGAAGATAAAACTGAATTTGTGCCTTATACGAACGGGCAATGGACGAACACTGACGCCGGCTGGTATTTCAAAGCACCAACTCCTGCAGAAGAGACTGTGCATCATTATGGGAGATGGGCAAAATCTCCAATTCTTGGCTGGGTATGGGTTCCAGGAAGAGTATGGGCTCCTTCGTGGGTTGATTGGAAAGAAAATGAAGATCAGATTTCATGGGCGCCAATACCACCAAGTGTTAACATTGTCAGTAATACGATCCAGGTTCCTGTGATACCACAAAGCAATTATATAACTGCCGAAAAAAGAAACTTCTTTGAGCCGGCGATTTACAAATATAGTTATAAGTATCATGAAAACAAAAACAAGATAATGATAAAGGAGATGACCAAAATTAGCGGCGTAATGGTCGTAAATAATACAATAATAAACAAAGGACCTAATGTTTTGGTCATAGAACAATTAGCAAATCGGGAAGCCGGTATATTTAAGGTAATAAAAGTGAAATCAAGAAATGAGATTAATAATAACGGGGAAGTATTGAATGTGTATGTGCCTCAATTCAGGAAATACAAAACCAGTGAAAAGGTAAAATCAATAATTTCAAAGCCCGAAAAATTCGTAAACTTTGAAACAGCAAAGACAAAATTTGAATCTAATGAAAAATCTGCAACCGGAAACAAAAATTCAGAGATTGAAAATAAAAATGAAAATAAAAATAAAGAGTCTCAGCAAAAATCCGGAATCACAAATTATAAAAACAACAACAGGGGAAACGATGATGACAAAGGAAAAAATAAAGATGAGATAAAAACAAAAAATAAAGAAAGGAAAAGTGATGATGAGAGCAACGGAAATAAATCAAAAGGAAAAGATGACGAAGTAAAGAAAAGAGAAAATGATGACCGAGGCGGAGATAAAAATAAAGTGAAAGGTAAAGGCAGCAATGGTAATAAAAACAGGAAGGGTAAAAACAAATAATTGTTTGATTGATATTTGATTTTAATTGTCCGGAATATAATTTAATTGTTCCGGACAATTTTATTTCAATAAATAAAAGCAGTAGATGAGCGTTCTTTTTATAATAAACCCTTCGGATAAGGAAGACTTCATTGACAATGAATGCAAATTAGAGTTTATGTATTATTTAAAATAATTCGAAACGATTGGGGCAAACATTCTAAAAATGTTTAAAAATGTAAAAATTTTGCTGACTATTACATTTGAACTAATTTACATTTTCTGTATATTTATGAAATAAAAAAATAAATCCTTAACAATTCAAATGGCAGATAACGGAGTCAACAAAGGAAAAATTGTACAGATTATAGGACCGGTTCTCGATATTGATTTCAGCGGTGGTTCATTGCCGTCAATTTACAATGCGATTGAGATCAACAGAAAAAACACGGAAGGTAAAGATGAAATTTTAATAACGGAAGTTCAGCAGCATCTTGGAGAATCAAGAGTCAGAACTGTGGCAATGGATTCAACAGACGGATTGGTAAGAGGCATGGAAGCACTTGATACAGGATCTCCTATTTTGATCCCGGTTGGTGAAGGTGTCTTAGGAAGGCTTATAAATGTTACGGGCGGAACAATCGACGGTAAAGGCCCGATTACTACAGATCTTAAATATCCAATTCACAGACCCGCACCGCATTTCAAAGATCTTTCCACGAAAAAGGAAATGTTTGAGACCGGGATAAAAGTTATTGATCTTCTGGAACCATATACGAAAGGCGGAAAGACAGGATTATTTGGTGGAGCAGGAGTAGGGAAGACTGTTATAATTCAGGAGTTGATACATAATATTGCAAAACATCACGGCGGTTATTCAGTATTTGCAGGTGTTGGTGAAAGAACCAGGGAAGGAAATGATTTGTATCTTGAAATGGAAGAGTCGGGTGTTTTGGAAAAAACCGCACTTGTATTCGGACAAATGAATGAACCACCCGGGGCAAGACAAAGAGTAGGTTTGACAGGTCTGGCTATTGCAGAGTATTTCAGAGATCAGGGAAAAGATGTTTTATTATTCATTGATAATATTTTTAGATTTACACAGGCGGGTTCGGAAGTATCAGCACTTTTAGGAAGAATGCCTTCGGCAGTAGGGTATCAGCCGACTTTAGCATCGGAGATGGGCGCATTACAGGAAAGAATTACTTCAACCAAAACGGGATCAATAACTTCAATTCAGGCTATATATGTGCCTGCGGATGATTATACCGATCCTGCACCGGCAACTACATTTGCTCACTTAGATGCGACAACAGAGCTTTCCAGAAAAATTTCTGAGCTTGGAATTTATCCTGCGGTAGATCCACTCACTTCAACTTCAAGAATTCTTGATCCTTTAATCGTTGGAGAAGATCACTACAATGTTGCCCAGGGAGTAAAAAAGATTCTGCAAACCTATAAAGATCTTCAGGATATTATTAACATACTTGGAATTGATGAGCTCTCAGATGAAGATAAACTGACAGTTGCACGCGCAAGAAAGATTCAAAAATTCTTATCACAACCGTTCTTTGTTGCAGAACAATTTACAAATTTACCCGGAAAATATGTGAAGCTTGAGGATACTATAAAAGGGTTCAAAGCCATTATTAACGGTGAATATGATGACCTGCCGGAAAATGCATTCTATTTAGTTGGTACTATCGAAGAAGCAGTTGAAAAAGCAAAAAAATTATCCGAATAATTTTAAACGAATAATATTTAATGAGTTTTAATTTAGAAATTGTAAGTCCCGTAAAAATGGTATTTCAGGGAGAAGTTAAATCAGTTACAATTCCGGGAACGTTAGGAAGTTTTCAGGTTCTTCAAAATCACGCACCATTGATCTCAACATTTATTGTCGGCAAAATCAAAGTTGATAAAGATTCCGAAAGCATGTTATTTGCAACAAGTGGCGGAGTTTTTGAAGTAAAAAATAATAAAGCAATTATCCTCGCAGATTCTATAGAATCAAAAGAAGATATCGACATTGAAAGAGCGAGACTTTCAAAGATCAGGGCTGAAGAAATATTGAAGATCTCTGATTCTTCGGTAAAAGATAAAGAAGAGGCAAAGCTGGCAGTACAAAGAGCTGAGAATAGAATTAAAAGTATAGAGAATTAAATTCTCAAGAGGGACCGTAGCTCAGGGGTAGAGCATCTGCCTTTTAAGCAGAGGGTCGGTGGTTCGATACCACCCGGTCTCACAAAATAAAATAAAAAATACAGTGATGCAATTTTTTCAAGAAATTCTACCTAGATAAATGTAGAGTTCTTGTGATAAGTTGTAGGAACTCGTTTAAAGTTTTTCTAGTTTTGATTTACTTTTGATTCTCAAATTTAACATTGTGATAAAAAAACTTTCGAAATATTTTTCTTTAATTTTAATATTAGTTTTAGTTAATTCTAATTTTAGCTTTGCAGTTCAATCATTACTTTGCGGGATGAGCACAGATCCTAAAATCTGCGAATGCAAACACCAGTCTCCAAGCAACTGCAAAGAAATAAGCATTACTAAAGAAAAATCTTCCTGCTGCACATTTAATTTAAAAGAAATAAATAATTCTACAACTTTTGAAGTATTAAAACGATCTTCATTAGAGAAGGATATTGTTATATTAATTCATAATTTAATACAAACTGATTTAAATTCTAACTTTGTTTTTCATGATAGAGGATTTACAACACATCCCAAAACTTTTACTGACATACCTATTCTAACTTCTCAATTTCTCATTTAATTAAATTCATTTTACAGTTCTGATATCGGCAAAGTATCGTACTTTGTCTGAAGGTTTTTATTTATTTATAAATAGAAATAAAATGAAATTAATCCTATTAAATATTCTGATATTTTCCAATTTATCTTTCGGACAACCAGACTCGAGTATAAATGATTATGGGAATTTTGGTTTAAACGATTTGATTAGCTCAGCGTTGAAAACAAATTTGAATCTGGAACCCATTGAATATGAGAAAAAAATATTATCTGCAAAAATAAACCAGGTTAATAAGCAACCCTCACCAATGCTTCAGTTTATGATTGATTATCTTCCAGTCAATCTTGATAATGCGGGTGAATTTTCTCTTTTATATTCTCAACCACTGAGATTATTTGGTAAGCTTGGTGCAGAAGAAAATTTAGCCAAGCAGAATGCTTATAAACCCGTAATCACAAAAATAGAATTAGAGAACGAGTTAATAAAATCAATCAAAGAAAATTATTTTATGCTTTCGGTTAGTGAGAGATTGTTAGAATTTAATTATGAGTTTCAGCAAATCTTAATCAGCATTACTAAATCAATTGAGATAAGATATTCTGTAGGTAAAGGAAATCAGTATGAGATCATGAAAAGCAACAATGAACTTCAAAAGCTATTACTTGAGGAAATTGATTTGAGAAATAATAAAAATATTTTAGTCAATAATCTAGAAACACTTTCAAATCTTGACTTGCCAAATGATTACAAAACCAAAAACATTGAAATACTTCTTAATATTTCTCCGTTGGAATTGGATACTTCTGAGTTAATAACCATAATGAAAGTCAATAATACGGATTTTCAATATCTGGATCTCACAAAAGAAGAAAACATTCTTGAGAGGAAAATTTCAGAGCTTGAAAGAAAACCCGATTTAACTTTAATGAGTGGTTACAGATATTTATCCAAATCAAAAACCAATACATTGCTATTTTCAATATCTTTAGATTTGCCCTTTATGCCATGGAACAGTAAAAGAATTGATGCGATTATTGAACAAAAAAATCTGACAGAGAAAAAAATAAATTCAGAATTAAAAGCACTTAAGCAAAATCGCCGGAATGAATTGAGAAATATTCTGATCAAAATGAATTCATCTTTAGAAAAAATAAAATATATCAGCGCAATATTAATACCTCAAACCGAACAAACATTTAAGTCAGCATTGATTGGTTATGAAACTACTTCAAATGAATTTATAGATTTGCTTGATACTTACAGAAGCACAAGAGAGAATAATAGAATGTTAATCGAGGAGGAAATAAATTATTTAATTTTAATAAGTGATCTAGAGAAATTAGTAGGAAAGGAAATTTTAACAATAAACTAAAATGAGAAAGACAATAATAATAGTTATAGTTTTAATTGGAGTAATAGGAATTTCCATTGGAGTATATATGATCTTTTCCCCAAAAAATTCTGATCAGAATGTTTTAAAGAACGAGCTTTATGTTTGTCCTATGCATCCGCAGATTCATCAGGACCATCCCGGAGTTTGTCCAATTTGCAATATGGAACTGATTTTAAAAAGCAGCAATGAAACAATGGAAGGCATGGCGTCATTGAGTGATGTCAAAAAGGATATAGGAGATGTTATTTTATCGCCATCTCAACAGGTTTTAGCAAATGTGCAAACAGAAAAAGTTACGATAAAGGAATTTTCAAGCGAAAGAGTTTTTAACGGATATATAAAAATTGATGAAAAAAACATGCGTCATATTTCTACACCTGTATCGGGAAAGATCGTAAAAATGTTTGTTAACTTTGAAGGACAGGTAGTAAGTAAAGGTCAAAAAGTTTTTGAAATGTATTCACCCGAAATATTCTCTACTGAAAAAGAATACCTTCTTGCACTTGAAAATTATGAAAATGTGAAAAATAGTGATTACGATCTTGTTATAACGCAAGCTGAAAATCTATTGAACTCAACGCGAACAAGATTGAGATTATGGGAGGTAAGTCCGCAGCAGATAGAAGAGCTGGAGAATACAAAGGAAGTAAAAAATTATATAACGGTATATTCGAAATACAGCGGAATCATCACCAAAAAAATTGTTCATGAAGGACACTGGGCTGTTTCCGGAGAAGATATTTATGATGTTGCCGATATGTCAACTGTCTGGGTTATCGCTAACATTCCTGAAGCAGATGTTCAAAATATCAAAATCAGTCAATCTGCATTTGTAACTTCTGTTTCATATCCAGGAGAAGAATTTTTTGCAAAGGTAAATTTTATAAGTCCTCTGTTTAATCCCGAAACAAGAACATTGGAAGTGCGGCTTGATGTAACGAATAAAAATTTTAAGTTAAAGCCGGATATGTTTGTAAAAGTTTCGATTAAAGGGGGGCAATATCAGTGGAATATTATGGTTCCGAGAAATGCAGTTTTGAGAACCGGCAAAATGGATATGGTATATATTAAGAAAGAAAATAATGTTTTTTCCCCGAAAATGGTAAATATCGGAGGAGAACAGGATGGATATTACTTGGTTACTTCGGGTCTTAAAGAAGGAGATGAAATTGTTACAAGCGCAGGATTTTTAATTGACAGTGAAAGTCAAATTCGATCGGGTTCAAATATGCAAAATATGGAAGGAATGAATATGAATAACAAAGATGAAGAACCAAAGTTTAACGAAGATCAGGATGTAATGAAAGACATGGAGAAAAAATAACTATGATGTAATAATTTAGAGCAAAGATCAAGATTAGAAAAAAAAATTAATTTAAATAATTTGAATAATCAAACAAGGGAAAAATCAAAATGAAAAAGCTAAACCTTAAAAAAATTTTTTCATCCGTATTCTTTATTGTTGCGTCGTCATCACTATTGATAATAGGGTGCGGTAAATCTGATAGAAACAATCAACAAACAGAGATTAAGAAAGAAGAAAAAACAACGACGCCAAGCCTAATTTCCGATACATCTAAAATGGCAACAATATATACTTGTCCAATGCATCCGGATATTCAGCAAAACTATCCGGGAAAATGCCAAAAATGTACTATGGATCTTGAGATGAAGAAAGATAAAAAGGATGTGATTGAAGGCAATATTTACACTTGTGAAATGCATCCGGAAATTATGCAGAATTATCCCGGAAAATGCCCTAAGTGTAAAATGGATATGATTTTAAAAAAATAAGATAGAAAATGAAAATGTCATGATAGAAAAAATAATTGATTTCTCGGTTAATAACAGATTTATAATTCTTATAATTTATTTAGGAATTATTGGCTATGGAATTTATTCAATGCTCAATACTCCTATTGATGCAATTCCCGATTTGTCAGAGAATCAAGTGATCATTTGGACTGAATGGATGGGAAGGAGTCCACAGATAATCGAAGATCAAATCACTTATCCCCTTACCACTAATCTGCAGGGAATGGCTAAGATAAAAGCAGTAAGAAGTCAATCAATGTTCGGAATGAGTTTTATTTATGTAATATTCGAAGATGACGTAGATATTTATTGGGCAAGAAGCAGAGTTCTTGAAAAGCTTTCACAGGTTCAGTCATCTTTACCCGAAGGAGTAGAGCCGGTTATGGGTCCTGACGGAACTGGTGTCGGGCATGTATTCTGGTATTATTTAAAGAGTGATAAATATGATCTCGGAGAATTGCGAGCACTTCAGGATTATTATTTTAAGCTAGGATTGCAATCCGTGGAAGGTATTGCCGAAGTTGCATCCATAGGAGGATTTGTCAAGCAATATCAAATTGACGTTGACCCTAATCGTCTCTCGGCTTATGGACTTAGTATTAATGATGTTACTGCTGCAGTTCAGCGAAGCAATAGAGATGTTGGCGGAAGGAACATTGAATCATCGGACATAGAATATTTCGTCCGTGGTAAAGGATATATCAAAGATGTTAGTGACCTTGAAGAAATTAGTTTGATGACGGGACAAGAAGGTATCCCTGTCAAAATAAGAGACATTGGAATTGTTCAGATCGGAGGAGATATAAGAAGAGGTTTGATTGATCTCAATGGCGAAGGAGAAGTTGTAGGTGGAATTATAGTAATGCGTTACGGAGAAAATGCTCAGACAGTGATTGACAGAATAAAAGAAAAGTTAAAAGAGCTTGAGAAAGGTTTGCCCGGAGGAATTACAATAGCAGTTGCTTACGACAGGAGCGACTTAATTTCGAAAGCAATTAAGACTTTACGGGATGCCATCATTGAAGAAGCGATAATAGTCAGTCTTATTGTTTTAATTTTCCTGTTTCATTTCAGGAGCGCAGTAAGAATACTAATAGAGATTCCTGTAGCACTCTTAATCTCGTTTATACTGATGCGTCAGTTTGGAATTACATCCAATATTATGAGTCTCGGAGGTCTCATTATTTCAATTGGAATTCTTGTCGATGCATCAATTGTAATGGTAGAAAATGCTTACAGAAATTTAGCAATTGCACAGGAAAAGGGATTAAAGATTGATTACAAAGAAATCTCCGCACGTTCTGCAAAACAAGTTGGACGAGCAATATTCTTTTCCGAAGCAATAATTATAGTTTCTTTTCTGCCTGTGTTTATGCTTGAAGGTCAGGAAGGAAAATTATTTCATCCGCTTGCGTTCACTAAAACATTTGCAATTGCAGGTTCAGCGTTAATCACAATCACACTAGTTCCGATGCTAATGACTTTGTTTATGCGGGGAAAGTTTTACAAGGAAGAGAAAAATCCGGTTACGAGGTTTTTTACCAAACTTTATGATCCGGTTTTGAGATTAGCTTTAAAATATCGCAAGACAACACT
>JBDSYA010000002.1:0-11367 GCA_039925865.1 Ignavibacteria bacterium
TTCAACAATTTTCCCGAAATAATCTTTTATTTCTTCGGCGCATTTATAAATATGCTGAAGATCCTCTGAGGAAAATTGGTTTGTCACCACGTCAAGCGTTTTGACTATCTGCATCGCCCACTTATCGATGAGATCTCTGTCTTCCTTAGGTATTCCAAGCAGTTCAGCAAGTGTGATCGCAGTAAGCGGATATGAAAATTCACTAATAAATTCCACACCTTTTTCATTATCAAATTTATCCATCAGATAATTTGAAATAGAAGTTATATTAGGTTTAAGATTCGAGGTCATCTTCGGAGAAAATGCCTTATTTATAAAATTTCGTATCCTTGTGTGATCAGGCGGGTCGAGAAAAGTCACCCAATGCTGTCTCATCTGAGTCAGAGAGTTAAGCTTAGCATAATATTTAGAGCCTTCTTTGATATTGCCGAATTTATTTCCGCGCCCAAATTTCTTGTTAATTAAAACATTAGAAATATCATCATATCTTGTTAAAATCCATAAATTTTCCGAAAGAAATCCTGTAGGAGATTTCATTGAAAACACAGGATCGTAACTTCTTAACCGGTGATAAACAGGATAGGGATCATTGATATTTTCTCTCGAAGAAAGAGCCTTGAATAAATTAAAATCTTTGTCAATTTTAAGATCGCTTTCCAAATCTGTGATATTGTCCATTTATATTAAGTTAGTTTAACTCAAATGATAAAAACCGCCTTAAATCATTATATATTTACAACTTAAGTTAACTTAATTATTAAATTTTTTCAACGCCAAACCTTTTGAAACATGATGTCCAAATTAAGATGAAAGTTTGATATTATTAAGCAAACAGTACAATGTTTGATCTTATTGAGGCAGGTTGTTCTATTCTCATTTAATGTTTCACGTTTAAACGATATTATTTATTTTCAATATTAAAATTACAGGAATGAAGAATCTTCTTCCCGATTTCATACTTGAGAATTATAAGAATAATTCATTCAACGGTTCGATAGAAGCCTTCACAATGTTTGTTGATATTTCAGGCTTCACACCCATGACTGAAAAGCTTATGAAGGGTGAAAGTGAAGGAGCCGAAATACTTTCCGATATTTTAAAAAATATATTCAGGCCTACAGTTAAACATGTGTATCAGTTCGGCGGATTTATAACAAACTTTGCCGGTGATGCATTCACTTCTATATTTCCTTTCAATGATGACAAGAAAAACATCGATGCTCTCGCGAAGCAGGTTTTAATTTGTGCAGATAATGTCATAAAGGATTTTAAAAATTCCGCAGTTCAAAAAACTGTTTACGGTAATTTTCATCTAAAAGTTAAACTCGGATTATCTTTTGGTAATGTCGAATGGGCAATCGTAGGAGAAAACCTGAAATCTTTCTATTTCCGTGGAGAAGCGATACAGGGATGTGCTGAAGCTCAGATGAAAGCAAAAGAGAACGAGCTGATTGTGGATAATAAATTTCTTGAAGTTTTGAATAATAAGAAAATCATTGTTGAAAAAAGGGGAACATATTATCATGCAAATAATATTTTTGAAAACGGATCTGTACAAATAACTAATAACGTGAATCATGAAATTTCCAACCTGGCGAAGCAAATCTTTTCAAAAAACTTTTTCCCTGAAACAATTTTTAATGTCAAGGAAACGGGTGAATTCAGGAATGTGGTATCAGTATTTATTGCTTTTGACGGAAACCTCCCGAAAGATCTGGTTGATAACTTGTTCAGGATTACAATTGACTCCGTTAATCATTATCACGGATATCTGAAAGATATAGACTTCGGTGATAAAGGAGGAGTAATAGTATGTTATTTCGGTGCACCGGTTTCATATGATGGCGATGTTGAGCGGGCTTTGAGTTTTATAAAATATGCAAAGAAAAAATTGGCATACAATCCTAACCTGAAATCTGTAACAATCAAAGCCGGTCTGACACTTGGAAAAGTTTATACAGGTTTTGTAGGAGCTGAGGAGAGGTGCCAGTATTCAGTAATCGGAGGCGCAGTAAATTTAGCTGCAAGATTTATGTCAAATGCCGACAGGAATGAAGTATGGGTCAGCGAGGAGATTTTTGAAGGAGCAAAGAATAAGAATGAATTTAATCATATTGGAAATTTACAATTCAAAGGGTTTAGTAATGAAATATCGGTTTACAAACTTTTAGAAAAATCTGCGGAGATTTCAAAATCGAAGGATAAAATATTAATTCCCTCAAAATTATATGAGACAATTAACTTGGTGGGGAGGGAAAAGGAACTTCAGGCATTAAATGAAAATGTTAAAAATATACTGGATAAAAAAACATCGGGAGTAATATATATTATTGGAGAAGCCGGAATTGGAAAAAGCAGATTGACGAAGGAATTCAGAACAATGTTTTCGGAAACAAATAAAATAACATGGCTGTATTGCTATACATCGGAAATTTTGAAAAGACCACTTTCCCCGTTTAAATATTTACTGAAGAATTTTTTTAAGCAATCAGATTCAAATACAACAGAAGAAAACAAAAGACTCTTTGATAATATAATAGATATAATTATAAAGAGGCTTGAAATAATTATAATTGAAAACAAGGATAACACAGGAGAAGCAATTCAAATAAAAAGCGAATTAGAAAGAACAAGATCGATAGTGGCTGCAATGATCGATATTTATTGGGCTAATTCACTTTACGAACAATTAGAGCCTGAATTGAGATTTGAAAATACTTTATTTGCATTCAGTAATCTTGTGATGGCAGAGTGTATGATCCAACCTGTAATAATCGAGATTGAAGACATTCACTGGCTTGATAAAGATTCAGCTGAAGTTTTAAAAATGCTGCTCGCAAATGTAAGTAATCTTCCGCTTGCAATAATATGTACAAGCAGATATTTAACGCAGTCAAAGAAAACCTTTTCAGAAGCAGATCAGCAGCATTTTAAAATTGAATTAAGCTATTTCACTTTAGATCACATTAAAAATTTTGCAGAAAAGATATTAAATGCAAAAGTTGATGACAAAGCAATAGAATTTATTTTCAGTAATACAAACGGCAATCCGTATTTTGTCGAACAATTGATTTTAGACTTTAAAGAAAAAAATATTTGGAAGAAGTACAAAAATATTTTTACACTTTCAGACTATGAGAGTTTAATAATACCATCTTCAATCAATAGTGTATTGATCTCAAGATTTGACCGTTTGCCGGATAAAGTAAAAGAAGTGGTGCAGACAGCTTCTGTTCTTGGAAGAGAATTTGAATTCAGAATTCTTCAATATATGCTGCAGGATGATAAGGATTTGGAATCAAAGCTCAAATTTGCAGAAGATGAGAAGATATGGTTTGTTGCAGATGGAAATAAATATATTTTCACACATGCTCTGCTTCGCGATGCAGTTTATAATATGCAGATGAAAACATCTTTGAAGAAAATTCATTTAATTGCATCGAAGGCTTACAAAAAATTTGCAGGGAAAAAACAATCATTAAGTACAGAAGAACATATCGCATATCATTTTGGAGTTGGTCACGGTTTGGTTAATTCAAAAAACAAGTTGATCGTTGACAGTATCAATGTGCAGGACGATGAGGTTAAGAAAGACATTGATGAATATCTTAAGCTTCAAACTTCAATTACAGAAAAGTACAGAAATGATTACAGTATAAATAAGGCAGTCGAGCTTTATGATCTAATGCTGGGATTGCTTGATAAAATTGAAGATCACAATAAGTCTTTTTTCTTGATGCTGAAGAAGGTTGACCTTCTTAACATGATCTCAAGATGGAAAGAAGCTGATCTGGTGATTGAAAAAGCTTTCCATCTTGCCAATTTATTAAAAGACACAAATAAGAAAATGCTGTCAATCAGATATTTTGGTGAAGTCTGTTATTATAAGAATGAATTCGCAAAATCTGAAAAACTTTTTAAACAGTCATTAAAATATTTCAAATCAAAAAAACTTTTTTCGGAAGTTATTGATATAATATATAACCTTGGACATGTTTATCATATGACAGGAGATTATAAAAAAGCATGGAAATACTATAATGAGCATTCAAAAATTGCAAAAAGATACGGAAATAAATTTCAGGTTGCGGAGTCTTTGAGCGCTACAGCTTCTTTACTTTCAAAGACAAGTAATTCATCCAAAGTAATTGAGTATACAAAAAACGCGATTGAAATGTCCCGTAAAATTAATTTTAAAACCAATGTTGCAAAGCTAAATCAATTTCAGGGGAATAATTATTTTTCAATTGGTGAGCTTGAAAAATCACGATTGTGTTTTGAAATCTCCTTAAAAATATTTGAAGAGATTGGAAATCGTCAATGGGCAGCAAAGATATTAGGAAATATCGGAAATATTTATTTTGTAAGGTCAGATTTTGATGAAGCCAGAAATTATTATAACAAACAACTGAAGATTGTAAATTCAATTAATGATACTGTAGGTTTAGCATCAGTATATGGGAGTCTTGGAATTCTTTCTGCATCATTGTATGAATATCCAAAAGCGCTTAAATATTATAAAACACAATATATTTTAAATAAGAAATTAAAGAGAAATGACATATTGGGCGTTTCTTTGGGGAATATAGGCAAACTGCATTTTGATATGGGACAGTATTCAAAAGCTTTAAAAAATTTTATGTCACAGTATAAAATCTCTTCATCAATAAATAAAATCAATGAAATGCTGACATCTTTAACAAATCTGGGTACAGCGTACTTATCAAAAGAAGATTATACAAAATCAAAAATATATTTCGATAAAGCAGTTAAACTAATTAATAATAAATTTTTTAGTTTTACCACATTTATTATGCTTTCCAATTACACCGAACTTTTAACAAAAATAAAAAAATATGATGAAGCATTAATAATTTGTAAAAAAATCCTGGAGAAAGAAAAATTGTGTTCTGATAAAGGAATGATAATTCTTTCCAGAATTGTAATGGAAAAAATTAAAATATTTATTTTCTTAAATGAAAGCAGAAACAAGCCTTCTTTAGAAAAAAAAATAGAGAAAAACATATTTAAGAATATTTCTAAAATTGAAATGTTTATTGAAGATTTAACAGAAAAAGAATATATTGCCGATGCCCATTACTACCTTATTGAAATCATATTCTCGCTTAAGAGATTTAATATGAATCATCCAAAAGAAGCATATTTCAGGAAGAATGCAATAACCCTTTTCAAAGATTTAATATCCTCTTGCCCGGTCAATTCTTATAAAATACAATTGCGTAAAATTTTAAAAAATAAGTTCTAAAATTTTTATTTATTTATAAAGTATTTTTTTCTGAAAGAAGAATTGCATTCCAAAAACCTAAAAAAAAAATTATGAAAACTTTATTGTCTGCATTTGTAATACTTCTGTTAAGTTTAATATTGTCGAGCTGTAATGGAGCAAGGTTTGATTCAATTGATAAGCAGCTTACGTCTATCGATAGTGTCATGAGGCATCATGATGATTGTCAATCACAAGAAAAAGGAATTAGCTTTCATAAAGATTCTCCCCTTATAGTCAAATTTAAACTTGTTTATACATTAAAGAACAATATCGAAATTTCGGAAGTTATAACTTTTCCCAGTTCGAGCTCCGGATTTTATTTTAAATCATTCTTGCGGGATTGTGATACTAACAAATTTAAAAGCATTCCTAAATTCTATATCATCCGTGATGAAGCAGGAATGACTCCTTATGAAATACAAGCTGATAATATGGCCCATACTATAGACATCGAACAACCAGATTTAAGTCCGGGACAAACTCGTCAACTAAAAATTATTATAAATGAAAGCAGACATGTGAAAGTAAAAAATCCTTGTAATCACCCCTGTGGAGAAAAATTGATGGGAAGGACTGTATTCACGGTAGAAATGAATTAATCAATAATTAAACAAATAATTAAATATATAAATCAGATTCTTACTTAACATTTTTAAAAAAAAGTTATGAAAGCTATAATTTCTGTAACGATAATTCTAATATGTAGCATTTCTTTCCTAAATTGTAATGAGGATGCTAAGATCAAAAAACTTCAAGAAGAAATTAACACAAATAAACAACTACTGGCTGAATACCAGAGTATTGCAGATACAACACGGTTAATTGCATTTTTCAGTAAAACTAAAGAAAGTCAAAAATTGAAAATTGTTTATTATTTTAAATCTGGCGCGATAATAGAAGAAGTCGTAGATTTCAAGAAGTTAGATGATAAATATAGACTACAAACCTTTTTGACTGACTGTGATGGAGAAAAGCACGAAAAAATTGAATTCTTTGCAATGGAAAATCTGGATGGGTCAAATGATTCAATAATTCCTGTAGATGGGAGATCACACCCATTTTCTATTCAACAACCAGGTACTTCACCTTCAGCTCCCAAGCCAATCATTAACTTTACAATTTTTTTCGAAAAAAAAATATGCCCATCACAAGACAGTTTTGGAAATAAAGTCGCAAAAGCAGTCTATACAGTTGAAATGAATTAAAATTATTTAATCTAAATCTGAAATGAAATTTCTCAAATTTCTTTTTATAATATTATACTTCATCTTGCTATCCTGTTCAAAATCCACTGCTCCGAAGGATTCTTCCACCAAAAAGAAACCTGATGATTCGAATTCTGTGCTTTCAAAATATGATCTCGAATCAAAAACTCCTTTGATACTTACGCTCCCGAAAAATCTTACTGAAATTTCAGGAATTACAATGACCAATGACGGAAGATTGTTTGCTCAGCATGATGAGTCGGGAATTATTTATGAAGTGGATATTAACAATGGTGAAATCAAAAAGAAATTTTCTCTCGGTAATCCTCCGCTAAAGCAGGACTTTGAAGATATAGTCAGTGTTAATGATAAATTTTATCTGCTCAACAGTAGAGGTGAGCTGTATGAATTTTCTGAAGGCAATGATGGAAGCAGTGTTGATTTCAAAGTTTACAAAACGGATCTGAAGGAAAGAAATGATGTTGAAGGACTTTGCTATGATGCAGAAACAAACACTCTTCTCCTCGCATGTAAGGGTGATGCGGGTACGGGTGATGCATTGGAAAAAGCGATTTATTCTTTTTCACTGGATAAAATGCAGTTTAATGATGTGCCAAGATTTGTTCTTCCATTATCCGAAATAAAAAAGACTTTTAATCCTTCAGGAATTGGAAAACATCCTGAGACAGGGTCATTTTTTGTTATTTCTGCAAACGGAAATGAATTAGTGGAAATTACAAAAGATGGTAAACTGCTTGGAAGACGTGAGCTTCCGACAACCGTTCACGTTCAGCCGGAAGGAATTACATTTGGAAAGGACAATACAATGTATATAAGTAATGAGGGGAAGTCCGATAAAGGAACAATAGTTATTTATCCTTATAAATAAATAAAAATTAAAACTGAACATCGCCAAATTATCTTCGCATGTATTGCATAAAGAAGCCATTCAGAAGAAATTTGTCATGCTCTGAATTTCTAATGTTTATTGAAGTATGAAAATTATACTTATACTGATTTTAATTTTTAATATTCACTATTCTACTGCTACGGCTCAGTCTGAATCCACTGTTACAAATACAATTCCTCCGAATGAAACAACAAGAATTGTCCCGGGTAAACAATTCAAAGCTGGGATTTTGCATAAATTTTTTTTTGGTGAGCATTGGAGAAATCTGTGGACCACTGAAATTGATGCAGAGGTCATTGATCTTAAAACATTTGCAAATGGTTTGACCCCGATTAAAAAAGGAGGAGGACTTCAGACAAAATCTCTTCGGCTCAAAGGAAATGATGGCAATGAATATAAATTCAGGCTGATCGAAAAATCTCCTGAAGAAGCTCTTCCACCTGAATTACGAAACTCTTTATACGGAGATGTTATAAAAGATCAGATCAGCATTGGACTTCCTATCTCTTCACTGATAACTTATCCTTTAATGAAAGAAACCGGAATTCTCAGCGCCAAACCTAAAATTGTTATTTTTCCTGACGACACCGATCTTGGAAATTTCAGAAAAGACTTTGGAGGTAAGCCCGGTATCATTGAAATTAATCCAAGAGCAGGTAAGAAAGGTTTCAATAATTTTGAAGGAGCAGATAAAGTAATAAACGGTTTTGATATTTTCAAAAAAACTGAAAACGATAATGACGAACAGGTAGATCAGAAAGAATTTTTGAAAGCCAGACTGATGGATATTTTTTTAGGAGACAGGGACAGGCATGCTGATCAATGGCAATGGGCGGGTTATAAAGAAAATGGCAAGCGAATCTGGAAACCAATTCCAAGAGACCGGGATTATGCATTCGGAAAATATGACGGCTTATTTCCATGGGCATCACAATTTTTGGCTCATTCACTGGTCGGATTCAATGAGGACATTCCGCAAATTATAGAGATAACATGGACAGGAAGGCATCTCGACAGAAGGTTTCTGAACAAATTGGGTAAAAGAACATATGACTCAATTGCGAATTACTTAACTTATAAACTCAGCGATAGTATTCTCAATATTGCTGTCAGGACAATGCCGGTGGAAATGTACGCTGAGTCCGGAGAGCAATTATTTTTAATGCTTAAGAACAGGCGCGATCAGTTAGTGAGAGCAGCTGAAGATTTTTATAAATTAAGCTCGGCTGTAGTTGATATTTACGGAAGCAATAAAAAAGAATTTGCAGAAATTAAAATTATAAATAAAAAAGAACTGGAGGTTTCTCTTTATAAACGTGATAAGGAATCAGGTGAGAAAAAAGGTGATCCGTTTTATAAAAGAAAATTTTCATCCGGATATACTGATGAAATAAGACTGCATTTACTTGACGGAGATGATATTGCATTTGTAAAAGGAAAAAATGACAATGATATTCTGCTGCGGATTATCAGTGGTGACGGGACAGACGAAGTAAAAAATAAATCTGATTTAAAAATTAAACTATATGACAGTAATCGAAATAGCAAGCTGAATATTATAAATTCAATTTATTTGAATGACGATATTGTAAATATTCCAAAAGAAAATATTAGCAGATATGAACCGCAAGTTGAAGACAGGTATGGCTTTCCTGCATTTACACCCGTATTAAATTTTAATACTGATGACGGATATATTCTTGGAGGCGGACCAAATTTTACACAATTCGGCTTCAGGTCAGATCCTTATTTATATTTTATAGAGCTTACGGGCGCGTATTCCACTTATGCCAAAGATTATGATATCCGATTTTACGGTGATTTCAATAAATTAATTCATAAATCAAGAGTGCACATATTTCTCAAAGCAAGCGAACTTGATTTCAACAGATTTTATGGTTTTGGAAATGAAACTCAGAGAGATGAAGAACTTGCTGAAAAAAATTTTTATAAAACTAATCAGCAGGATTATTCGATTGAAGCAAAGGTATCAGTCAACATTTCAAACAATTTTCATTACGATCTGGGTATAACATATCAGTTTGCAAATGTCCGGCAGAGCGGAAATTCCTTAGTTAATAATATCAAACCATATGGTTCGGGTAAATTATCGACGGTAAGTCTGAATGCAGGATTCAGTTTTGATAACAGAAATAACTCTTCATTTCCTGAATCAGGAGCAAAAATTTATTTTGAAACTTTATTGTACCCACAAATTTTCGGCAGTAAAAGTACTTTCGTAAAAATCAGGGGTGATTTTTTAAATTATAATACAGTAAAAACTTTTACGGATATAACTTTGGTGCTTAGAGCCGGTGGTGAAGTTTTGACAGGAGATTATCCTTTCTATAAAGGCGCAGCACTCGGAGGTTTAAAAAACCTGAGGGGATTTTCACGGGAAAGATTTCTTGGGGATGCAATGATCTTCGGTCAATCCGAATTGAGAGTTCATCTTGCAAATTTGAATCTGTTTTTTCCTTCTAAAATAGGAATTTCATTTTTAAGTGATGTTGGCAGAGTTTTTGTCAAAGGTGAAAATTCTAAAAAATGGCATAGCACTTACGGTGGAGGTCTGTGGCTGAATATTATCAAAGCGATTACTTTAAATTTCAATGTTGCTGTATCTCCGGAAGTAACAAGGTATTATTTTTCTACAGGATTCACTCTTTAAACAAATGTCAAATAATAATTTCCATCAGTTTATAATGTGTCTTTTAAAAAGCCATCTAAAAAATTTCAAAATATCTGATATGAAAAATATTTTTATGATTTCGGCATTTATCATAATTTTGATAATAGCGATTCCGGATTTTCTCAAATCTCAAACAGATTCTGTACAGTATTTTTCAGGAAAAGTAAAAGTTACTGCAGGTAAAGAATATGAAAAGAACGGGATTAGTGAATTTTTTCTTGGCAAACACTGGAGAAGATTATGGACTACACCTTTTGAAGCAGACATAATAGATCTGAATAAATTTGCCGGTGGTTTAACACCTTATAAAAGAGGCGGCGGCCTGCAGACAAAATCTTTAAGATTCAAAGGGAATGACGGGAAGATATATAAATTCAGATCGATCAATAAAGACCCTCGAAAAATTTTACCTCCCGACTTGCAGGAATCTATTTTCGCTAATGCACTCAAAGATCAGATAAGCACGTCTCATCCGCTGTCAGCCTGTATTGTTGCTCCGCTACTAAATGAGGTTGGTATAATCAATGTCGAACCTATTGTGATCTTAATGCCTGACGATAACAAGCTCGGTGAATTTAAAAAAGATTTTGGCAATGTTTTGGGGACATTTGAAGAAAGTCCTGAAGACGGGGCTGACGGGGAAAAAGGTTATGCAGAATCCGATAAGATAACAAATACTTTCAAGCTTTATAAAAAACTGGAAAAGGATAACGATCATCAGGTAGACGGAACGGAATTTTTAAAAGCACGCCTTATGGATCTTATGATCGGCGACTGGGACAGGCATTATGATCAATGGTTGTGGGCAGGCTATAAGGATAAAGGAAAAACAATTTATAAACCAATTCCACGAGATAGAGATCAGGCATTTTCTTTGTATGACGGCCTGCTTCCAATGATCGCCGGGAATGCTATTACACAGCTTGAAGGATATGGTGAGGATTATCCTAAAATATATGACCTTACTTTTAACGGAAGATATGTTGACAGAAGGTTTCTGCCAGGTGTTGAAAAAAAAGTTTATGATTCTCTTACAGCATTTATTCAAAACAGGATAACTGATGAAGTTATTGTGAAAGCTGTTAAGAAAATACCTGATGAATGGTATGTGCTCGAAGGTAAAAAACTTGTAGATATGATCAAGTCCCGGAGAGATAAACTTAAAGAAGCATCTGATGAATTTTATGAACTGATTAATGAAACGGTTGATGTTTATGGAAGTGACAAAGCTGAACAGATCGAATTAGGGACACGGGGGAATAACAAGCTGGAC
>JBDSYA010000003.1:0-6962 GCA_039925865.1 Ignavibacteria bacterium
AACTGCAGGAGCTCGAGTTTGAACTTGAGAGAACATCCGGATACAAAGCCGTTAAACATCAGACTTTTGTAGGAACAGGTTACTTTGATGAAGTTCAAATGACTATTACTTCCGGACATTCTACAACCACAGCACTTACAGGTTCAACTGAAGAAGAACAGTTCGGATAAAAAATCTCGATTTACCGGGATACAATTATTATTCAGGAAGCTTTGAAACGATAACATCTGCTTTTTCAATAGACAGTTCATTACTGAAAAGGTCAGCTGCTTTTGCCATCAAGGCTTCAGCAACTTTACCATTCAGATGTGCATTTATACCATCCTCATCATTGAATGTATCAAAAATTGCATACGAAGATTTTCCAAACTTCAGTGCGTACCAAGTAATTGTATCAGGTTCTTCCTGCACTAATCCCAATCCGGAGTTAAGAAAATCCTCTACTTCTTTTTCTTTGCCCGGCTTTGCTTCAAGCCTAACTAAAATTGCTGCTTTAACCATTGTAATTTTCCTTTCGAGTTAAATAAATTATTTAAAAATTTCTATATAGTGAAACGGTATAAAATACATATTGGATTTTAAATTAATATCAGCGAATTGGGAACGAGAGATTATTAAATAATTTGTTATTCATTTCATTACATTAATACTACTGTCCAAAATAATTATCAAATTAAGAAAAAACTTTGAAATAATTAATTGGTTCATTGAAAATTTTCTCAACCTTCAAACAACCCCACCCTGCCCTCCCCTTAGAGCGCAAGGGGAGGGTTTGGGTGGGGTATTTCATAAGTTTTCTACAAATTATCGCTAGAAAAATCTTTTTAAGAATAATATTTACTTATACTGAACAATCGTTTTGGACGGATATAATCACACAGCACTTAAAAATTTACAACATACTTGAAATTAGTTACCTGATGGGGTAACTTATAGGATATGATTTAATGTTAGGAAATAAATTTATTTTAAGTGTACCGACATAGGCATGCTTAAAATAAATTTACTACGCATTCATAATATTGAAGAGTTGGTAATAAAGAGCAACAACCTAAGAAGGGATTTCACTTTGAAAAAACAAAGGCCGGCAAGCTCAGGTCTTTCGATGAGCATTTGGAATAGAATTTGGAAAGCAAGGAACTGACAATAGAGATAATTATGAAAAAGATCTGGAATCTTCAAACTTGGTATAATTATTAAGGAAGCACGAAAATTCCGGCAATTGACTCAGGAAGCACTGGCTTCAAAGTCAGGTACAACAAAATTTTATATATCACGGATAGAAAATAACGGTAGTGATAAGATTATCCACTCTGATGAAGATAGTCCAGGATGGTCTCGGTGGGAAATTAAAATTTGCAGTAAGCTTTGATGACTGAATAATTCACAATATGAGTCATATAAATTATTTGAAAAATTAAAATAAGACAGGCAATATGAAATTAAGTCCATTAGATTTTATTGTACCAAAAACAGATACTGCTCGCTCAAGGTATAAACCGGGAAACAAAGTATCCTTTGCTTATTTTGTAGAAGATTATATCCGTGGTAAGGTTGACGTTAAAGGAAACTTTGAAGAATTTATGGAATGCCGTGCTGATTATTTTACTTACTCGCTTAACGCAAAACACTTTAAATTTTTATTCTCACGCTTTATACCTGAAGTATTGATCCATTCAAAAGCTCAGGATGAACGAATAGTGCGTGAACATTATGACAGGGGTAATGATTTTTTTGCGGCATTTCTTGGTCCGCGAATGGTTTATACAAGCGGATTCTGGGACGATCCCGAAAAAGAAACACTTGAAACAGCACAGGATCGTAAAATGGAAATGGTTTGCAAAAAATTAATGATGCAGCCCGGTGATAAATTTTTAGATATCGGATGCGGATGGGGAACACTGGTAACATATGCAGCAAAATATTTTGAAGTAGATGCAACCGGTGTTACTCTTGCACAGGAAGGTACAGACTGGGGAATGAAACAGATCAAAGATCACGGACTCAGCAATGATCAGGCTCGGATCTTAAGAAAAGATTATCGCGATATTCCTCAAGGACAAAAGTGGGATCGCATATCCTGTCTTGAAATGGGAGAACATGTTGGTGTGCGGAAATTCAAAGGATTTATACAGATGATATATGATAAACTGGAAGACGATGGGAAATTTTATTTACAACAGGCGGGTCTGAGGGCTAACCCCGGAGTTTTTAAAAAGGGTGAACACTGGCAGGACCTGATCTGGGGCTTGTTCATGAATGAATATATTTTTAGCGGTGCGGATGCATCATTGCCTCTTAAATTTTTAGTTGGTTCACTTCAAAGCGCAAATTTCGAAGTTGGACATATAGAGAATGTCGGTATACATTATTCTCATACATTACATTGTTGGTATTATAACTGGATGAGGAATGAGGATTATATAAATAACAAATATGGAAATTACTGGTTCAGACTCTGGCAGGTATTTCTAAGATGGAGTGTTGATATTGCAAAACAGGGAAGCTCATCATGCTGGGCTATAACTGCCCACAAAAATCTTGATCGTGTCAACAGGAATGAATATATTTCTCAGGCAAACATGGGTTTGTCGATGCATTTAAAAAATCCAAGAAAATTAGAAAGAACTTTTGATGAACCATATGCTTCTCTTTATAAAGGCTCTGAAACAAGCAAGCTTAAAATTTCAAAACCTGTCAGACGAAAAGATGAACTTATATTACAAACAAACGGGTTAAAATAATAAAGTATATATTTAAGTATACAAATATTTTACAATTAAAATAAAATTTATGTTAAAGCTCAGATATAAAGCGGATATTAAAACACTTTTTTATATGTTTATAACGACAGTCTTATTCATTATTCAATGGAACATTATAGGTTTTAACCCCGCCTCATATTTTGTATATTTATTCATGTCGGTTTCTGTAGCAGTAATTGTACATAACCATAATCATCTGCCAATCTGGAAATCGAATACACCAAATCAAATTACTGATCTATGGCTTACTGTATTTTATGGGTTTCCGGTATTTGCCTGGATACCTACTCACAATAAAAACCATCACAAGTTAAATAACCGTGAGGGCGATTATACAATAACCTATAGGTTTAGTGAGAAGAATAATCTTATGACACTTTTAACATATCCTTCCATCAGCGGATTCTATCAGCAAAAGGCAATTAAGGAATATCTCAAAGAAAAATATCAGTTAAACAGGAAAAGATTTTTTGAGTGCATACTTCAATACGCGGTTCTTGGAATCTGGATAGCTGTTGCTTTTTTCTTCGACTGGAAGAAAGCTCTTATATTTGTAATCATACCACAGCAAGTTGCACTTTTCAGTGTTTTAATATTTAATTACGTTCAGCATGTTCACGCAAACGAAGAATCCGAGTACAATCATTCAAGGAATTTCGTCGGAGGCTTAAACTTTTTTCTTTTTAATAACGGTCTTCATACTGTACATCATGATAAAGCCGGCCTACACTGGAGTAAAGTTCCTGAAGAGCATAAAAAGGTTGAACATCTTATTGATGATGCTTTAAAGGAAAGAAGTTTTTGGGGATATATTTTCAAATCGTATGTATTGGGTTTGTTTAACAAAAAATTTAAGACAGATTCCATGCGCCTTCAGAGGATTGAAAGTGAAAAAATGTCAAGAGCTGTAAATTAACGTATATCTGATTATTTTTTTGAAGTGTGGACAATTATTTGTTCACACTTTTTTTTTATGCAATTTAACTTTACTTCAATGCTGAATTGAGTTAGCGAACATTTATAATTATCTTCATTAGCTTTAAAGCTATGATAATGGCAATAGTAAATTCTTAATATATGGGCAATTATTTACGGGTAGCATATAAGCGACCTGCACCATTATTTAAAATTTAAATAATAAAAAATAAATAATAAATAAAATTGATACAAAAAAATTTAATGTTTAAACTAATTTATTTTGTTCTTTTCCTGATATTATTGTGCGGATGCAAAAAAGCGGATGAAATAAAAGTGATAAATGAATCAATGGATCACATCATTAAAGATACACTTATTGAACCCGATTCTTCCGGCAAAATTTATGAAGGACTGTATGTTCATAATGCTAATTCCAGTTCATTCAGGGATTGCGCTATTCCGGATTCTTCTTATTGGATAATAGATGATACAAAAAAATTAAATGGTTTATATCAAAAATTTCATTCTCCAAAAAACATTTATGGAGTTGTATATGCAAAGCTTAAGGGATTTAAAATTGAAACAACAAATGACAAGACAAAGGAAAAATTTCCCAAGACATTAATTGTAAAAGAAATTATAGAAGTTGAAAAAAAGACTTCGGAGAATACATGTATTGTTTATGATTTCTGGGGTTTGGGTAGTGGGCAGGACTGGACACTACAGATCTCAAAGAAAGAAAACATAATCGAATTTTTTGATATTGCCGGGGATAAGGAATACTATTTTTTTTATGAAGAGGAAATCTATGAGGACGGAAGGACAGTATATGCTTCGCATAATAATATTCAGAGAAATACCATAAAGATCTTTATCAAAAAAGAGATTTGTTCAGGTAAAATGTCTGATCAGTTATATGAATATAATGTTGAGGTAATTTTAAACGGCAGTAAGATATATAAGGGATGCGGCATTAAAGGAAAAAAATAGCTCATAGTTAAATCAAAATACCGAGTCTAAATTTTTATAGATATTTTACAAAAACCACCTCTTATAGTTAGTAGTCTTAGTTTCTTTTATGAGCCCATCACAAAACTGTTACAAGCCGGTAATACATATACAAATAATGTTTTTTGAATTCTATAGAATTATATCTTTGATCACAATATGAAAATTTCAATTGTTATAAATGATTCTTCCGGTTCTACGGAACAGCAAGAAACTGAAAAACTTATTAAGGAAGCTTTTGATGAGGTAAACATACATTATGATCTGTTTTTTTTAAAAGGTAACGAAATCGAAAACAAAATAAAAAATCTGATCACGGAAAATCCTGATGCAATTGTATGCGGCGGCGGTGATGGGACGGTAAGTATTGCTGCAGGTATTCTTTCGCAAGGAAAAATACCACTGGGAGTTTTGCCTTTGGGCACCTTAAATCATTTCGCAAAAGATATCGGTATGCCTCTGGATATAAAAGAAGCTGCAAAAGTTATTGCAAGGAATAGAATACAAAAGATTGATATTGCCGAAGTAAACGGGAGAAGATTTATTAATAATTCTTCGATCGGCCTTTATCCTCACATTGTAAAAAAAAGAGATATAGATCAAAAAGAAAATAATAGAAGTAAATGGGTGGCAATGTTCTTTGCGTCAATTGCAACTTTGAAAAATCCCCGGTTATACAATGTGACCATCAAAACAAATGAGGATAAGGCGCAGCTATCAACTCTCTTTATTTTTGTAGGCAACAATAAATACATAATGAAATTTTTTAACCCGGGTACCCGTGATCGTCTGGATGAGGGGCTTTTAACATTATGTATAACAAGATGCAAGACTCGATGGTGCATGATCAGATTAACATTCAAAGCTCTTTTTAATAAATTACAGGAAGAAAATGATTTTGAGATGCATTTTGTGGAAGAAGTGACTTTAGATACAGGAAATAAAAAATTATCTGTTTCAATGGACGGCGAAGTTGTAAAGCTGAGTTCTCCTTTAACATATAAAATTCTCCCCAAAATTTTATCAGTCATCGTACCGGAAAGAAAAGGATGAGAAAGATAGCTCACATTTCAGACCTGCATTTTGGAACGGTAGATAATGAAGTTGCTACAGGTTTATTAAAAGACATAGAATTAGTTAACCCTGATTTGGTAGTAGTAAGCGGTGATCTCACACAGCGAGCACGCGGAGGTCAGTTTAAAGCTGCGAAGGAATATCTGGACAAGATTAAAGTTGAAAAAATCATAGTCCCGGGAAATCATGATATTCCGTTGTTTGATATCTTCAGAAGGTTTTTGTTTCCTTTGACACGCTATAAAAAATATATCACTGAAGATCTCTTTCCGTTTTATAAGGATGATGAAATTGCTGTACTTGGAATAAATACGGCAAGATCTTTTACCTGGAAGAACGGCAGGATCTCCGTTGACCAAATGCAGGTGATTAAAGATAAATTATCTCCTGTTAAAATGCCTATTATAGAAGTACTGGTAATTCATCATCAGTTCATACCCTCTCCTACTGAAAATGTTTCTCTTGTCGGTCGTGCAACATTAGCATTGGAAGTTATTGATGAATGCGGAGTTGATCTTGTTCTTGCCGGACACCTTCATCATGGATTTACCGGAGACGTTCAGACATATTATCCCGGCAGAAGATCGATAATAATAGCCCAGGCGGGAACCGCTATTTCCAAAAGAAGAAGAGGAGATCCCAACTCATATAATTTTATTACTGTGGATGAGAAACATATTATTGTTGAAGTCCGAGTCTGGAACGGAAATGCATTTGAAAAATCAGAAGAAGTTTCTTACAGATATGACGGCGAGAAATGGAAAAAACAAGGTTGATAAATATTTATAAAAATTAATATTTCAAACCCTGAATTTCCCATCTCTAATGATCTCAATTCTATTATTATTTTCACAAATACCGGTAACATCCACTTCATCTGAACCTATCATAAAGTCAGTATGAACAAGAGAATAATTACATCCGTTACTCTTCATAATTTCAGGAGAAATAAGATCTTTATGATTTGATAAACATACCGGAATTCCTCTTCCGAGAGCAATATGACATGCAGCATTTTCATCGAATAAAATACTGTTAAAGATCAATCCGCTTTTAAAAATTTCCGAACTGCTGTCCACTAAAGCAACTTCTCCCAGATACGATGCACCTTCATCAATGGCAAAATATTTTTCAAGTATTTCTTTTCCGGAATCTGAATTGAAATCAACTACCTTTCCTTTTTTGAATTCAAACCAA
>JBDSYA010000004.1:0-18645 GCA_039925865.1 Ignavibacteria bacterium
AGCTCTGCTTCAAGCTCACGCTTGCTTTTATCCGTATCGTTTAACTTTAATTCCAATTTATCAATAATTATTTGTAAACGACAAAATTACTTAAACTGAAAAGAAGTAACAAGGATTAAAGCAGAAAGCAAGTTTCGATAACGGGATTGTATGACCTCCCCTTACTCCTAATTTGAGAGTGTCTTAAAACTAATAAAAATTTTTAACTCGAAGACTCAAAATGATAAAATTTGAAAAGTTTTTCTTGGTACCTTTGGGATTTAGATGCAAAATGATAATTTTGAGACATTCTCTTATCAGAGGGGTTATTTCAAGTGGAATATTTATTTTACACAATTCTTCGAATCTATACATTTTAAAATTTAATTTCATTATTAAATTTAACAAACATCCGATCTAATGGTTTCTGATAGAGCTTAATTTAAAATTTGCATTCAATGTAATCTCAATTCTCAATCAATATTCATAGACTATCCCAATGCACAAGCTCCCATTTCCATTTACGGTCTTTAAGAGTCATAGAAAGTTCACACACGATATCCTGGTCCGAGCACTTTACAATAAAATGTGTAGAATAATTATCACCGGCAGGAATATCCCAGCTCTGAAGCATTTCTGTAACTTTGTAAATTTCTTTCTTCCACTTAAATTTTACAACAACTATCTTAAGATTATTAAAATGCACAATTGCTTCAACTGGCTCAAAAACTTTATTAGATAATGGCATGATGCTAAGCCTTAAATGATTAAGGGTAACTTAAAAAAACTGGTAAGGAAAATCAATTGATTAATTGTGTTGAGTGAATTGTTTATAGTCGTTTTCTACGAAAGCAAATCAGATTTTTTAGATTATGTCATAGAAAGTTTTAGAGGTATTCAGATTTTTATTATCTAAATAAATTGAAGGGTGCAGAACCATGTATTCAAACCGAACTTGGAAATTTTAAAATTAAAATATGTTCAGTAGAAAAATTTAAGCAGTTCTGATTATAAGATAGGCTTGAAATTATGAAAAGGATGTTCAGAAAGATTTTACAATTTACAATTTGTAATTTTTCAGATCGGTTTGATCTGCTCAAACGACTGCAGACAATTATTGCAATAATGAATGGCTCTGCATTGTGTAGGACCGAAAGTTGATTGAAGAATTGTATTATTACTGTTGCAGAATGGACATTCGACTTTTGTTAACATTTCTATTTCAACAAATCCATTATGCCTGTTGGGTAGAGCAAAGTTTGATTCTTTCAAAAGTTCTCTTCCCCTGTCAGTGATCATATTAGAATTCCATTGTACGTCAAAATTAACTTCAACATTAACTCCGGAAACAGGAAGCAATGAAATCTTTACTTTAATATCTTTTTTCATATAATCCAGAGCAGGGCATCCGGCAAACGTAGGTGTCATTTTAATATTTACAAAATTATTTTCATTAATGTTCACGCCGGTAATAATTCCCATTTCTACCACAGATACTTTGGGGATCTCAGGATCCATAACTTCCTGCAAAACATTCCAAATTTCTTTCTCGCTTATCATTAAATGATTTTAGATTTTAGATTGACGATTTTAGATTAATGGTTTTCAGATGTGGCTGAACAAAGTTTTATTGATTATAAACCTACTATAAAAAATCGTAAATCTAAAATCAAAAGTCCAAAATCAAACAATGGCTACCATTCCGCACCCGGATCAATGCTGTAGACTTCAGTCATTTCCTCAAGCATAGGTTGAAGGTATTCGGTATGACTTCCTTTTCTTCCTCCATATGAAGCATCCTTTGAGTTTACTTTCGGAATTTTTAAATTTGCTTTGTTCAAAACCTTTTCAATTTTTTCTAACCATCTTTCCTGCAGAACTTTTTCTCCGGCAAAGATCTTTGATTCAACTAATTCTTTTTCAAAATCAGAAGGTTCAAATATTCCAAGCGAAAGTGGAAAACATTTATTCAAAGCAGACTGCATCTTTAAAAGACTTTCTTCATTACTGTTACCGAGCTGATTCAGCCAGGTTTCAGCATGCATTGTGTGATATTTCAATTCACCACGGAATTTTCTGGCAACATTAGCAAGCTCAGTAAATGAAGAATCTGAAAGCATATCAAATCTTAAAGCTTCTGCCTCGTCAAACAAAAAATGTCTCATCAGACTAAACGCATAATCTCCAATTGGATATTCTACCAGATGACAGCACTTTAATTCTGTTTCTTTTCTCGCAAAAGCAAGAGTATCGGGATCTGACTCCCCTGTTTGCTGCAAAAGAGTATATAACGCAAGCGCATGTCCAAGTTTATCCTGCGCCATTGATGAAAATGCAATGTCCTCTTCAAGAATAGGCCCAAGCCCTGTCCATTCCGAGTTACGATGGCCTAAAATTAGTTCATCATCTGCCATCCTGAATAACAGGTCTTTAATTGCTTTCATTTTAGTTACATCAAATTCTGTCAACTGTCTTTATTCTCCAGTTTGAATTTATTTATCCTGTCCATTACTTTATAGCCGCTTGCTTCTCGATACATCTTTTCAGGAGTGGTTTCAAAAATATCTTCATCTTCAAAACTTGTTGTCATTACTTCAGCAGTTTTTACAACCCAAACATTTACACATTTATATCTTCTTGCAAATTGTTCCTTTGCGAGTATTACAGCCATTTCAGGATTAGGCGCATGAAGAGATCCGACATGAACATGATGATCACCTTTTTTTGCCTGATGAAATACTTCATATGTCTGCCAGTGATTTAACTCTTTAATTGGAATGTTGTCCGGTTGTTCGGGAAGACTTTCTCTTGTGACACGCGGATCTAATGATTTTATCGGCATTAGTTTAGAATTTCAATTTCTAATTTCGTGTGTGGCTTGAACTTTTCGAAGTCTTTATCAAATGTTATTAGTTTATTGCAATATCTCTCCGTGAACTTTAGATGAACGCAATCATTGATATTCTGGAAATAGTTCAGATGATTTGCTAGATTAAATGAATCTATTAATATTTTCTTGTTTATGTCAAACATAATAAAACTTTCAAATAAATGAAATCCTTGTTGGGTAATTTCTTTATTCTTGTCAATTCTATAGGAGGAATAAATAAATTCTTGGATTACAAGTGGTGAAATTAATATTTTTCTGGAAAAAATTGAATCTGAAATTATTATTCTTGAAGTTTTATGCTTTAATTCATCCTGATATTGATACATGAAGTAAATTAAAACATTAGTATCAAAGTAAAGCATCATTCATTTCATTCACCATTTTATCAATGTCCATATCTTTAGGAATTTTTATATTCTTTTTTCTAGCTAATTCATACAAATCATTTAACTCTTTTATTTTTTCTTCTATAGAATATTTTTCTTCAGTTTCATTTACAGTCTCAATAGTTACGCGAATATCCCTATCCAAAAAACCCTGGGGTATCTCTACAGATTTCTTCTTATCCTTTGCTCTAATTATTTTTGTAATTGTTTGCATATTGATTTTATGATAAAGGTATACTGTATTTTTCATCCGGTCTTAACAATGCTTTCCTTACCCACTCTCCTTTTTCTTCAGCTCTTCTTCTTACTGCAAGTCTTTCTTTGTTGCAAGGTCCGTCGCCGTTTATAACTTTTTTAAATTCATTCCAGTCAGGTTCTGTATAGTCCCATTTACCCGTCTCTTCATTTTTTTTCAAAACAGGATCTGGTATTGTAAGATTTAATTCCCATATTTTAGGTACGTACATGTCAAGAAATTTTTGTCTCATATCATCATTAGATGCCATTTTTACTTTCCATCTCATAAGAGTTTCTGTATGAACTGATATTTTATCGGAAGGTCCGAAAAAATGCATTATCGGCGGCCACCATCTGTTTAGTGCTTCCTGTACCATCTGTCTTTGTATCGGTGTACCGGTTGCAAGAAAAACAACATTGTCATGACCGTATTTTAAATGAAATGATTCTTCAAGACAAATTCTTTCCAGTGCTCTGCAGTAAGGTCCATATGATCCTTTTGAATTAGCTACCTGATTTATTATCGCACCCGCATCTATAAGCCATGCAATTACTGCTGTGTCTGCCCATGTTACTGCGGGGTAATTGAAAACGTTTGAATATTTTGATTTGCCTGTTATAAGATCATTGATCATATCTTCTCTTGGTTTGCCAAGAGTTTCAGCTGCACTGTATAAAAGCTGTGCATGTCCCACTTCATCCTGTACTTTTGCCATCAACGCCAGCTTTCTTCTAAATCCCGGAGCTCTGGTAATCCATGTTCCTTCCGGCAATGCACCAATAATTTCCGAGTGAGCATGCTGTTCGATCATCCGGATAAGCTGTTTTCTGTATTCAGACGGCATCCAGTCTGAAGGCTCAACTTTTTCGCCTGCTGAAATTCTGGTTTCAAACCGTTCTAGTTTTAACTGATCTTCTGTTTCTGATTGACCGTTTTTTGATTCTTCAAAAATATATCCGCCACCGTACATAATTTTTATTTTAAATTTTAATAATCTTAACTAACATTATCTCTAAAAATTCCAGATGTTAAATTAATACAAATAAATTTTATTTAATAGGAACATCTAAAAACCTCAATCAATAAAAATCAATAACCTACGCCACTACATCCGAAATATTAGTGCTCGAATCTTTTTGCAGTTTAATTATTAAAGTTTTTTGATGAAATTGCGGGGGTATCAAAATATGGACAATAAATTTTTAAAAAGTAAAGCAGCTGAAATTATTAAAACTCTTACAAAAGATGAAAGAAAGAGTTTTGAATTGTTTTTGTCCTCACCTTATTTTAATACGAATGTTAATATTACAAAACTTTATAAACAGGTTCTCAAAGTTATCGATGATAAAGAAGATGATAATGTAAACGAAAAAGAAGTTTATGAAAAAGTTTTTAAAGGGAGAAGTTTTAATTACGGGACCATGAGGAATCTGATGAGTGCATTGTATCAGCTTGCTGAAGAGTTTTTAATTATTAACTCGACACGTGAAAATCCAGAATACAAATTTGATAATGATATTAAAGTATTAACTGAATATTCTAAAAGATTTCTGGATACCCATTACAAATTAAAATATAAAAAAACAGATTCCGAAACATTCTATTCAATACCGGGTTATGATTATTTTGATAAAAAATCCAAACTCATCTACACGAAGCATATTTTTGACAGCCAAAGAAGTGAGATCTCAAAGTATAAAGATACACTTTATCCTAAAAGTTTATACAATTTGGCAAAAGTGATCTCGATTTTATCCGAAGATGTTGCAGGCAATAACTATCTCAAAACCATACTCAATCAGAATTCCGGACCAAGTGTATCATCCCTTCTTTTCAAAAATTTGAACTCCGAAAATTTTCTGAAAGAAATAAGTGCAATTGATAAAATTTGCTATGATCATATAAACCTTGAGTTCAAACATATTAAGCTTTATCTGGAGCCTTATAATACTGACAATTATTTTGAATTAAAAAAAATTATTTCAAAAAATATAGATAGATTTTCAAACAGTGACAGGAATTACCTGATTTGTAAAATGCTTAACTTTGTTACCAGACTATTTAATGAAGGAAATCAAAAGCTTATTTATGAGCTTTCAGATCTGAGAAAATTTCAACTCAAAAAAGTAAAATTCAATTCAGAAAATGTTGATTCATTGCAGCTTCATATATTTGTTAACATTGTTGATATTTTCAGGAGGACTGAAGAAGTCAAAGAGGTAGAAAACTTTACAATTGAATTTTCCAAATCAGTAGAAGAAATTAACCGCAAGACGGCTTTTCAATACGGAATGTGCCGCGTTGAAATGAGCAAAGGAAATTATAACAAAGCGCTGGAGTATATAAAAGATATTAAACTTTCTAATTTCATTCTTAAATATCAGGTGAAAATGCTTTTGCTGGAAATCTATTATGAGCTCGGCTATTTTGAAACGGGTCTATCAGTTATCGATGCTTTAAAACATAATTTAAAATCAATAGATGAATTTCCACCAGCTGTTAAAGAACAGTATTATTTCTTACTCAGGATTATGGAAAGAATTTATAAAATGAAATCTAATCCTGAAAGATATTCTATACTTGAAATAGATTTTCTCCTCCTTGAGATCAATAAAAAAATATTGCGGACCAATAATTGGTATGTCAGAAAACTTGAGGAACTAAAAGGTAATTATGAAAAGAAAACTGCTGCAGGCTATGCTGTGTTAAAGAAGATCTGAATAAATACTAATCCTTTTATAACATTAATTTTACTAAGTCTTAAAATGTTAAAAAAACTTCTGAAAAATACTTTCGATCGCTTTGGTTACGACATCCGGAAAAAAAGCAATGGCTTGAAACAGGTTAATACACGCAAAGCCGAAGGATTTCCTTTATGGTTAAAGGAAGCGCAAGAGCTTGGGATTGATGTAAATGATCACATTAATAATAAATTCAGTGATCCTGCTAAAGTATTGGAGATTCTTGTTTTTCCCTTGATCAGAGATCTGAGTGAGCCGGTTATATGTGAGATCGGTGTTGGTACAGGAAGATGGTCCAGGGCTTTCGCGAAAGAACTTTCATTTAAGAAACAATGGAAGTTATTTATTGTAGATCACTCGCCTTGGATAGCAGACTTTTTAAAAAATTATTTTAAAGATTACCAAAATGTGTTCCCCGTGCTTAATGACGGCAGATCATTGCCGATGATCGAAAACAATTATGTCGATCTCGTTTTCAGTAACGGAACATTTGTTGAGCTAAGCCTGACAAAAATTTACTCTTATAGTAAAGAATTAAACAGAATTTTAAAAACAGGCGGAATTTTAATTTTCAATTATCTCGATCTGAATTCAAATGAGGGCTGGGATCATTTAAAGGATAGAATAGATTATCCGGGCAATCCATATACATATCACACTACCGAAACCATTGACAGGATATTTAAAGAAAATGGTTTTGAAATAGTTGAAAGAAAACTTTTAGGTAACAGCACATACGTTACTTTAAAGAAATTACATTCAATATCTAATCGATAAATCTCTTCCACTAATTTTAAAAGACAGTTCATTTCATCAATCTGATAACTCACTGATTTTATTTTTTGATTATTTTTTTCTTTCGCATTTTTATGTTTAACATTTCGACTATAAATGAAAACGCCATCGCAAAGTAAACATATCCCTTTGGCACTTCAACGTGAAAACCCTCAACTAACAACAGAAGTCCGATCATTAATAAAAATGAGAGAGCTAGCATCTTGATAGTAGGATGTTTGTGAATAAAATCACTGACCTTTTTTGCGAAAATAATCATAACGATCATTGAGAGTACTATTGCAATGATCATTATCGAAACATGCTTGACCAGCCCGACAGCCGTAATGACTGAATCTAAAGAAAATACAAGATCTAACAAAACGATCTGAAGAATAATATTCCAGAAAACAGCTTTTGCATTTGAGTTACCCGTTTCTTCTTCAGCTTCCAGTTTATTATGAATTTCAAGAGTGCTTTTTATAATCAGAAATATTCCCCCCGCTATCAAGATCAGATCTCTTCCTGAAAATGAAAATCCGAATATTGTGATCAGTGGTGTAATAAGACCAGCAATCCATGATATCATTAAAAGTAACCCGATCCTGAAAACCATAGCCAGTATAAGTCCCGTGATCCGGCCTTTTTCTCTTTCATTTTCAGGAAGCCTGCCTGTCAGGATCGATATGAAAATTATATTGTCAATTCCCAAAACAATTTCCAGAAAGGTCAGTGTAAGCAAACTCACATATGTTTCCGGTTGAGAAAAAAGTTCGATAAAGCCCATTAAGATGTGATTAGTTAATTATAAGATTTAATAATGCAATTTACGAAATCAACGTTGTAAATTCTAACAATAAAAATTTTTCATTATTATCACCTATCATCACCCTCAAAATAAAATTTTATTTTCACAAAATTATTCTTTACGGTTTCTTAAAATTGAAATTTTAAAATCTAACTTGCACAAAGAATTTATTTTCTTTACTTTGGAAACTAATAAAACCAAAATAGTTTCTTTGACCAAAATTACCGAATCAAGTTCAGATAAGGAAAAGATCTTAAAATATTCACGCCACAAATTTCATACCGGCGGTTTCTACAAAACGTCAATGGACGAACTCGCAACAGACCTCGGGATCAGTAAAAAAACAATTTACAAACATTTTCCCTCTAAAGAAAAACTTCTTGAAGATATCTGCAATGATACTACTTGCGAGATTGCCGGTAAACTGGAAGATATCGTGGAAGGGAATGATGATGTTGTCGTAAAGTTTGTAAAGATCCTCAATATGCACAGTAATTTTAGTATCAACATAAGCGACAAATGGATAAGCGACATTTCAATACACGCCCCAAACCTCAAAAAAAATATCGAAAGTATGAAGAATGAGCAGATCAACAAGGTAATGAAAAAGCTGCTTGAACAAGGTAAGAAAGAAAAAATAATAGAAAGCTATCCGACACCAATTATCATAATTACCTTTAATGCAGCCTTAATGTCAGTTACTTCTCCTGAGTTTATAATTAAAAACAAATTTTCTATGCAGGAGGCTTTCAAGCTTACTTATGAAATGCTTTTAAACGGAATACTTACGGAAAAAGGAAAAGCAAAATTTAAAAAAACCAAAGCTTTACTTGCGAAAGAAATCAAACTATAATCTTAATTTTTAATATGTTAAAAAAACCTGACCGTAGTAAATTTTTTCATATATTATTTACGATAATATTTTTTTTAATCACCGGTAATATCCAGTCACAGGAAGTTAAGATCCTTAGAAGTGTTGATGAAGCCTTATCTCTCGCATTGAAAAACAATTCAAGCATTATAAACGCAACTTTGGACAAATTAAAAGCTGATAAAAAAGTTTCAGAAGTTTACAGTGAAAATTTGGTTCCTAACCTCACTTTAAATTCACGATACTCGAGATCATTCAAAAAACAAGTATTCAATATAGCAGGAGAAAGATTTGAGATCGGTTCTGATAACTCTATCATCAACACTATAGATGTGACTGAATCTCTGCCAATACTGGGAACACCAATTTTTGCGGGTATCAGGATAGCAAAATATTTTGCACGAACAAAGGACGAGAATATTCTGCTTGTTGAAAATGAAGTTAAAAATCAGGTAAAAAAATCTTATTATACAGTTCTTCTGGCTAAAGCTGTAGTTGACGTTAATGCAGCATCTTTGGAAAATGCAGAAGCTAACTTTGAAGTTGTCAATTCGAAATACCGTGGAGGCGTTGCAACTGAATTTGATTATTTACGTGCAAGAGTTCGTGTTGATAATGGGATACCTCTGCTTTCTAAATCTCAAAGAAATCTGGAGATAAGCCAAAAATCACTTCTGAATGCAATCGGATTAAAAGATCAGGAAAATATTGATGTGGCAGGCAGCCTGACATACGATAGTCTTGAGGTTTGGGGAAATACGGAATCTATGATAAGTACTATCTCCGAAAATTTTGTTGCTGTAAGACAATTGCGTTTGAGCAGAAAGATCAATGAAGAACTTGTGAAGGTTGATAAAGCAAATTATCTTCCAAAACTTTATTTATTCGGTCAATATGCTTTAGGTGCCTCGGAGAATGATGGCAGAAGCCTTTCACAATACGGATTTTATAATACTTTGAATGCAGGTCTGGGTTTGCAATGGGATTTGAATTTATTCAGGAACAGCTACAAGGTTGATCAGTCAGAGATTGAAGTTAGAAAAACGGATGAACAGATAAGCGATACAAAACAAAAACTCAAACTTTTATCTCAAAGCGCTATCATTGCAATTGAAGATGCCAAAGAAAGGATCGTTGCTCAGAAAAGGACAGTTAGTCTTGCGGAGCGAGGTTTGGAGCTGGCAAATGTAAGTTACCGCGCAGGAGTTTTAAATCAGATCGAGGTACAGGATTCTCAACAATCACTTAATGAATCCCGTCTGTCGTACCTTCAGGCAATATATGATTATCAGATTGCCAAAGCTGAATTGGAAAGATTACTTGAAAGATAAAATTAATAAATTATAATTATATAAAAATCAAAATATGAAAACCATTTTTTATCGGGGCTTTAGTCTGATCATATGTGCTGTTATTTTATCCTCTTGCGGCGGTGACGGTGCAGAAACGAAAACTGATGCAGAGAAAAAATTGCAGCCTGTAAAAGTAAAAGAGATGATATCACAGGAATTTACTGAAACCTATAATGTGGTTGGTTTTGTGAAAGCATTTGAAGTGGCAAAAGTTGCTTCTGAAGAAGGCGGATTGATTACTTATCAGCCTTTCAATAAAGGAAGCCGGGTTTCCCGAGGGCAGGTTGTTGTAAGACTTAGAAAAGATCAGGATCGGGCTGCTTATAATCAGGCTCTGACTCAGTATGATCTGGCCAAAAGCAACTTTGATCGAATGGAAAAACTATATGAAGATAAGGTTGTAACTGAACAGGATTTTACCAATTCGAAATTTCAATTTGAAATAACTGAAAGAAGTTTAGATGTGCTTGAGACCAGGTTAAGTAAATCATATGTGACTTCTCCAATAAGCGGAATTGTTGATCAAAAATACTTAAGCAAAGGCGAAGTTTGCGGACCTGGAACTCCGATATTAAATATTGTAAATGTATCACGTGTAAAGATCAGCGCAGGTATTCCTGAAAGTTTCGTAAGCGATGTCAGTAAAGGCTCGCAAGTAAGAATTACTTTTGATGTTTATCCCGGCGAGGAATTCTCAGGGACTGTTAACTATGTGTCCCCTACTCTTAGTTCAATTAACAGAACATTTGAAATAGAGTTGGTTTTAAATAACACCAACGGAAAATTAAAACCGGAAATGAGCGCAAATATTTCAATTACAAAATCCCGCATAGAAGAGGCTATAGTGCTGCCTCAGGACATGGTGATAGATTTCGGGAATGAGAAATATGTTTTTATACTTGAAAATGATATTGCCAAAAAAAGAGTGATCAGCCTTGGCGGAAGAAATAATAATGATGTTATGATATTAAGCGGTTTGAACAATGGTGATAAACTTATTGTAGAGGGCTTTCAGCAGGTTGCTGACGGAGACAAAGTACTGATAATTAATTGATTTATAAATTTGAATAATTATTTTATAATATTATAAATATGAGTGTTTCAAAATTAGCTGTTAATAACAGAGTAACAGTTTATATACTGGTTCTCATTATTGTTCTTGTTGGAATTTTTGCATATTCATCCATTCCTAAAGAATCTGCACCTTCTATAACAATCCCAAACATCTTCGTATCAACGGCTTACTTTGGAGTGGCTCCTGCCGATATGGAGAATCTTGTGACACAGGAAATTGAGAAAGAGGTCAAAGGAATTAAAGATGTTAAGAAGGTGACTTCGGTTTCACAGGAAAGTTTTTCGCTTGTAAACATTGAATTTAATCCTGATGTAAAAATTGATGAAGCACTTCAAAAGGTCAGGGATAAAGTTTCAATTGCAAAAACAAAAATGCCTAAAGATATTGAAGAGCCCACGGTGACTGAAATAAATCTTTCAGAACAACCGATGATCTATGTGAATCTTTCAGGTAACCTGGGACTCGCACAGCTTAAAGACCTTGCTGATAAACTCAGTGACAATATCGAAGGCATACCGGGTGTTTTAAATGCTGATGTCAAAGGAGGATTAGAGCGTGAGGTCAAGATCAATGTTGATGTAAATCGATTAAAATATTATAATCTTGCTTTTGATGATATTATTAGAAAAGTCGGTCTTGAAAATCAGAGTATTCCCGGTGGAAGTGTTGACGTTGGTACACAGAATTATCTTGTAAGAGTGCCGGGTGAATATAAAGATCCGGAAAAAATTCGTGACCTTATCGTAAAATCAGAATTTGATCATCCTATTTATGTACGTGATGTAGCCCAGGTCATTTACGGCTATAAAGACAGGACAACTCTTTCAAGAGAAAACGGACAGGAAGCTGTTACAATAGTTATTAAGAAAAGAAGCGGTGAAAATATCATACGAATTGCAGATGAGATAAAAGAACTTGTTGAAAAGAAAAAATCTGGTTATCCTGCGGGTCTCAAAATCAGTTTTACCGGTGATGAATCCGAAAGCATAAAAGAAACTGTACATGAACTTGAAAACGGTATCATAACAGGATTTCTGCTCGTATGTGTTGTACTACTCGCATCGATGGGTTTTAAGAATGCCTTTCTCGTTGCAACTTCAATTCCGTTCTCATTTCTTATTTCGTTTATTATTCTCGATGCGTTTGGCATTACTATGAATATTGTGGTTTTGTTCGGACTTATATTGGTTCTCGGTATTATTGTTGATGATGCTATTGTTGTCACTGAAAATATTTATCGTCTTCAGGAAACTGAGGGTTACAATCCTCACGATGCTGCGATAGAGGGTCCTAGAGAAGTTCAGATACCTGTAACTATCGCAACATTTACGATCATATCATCATTTGCCCCTTTGCTTTTTTTCCCTGGTATAGTCGGCGAGTTCATGAAATTTTTACCCATAACTTTGATCGTCTGTTTATTCTCATCTCTATTTGTTGCAATGATAATTAATCCGGTACTGGCTTCACATTTTATCAATTTTAAAAAAGACAGGGAGAAGCTCGAGAAAAAAACTAAGTGGTATAATTTTATTACAAGATTCCATTTATGGTTTGACAGGATGTTTGCAGGGATTGTAAGAAGATATGAAAGAGTTTTGCGTTATGCTTTGAATCACAGGAAAATAACAATAGGCGGCACGGTACTTTTTTTGATTATAGTGTTTTTCCTTTACGGATCATTTAATAAAGGGATTGAATTTTTTCCGCAGGTCGAGCCTCAGCAGGCATTTATTTATGTTAACATGCCAGTTGGTACTAATCTTGAAAAATCAGATGAGGTTACAAGAATAGTTGAACAGAAACTTCCGCCATTTAAAGATCTTGAATATTATCTTACAAATGTAGGTTCGGAGATTGGTGAAGGTTTTGGAAGTGATCAGTCTAATAAAAGTACAATTACTCTGAGTTTTTTTGATAAACATGACAGATCCAAAAGTTCCTTCAAAACAATTGAAGAAATACGTGAAGCAATCTCCAATATTACAACAGCTGATGTAAGAATACAAAAGCAGACCGGCGGCCCTCCTACCGGACCTCCGGTTAATATTGAAATTTCCGGAGACGATTTTATCAAACTTGGTCAGATCGCTGAAGAAATAAAAAGGCTGATAAAAGACATTCCCGGAATGAAGGATCTTAAAGATGATTATGATGAAGCAAGGCCCGAAATAAAAATTACTATTGACAGGGAGAAAGCATCACTTTTTGGTTTAAATACAACAACGATTGCTTCTACTGTGAGAACTGCTATAAACGGAACAACAGCAAGCAAATACAGAGTGTCTGATGATGAGTATGACATAACAGTAAGATTAGATTCGACACAAAGAGAAAATGTTTCATCAATACAGGATTTGTATCTTCCCGGAAAAGATGGAGCAAAAATTCCTTTAACTTCTGTTGCCAAGATAGAATTTTCAGGAGGAATAGGAGCGATTAACAGGAAAGATCTGAAAAGAGTTGTAACAGTTTCTGCAAATGCAGAAGGAAGACTTGGCAATGAAGTTTTAGCAGATGTAAAAACTATGTTGAATGATTTTAAAATGCCTCCGGCGTATAATGTAACATATACGGGGGAGCAGGAAAGTCAGAATGAATCACAATCATTTCTTGGTAAAGCTTTTTTAGTTTCACTTTTGCTTGTGTTCTTTTTCTTAGTAATAGAATTTAATTCTGTGATGTCACCGATTATAATAATGTTTACCGTGCTATTATCCTTGATAGGAGTGCTGATCGGATTGCTTGTTACTCAGACACCATTTGGAATAATCATGACAGGTATTGGTATAATTGCATTAGGAGGTATTGTCGTGAGAAATGCGATCATACTTCTTGATTTTCAGCGTGAACTCGAGATGCGGGGTATGTCAAAAGAGGAAGCAGTGGTCCAGTCAGGAATGATCAGACTCAGACCTGTCTTCTTAACTGCTGCTGCGACTATACTTGGATTAGTGCCGCTTACTACAGGAGTTGATTTTGACTGGAGAACGTTATCATGGGTAATAGGCGGACAGAATACTGCATTCTGGAGACCGATGGGTGTGGCTATAATATTTGGCTTAACTGTTGCAACATTCTTAACACTCGTTGTTGTACCGACATTATTTATTTCCGTCAGCAACATGGTTGCAAAATTTAAGAAAAAGAAAACTGTTGAGGATAATTCGAAAATTGTTTTGGAATAATATATTGTTGAATAATATCTTTATAATTAGTTTATAAAAAGCGAGTATCTAAAGCCACACTTTTTATATTTCCTGAAGCTGCTCTTATTGTAGAGACTTTTGAATTGCGGCAAACATTTATTTCCACTTAGTAACTATACTCCTTTGAATACCGGTTTTCTTTTTTCCAGAAATGATGCTATCCCTTCTTTAAAATCATCCGTATTTCCTGCAGCCTCCTGATAATTACTCTCTAGCTCGAGTATATTATCTAAAGAACTTTCAAATGATCTGTTCATAAGATCCTTTATCATTCCTATTGCTTTGGTAGGCCGTTGAGCAAACTTTTTTGCGGTAATATCTGCAAGTTTACTCAGCAAAGTGTTTGTTGAAACAATTTTATTTACAAGACCCAGATCCTTTGCTTGAGGAGCAGTAATCTTATCCCCGGTTGCGCACATTTCAAATGCTCTTGAGTATCCAACAATTCTTGGAAGAAAAAAACATGATCCGCTATCCGGCACTAATCCGACATTAATAAATACTTCGATCAAATTTGCATTCTCAACTGCAATCCTGTAATCACAGGCAAGAGCCAATGAAATTCCGGCTCCTGCAGCGACTCCATTGATTGCACATATAACCGGTTTCTTTAGATAGGCTATTTGTTTTATTAAAGGATTGTATCTTTGGTCAAGCGCTTCTTTGAATGTCAGTTTTTTGTTATTGAAATCCTTCAGATCCTGGCCTGAACAGAATGCTTTTCCCGCTCCGGTAAGAATTACACATCTGACAGTTTCATCTTCAGCAGCTTTTTTAAATGCATCCTGTAATTCAAAAAGCATTTCTTCATTGAATGCGTTATATACATCCGGACGGTTAAGTGTGACCTTTAGAACATTATCTTTTATTTCAAATAAAATTGTTTTGTACATTTGTTTAAATTTAGTTTTGCAAACATAAACTTTTCAAAGTAAAATTTAAGTAGAAATAGTTATAACAATATATTCTATCGATTATATCGGCAATAATTTAATCATAATTAATTTTGCGCCAATGTTAAATTTTATTATCACTTCTTTAATTTTAAATTACAAGTTGAACAGGTTTTCTTTAATTTTAATTTATAGTATGAATAAATTTAATATATAAAATAAGTATAATGACTCCCCTTAAAATTCTTATGTGCAAACCTGAATATTTCGAAGTAAATTATTCCGGAAATGAGTTTATGAAAAATAATATCGATAACGTTAACATTGAATCTGTTATGAAGCAATGGACTGAACTAAAATTGATTTATGAAGACCTTGGTTTTGAAGTAAATTTGATTGATCCTGTAAAAGGGTTAGTTGATATGGTATTCACTGCCAATCAATCACTGCCATTTATTGATGAAAAAGATAACAAGAAGGTGATCTTAAGTATAATGAAAAATGATCAGCGCAAAGAAGAAGTAAAATATTTTAAAGATTTTTATGAAAAAAATCAATATCAGGTGATTGAACTTCCTTCGGAAGTCGAATATTTTGAATCTATGGGTGACGCTGTGATAGATTATGAAAGAAATATTTTATTCGGAGGATATGGATACAGAACTCAACAATTGGCTTACGATGAAATTTCTAAGTATACTAACTTTAAAGTGGTTAAGCTGAAACTTATAAATCCGGTTCTATATCATTTAGATACATGCTTTTCAATTTTTAATAAATATACATGTGTGATTGCAGCTTCCGCATTTGGTGATGAAGATCAATTTACAATAAGGAAACACTTTGAAAATGTAATAGAATCAGATGAAGAGGAGAATTTAAAATTCTTTGTCTGCAATTGCCATTGTCCCGATGGTAAAAATGTGATTGTTCAAAAAGGCAGTGTGAAATTCAAAGGTGACATAATAAAAACCGGCTTCAACATTATTGAAGTTGAAACCGGTGAATTTATGAAATCCGGTGGAAGTGTATTTTGCATGAAACTTATGATGTTTTAGTTAATATCCTAAGCTCTCACCCAATGACTATATTTTATTACTTACAGACTTAAAACGGCAGATCATCATCTGTACTTTCTGATTTGACCCCTTCAGTTTGTTTTTCAAGAGTACCATTTTCACCTGAAGATGCGCCTTTAGAATCAAGCATAACCATTTCATTCAAAACAATTTTGGTGAAATAATTCTTTTTCCCGTCCTTTTCATAACTGTCAGTCTGGATCTTTCCCTCAAGATAAACTTTGCTTCCTTTTTTCAGATACTGAGAACAAATTTCACCTAATTTTCTCCAGGCAGTAATGTTATGCCATTCAGTTTTTTCCACCCAGTTACCGTCATCTCCTTTATAGGATTCATTTGTTGCAAGTGTAAATTTACAAACTGCAACACCTGATGGGGTGTATGAAAGTTCGGGATCTTTTCCCAAATGCCCGATGAGTAGTACTTTGTTTAGACCTTTAGCCATTTTTAAGCTCCTTTCTCTTTTAAATTCTCTTTTAATCTTCCTGCCATAAACTTAAACTATTTTTCCCCAGCAGAAAATACTTTTTATTGTTTAAGACTAAAAAATCCCTAATTTTTTGCTTTAACTGATTTCGGGGAATTTTCTTTTTTCCTGCTAATGAGTTTTTATCAAGATCATACATAATCAGCTCTTTACCGTTAAACATATAAAGGATGTTTCCCTGGATCGTGAACGTTTCGAGTCCGTCAACAGTAAGAGTGCTCACGTAATTACCAAGATTATCAAATCTGACAATAGCCTTCAGCTCTTTATCCAAAACATAAATAAAATTCTTCTGATCTTTTAACAATTTTACAGGCCTTGATAACTGCCCTTTACCGGAAGTGTAATCACCAAATATATTAGTGGGATTTCTACCGTCTTTGTACACAATGATTCTGTTATTGTCACCGTCTATTACATAAATTTCCCGTGCATTTAAAACCAACGTTGCAACAGGATTATTGAATTGTAGCTCAGAAGGAAAATCAATGAGATTAGTTTTTAATGCAGCAATGGGATTTAATTCAAGATCAAATCTCTGTACCCATTTATTTTTTCCATCTGAAATAAAAATACCAAGTCCCGATGAACCATCAATATATGTCGGAGAATCAAATTGCCCCGGCTCCCAGCCCTGCTTTCCATTGCGTTTAATGTAAGTAAGATTACTATTAAATTTTACAACTTCATTTGCATCCGCATCAAGCACATATATATTTTCTTTTGCATCTGTTGTAATAGAAACAGCATTGGTAAATCCCCGGATCTCATTTTTTTTTATCAGTGTGCTGTCACTTCCCATCATCAAAAAATTGAGCACTAAAAGTAATATCATATTCTATAATTTGTTAATTTTCAAATAGATGACTTATAACAATATTTAAAATTCTCATGTATAACTTTGACTATCATATTTTATCCCCAATGGTCAAAATTTGAATTTTAAACCTATTCCTTTATTATTTAAATATTTGCCGTAATATTGACCACGATAGTCCTGCCCATCGTAATAAGTAAAAAATATATTAACTCTCCTTGAATTTTTCCTGCCAATTGAAATTCCGCCTTCAAAGTTCTCATTCAAATTTGATCTCGAATTTACAGAAGCAAAATTCAGATCATTGGAAATATATAAACTCATAATTCCCGAAAGAAAATAATTTAATTCAATTCCAAACCGCCCTGAAACTACTGAAAGCTCTTTAGGAATAGAATGTATAATAAAATTCACCGCGACCAGGTTTTTCAGAAACAGCTTTTTTGACAGATCAACTTCTAAAACTGTTGCGAAATCTATAAACTCTTTGCTAAATACAAAAGGTTTAAATATAGTATCACTTCTTTCGTAAATATGTCCGTCTTCAAAGTGTGATGAAATATGTGAAATCCGAAGGCGGTTAAACAAAACTGATCTGCCGGAAATCCTTTTCTTCATATTAAAATTTACACCAAATAAATAATCAATTGCATCAACAGGGAATTTAAAATTACTCTCACTTCTTAAGTTGGAAGTTGTAAAAAAATCAACGCCTAATGAATAATCATAATTAAAACTCCTGTACCCGATCATGTCAAAAGATACTCCGATATCCAGTTTGAGATTTTTCTTATCGGTGAATTTGATCACACCGATCTTTGATTCAATAATACTTGACTCTGTCGGGATGAACAGCAGATTGGAAGTGAAGAAATATAGGCTGTCTTTACTGTTGTTGGTGTTTATTGAATATAAATTATGTGATGTGAATATCGGTAATAATAAGAGCAGAATTATTTTTTTCACTGCGCTTAATTTAACCTTCTCCTGTTTTTCAGATAATCAACAAATATATTCTGACCAAGCTTATCAAGATCTGAATAATA
>JBDSYA010000005.1:0-15086 GCA_039925865.1 Ignavibacteria bacterium
CTCTGTAAGAAATTGAAGCTGTACCTGTATTTCCTTTCCTGTTATAAAGATCAAAGGTAATTCCAAAAGTGCTGAGATTATTGACAACAGAATCTCTTGAAGTTCTGCAGGCAGTAGTGGTGTAATCATACACTACCATTACATCTCCTTTGGACTGTCTCTTTAAAGTCATCGCAAAAGTCTGCGCTGCTTTTACAGAATCACTACCGTTATAAGCCCATACAGACCATTGTCCGACTAATGAATCTCCTGCATTCAATCCTATCCCTGAAAGTATTCCGTCGAGTGAACTATTTGAAATAGTCAAAAGTGAATCGAATCCCGAATTGTTTGAAGATAAACTTAATCTTACATTTGTAAGTGCCGGACTTCCGAATTTCCACTTGTAAGTTACTCCCTGGCCTGATCGTGACCAGTTGATATTAATTGATGAAGTATTGAAAGTTGAGGTGGTAATTGTTGTTCCGTTGGGCGGAGATAATAAATTAAAGGCTGATAAAACTGGTATACCTCTTCTAAGAGTTAACGATCTCGGTCCGTTATTTGATTTTAAAGAATCATTAACGGGTAGAACTCTGTATGTCCATACGTCCCATTGTCCGACAATCGAATCTCCGGGATTTACTCCAATACCTGCAAGTATATTATCAAGCTGACCTGAACTTAAAGTCAAAGAATTTATTCCTGAAGTTAGTGAAATTTTTCTCGGTGTTGTTGTAGGGTTTCCGAAAACAAACCTATATGTAGCGCCGGTTGCAGAGGTATCCCATGTAATTGTATATTGTGTTGTTCCCATTGGAAATGAAGTCAGTGTACTGCCTGCATTCGGAGTTCTAAGAGAAAATGCATTCAGCACGGGAACATTTGAAACTTTAACTTTTTGCAGAAGCTTGTTTACATTAAGTCTTCCGTTCGAAACTGTAATTCCTGCTAAAGAAGGAATTGTATCAACACTTGCAAGTAAAAATTGTTTAAACAATGCTGCAGCCGAATCCGGTCGGCTTCTGACAAGGTTCATAAATACACTGCTTGCTCCGGCATGCATCAAAGCTATTGCCCCTGCTACCTGAGGTGTTGCCATCGATGTGCCGGTCAATAAACCGTAATTGTTGGTCGGGATGGTTGAGAGTATTGCTGTTCCCGGAGCACCCAGATCCATATTTATCGGCCCGTAACCTGCGCCGTTGTTCTTTGCATCAGTATTTGTTGTATTAGTTACTGCTATCATAAAAAGACTCGGACATGTTGTAGGCATATCACCTACGACATCAATATTAACATTATTATTCGGACCTGCTCCGGCGCTTAATATTCCTGCCATTCCTAATGAATCATAAAATGCGCACCATAAAGGAAAGTTAGCCGGCTGTCCGTTATCAATACCCCATGATGAATTTGTTGAAACTACAAATGCTCCCTGAGTACCGTTTGTTTGATTATAAATTTTTCTTTGTTTCAAAACATAACCGTAAGCTTTCACTGCTCCTACTTCTGTAGCAGAGCCGTACATAACCGGCATTGTTTTAACTTTCCAGTTCACACCTGCAATACCAATGCTGTTGTTTCCTCGTGCACCGGCTATTCCCGCGCAATGAGTGCCATGCTGGTTTGGAGAAATTGTTCCGTTGTTTCCCCCGGCATTCCAACCGTTAATGTCATCTATGTAACCGTTGTTATCATCGTCAATTCCGTTTCCGGGAATTTCTGCCCAGTTTCTCCAAGTATCAAGATCAGGGTGATCGATCTGTTGACCTCCGTCAACAATTGCAACAACTATTGTATCACCGAAAACGGTTGTGCCGCCAACTGAGTTATCCCATGCTTCCGGACCGTCAATGTCTGCATCCACAGTACCGCCGGTTTGTCCTGTATTATTTTTATCCCATTGCTCAGCAAACCTTGTGTCGTTTGGAATTACTCTCTCCTTAAAGTAGTGATTGAATTGTGCGATGGCAACTTTATCATTTCTCATTACAGAAAGTAAAGCATCCACCGGCTGAGATTTTTTGATATCATATTGAAACAAATAAATATTCATGTCAGGAACGAGAACTTCTTTTACTGCCAATGAAATGTTATTATAATTTTGCACAAATGCATTCGCATCTGTACTGGTTTTAAACATTACTATAATGTCACCTTCGATATAATCTTTATCTGCATAAAAATTTGCGAGGTCATTCTGACTTGTTGTCGGATTGTTCAGGGAAAAGAAAACTATTCCCATTACAATTATTACAAGCAGCGCGTATAGAGCCTTCATACTTTTTTAAATTAATTTATTTTGAAATGGATGTTTTAAAAGAATCGAATAAAATAGGTATAATATTTTCAAAAATAACTTCTATTTTTGTCAATTTAATTTTCAATTCAGATGAGATTATAATTCAACCCGCAGTAAAACTTTTTTAGAATGACATAAAAAACATATCTAATTAATTTATTTGCACTATGATTTTAATTATCAATAACAACTTAAGAATTTTTTAAAAAATGATTATTTGAAAAAATCTTACAAAAATTAATTTACCGCGTCATTTTTTGAGAAAATGTGCTGTCAGAATTGTTAATAATCTCCCCTTCGGTCTGCCAGCCGTTTTCAATCATATCATTTACCTTCTTCTCCAGCTCGTCTGTAGAATTTGCAGTAACCGTAGTGCTTTCGTTTCCTGATTTCATTTATTCCTCCCTTTAATTTATTTAAAGATAATTAATTTTAGAACTATCATTATTCGTTGTTATTTCATTAATTGAATTTATTTACTTAATTAGTACCATCATTTTATTATCAGAAAATTCACCATGCTCAAGCTGACAATAATATGCGCCGGATGCAAAAGAAGAAGCATTCCATTCCACTTCATAAGTGCCCGAGCTTAAATTAGAATCTAATAATTTACTAACCTCTTTGCCGTTTGAGTCAAAAATTGTTAATTTCACATTTAAAGATGCACCATTTGAATTTGCAATATCAAACTTAATTTTTGTAATCGGATTAAACGGGTTCGGATAGTTTTCATAAAGTTTAAAAGATTCGGGGACAGCGGAGCTTACCTGTTCAACATTTGCAATAAAATCAACTATCGCCGTGTAAATACTTAATATACTATTGTCCAGTCTTGCCCATATGGGCCTTACATATCCGTTGTGAGCAGTTACATTTGTATAGTCGCCGAAAAATTGTGTTGCATTCGGTGTGAAAGGTGTTTCGCTTATTTTAAAGTTTGTAAATGTTTCGCCGCCATCAGTGGACTTTGCCATATAAACATCAGTTTGTGTATTTGTATAATTTCTGCGATCGTAAAAAACAAAATATAGATAACCTGTTGATCTGTCGATCGTCATCCATGTAAAAAATTGCTGTTTTCCCGGCGCATCATTATTTACTCTCTTAACACTGCTCCAGGTATTTCCCGCGTCTGTGGATTTTATCAGCCAGACATCGGTATCAGTTGCTCCGTTTCTCTGATCAGACCAGTTGATATAAATTGTTCCCCGGTTTGGACCGTTAGAAAGATCACATGCAGTTATAGGAAGTCCGTTTGCTCTGAATATTCCCGGAATAGCAAAGTCCCAGCCTCCCGGTTGCGATGTGACAAACTCATCATTAGCCATCCATGTGGTTCCACCATTTGTAGATTTATCCATTACAATTCCAAGCGGACCTGACCATGAAACAAATATATCTCCGTTCGGTCCTACACAAGGCACCGCACCTTCCACAGTATTGGCATCATCAACACAATTACCCGCCTTCTTATTTATCCTGATTGCAGTGCTCCAGTCTCCACCCGCATTTAAAGATCTGGAAAATAAAATTACAGAACTGTCCGACGGCGATGCGCTACCATACTGATCAAACTGCGTCCATGTCATATATAAATTATTATTTGCCGGATCAACACATAACCATTCTTTATCCTGCTGCTTCGGAGGAACATATCCGGTGAAAGCTCCATTACTCCAGTTAACACCTCCGTTTATAGATTTTTGCACAACGATCCTGTCAATAAAATAACTTGTAGATAAATTTGTTAAATGACCGTAATAAAAATTTCCTGCCGTATCTGCAATAATTGACGGATCTCCCCAAACACTGTATGAAGAAGTCAAAACGGATTTGCTCCAGTTATATCCCGCATTGGATGAATAATAAACAAAGTTTAAGTTTGAACCTGCGACAAGCTGATTTGTATTTTTTGGATTTATACATATGGATGGTTCATTCGGTGATCCGGTATTTGTTATCAGGATATTCTGATATTGTGCGAATGAAACTTTTGCAATGAGAATTATTAGAAGTATTATAAGTTTTTTCATATTAAAAAGCTTAAGTTTATAAAATTTTTATATTCCTGAGATCCACTTTTCAAAGATCCGGATCTGGTTAATAGTTTTTTCTTCTGTTTCGCTGATTTTATATTTTGGAAGAGGTTTTAAAAGCTTGACCTGCAGATTCTCTATAATGCCGTTTCTGTTTATTATACAATCGACAAGATCATTTTCATTATAGTTTTTTATAAAAGTTTTCATAAGCTCTCCGTCCATTCTTATTCCGTTAACAGAGATCAGTTCATCGTTTACATTAAGACCTGATTCATATGCTGAACCTCCTTCATAAACTTTTATAATGATAATTTTTCCGCCTTCTGATTTGTACTCCATCTCAAATGATACCTTCAATGATTCATTTTCATTGACTAACTTCAATCCTGCATAATTGAGAAATTCATTCAAGGGAAGGTCATCTTTACCTTTGATATATTTTTCCCAGAATTCATCCAGATTTTTTTCGCAAACAGTCTCGCAAACTTCCTTCACTCTGCCATCAGTATAACCTTTTGATCTGTCTGATTTATAATCTTCATAAAGCATTCTCAAAGCATCATCAAGTGAGTTTTTGGCTTCCGTAGATTTTATAATTTCAAGATTAAGCATCAATGCTGCAAGAGCTCCTTTTGTGTAATAAGATATTTGCCGGTTATTATAGTTTTCATCTTTTCTGTAAAATTTTATCCATGTATCAAAACTCGACTCCTCCAGAGACTGATGAAACCTTCCTTCAAATCTCATTATGTCATTTATCTCAATTTCTAAAAATTTGAAATATTCTTCATTATTTAAAATGCTGCATCTTCTTAAAATGAGATTATCATAAAAACTCGTCCATCCTTCAGCTACCCATAATTCTTTTGTATAGTTTTCACTTTCATAATTAAAAGGACCTAAAGCCTCGGGCCTGATTCTTTTTACATTCCATAAATGAAAAAATTCGTGTGACACAAGTCCGAGAAATTTCTTGTACAATTTTTCATCAGTAAAACCCCATCTTGCGAACTGAACAACAAATGAATTCATGTGTTCCAGACCGCCTCCGCCTTTTTCAACTAAATGAATTATAAAAGTATAATCTTTATATGGAATATCTCCGCCCAGCAGTTTAATTTCTTCAAGCGTTATTTTTTTAAAATCATTTATTAAGATGTCTTTGTTATAATTTCCTTTTCCGGAAAGCACTATAAAATGTTTAATGTTTTCAATATCAAATTCAAGAATTTCCTGATTACCTATTTCAACAGGTGAATCAATAAACTCATCATAATTTTCGGCTGAATAAATTGTGTTGCTCTCTTTTTTAAGACCTGTAGAGATTTTTGTCCATTCAGATGGCAGGTTGATGTTGAGTATATGTTTTGATTCTTCAAAACCCGACGCCCTCATAAATATTCCTGCATTACTTAAAAAAGCATGCCTCGCAATAATTTCACTTGTTCTTACAGTGAGCTCATTACAATAAATCTTATATTCAAATTTAATACCTTTCTGATTCTTTGTATCCAGAAGCCATGAATTTTTATTGATCTTTGTAATATTTATTCGTTCACCTTCCATATTTTCTGCCTTAACACATTCAACATTTTTGGCAAATTCTCTGAGAAGATATGATCCAGGTGTCCATACGGGCATCGAAAACTCTACCGTGTCGCGGCTAATCTCACTTAATATAATTTCGACTTCGCAGTAATGTGTGTAGGGCTTTTCAAAAGAAACCGAGTAATTAATTTCGTTCAATGATTTTGTACTTTTAAAAAGTTTGTAATTAAAATAATTAAACCCTGTAAAAGAAGTTATGTAAAAACTATGAAATTTTTATAAATCTATTTTATAGAATGAACCTTACCCGATTTTACATTCAAACAAATAAATAAAATATGTTTGAAAAAATTTTATTTGAGACAATTTTAATGTCGTGTCAGAAAAGGATTGACATCTTAGTCTCAAATCTTTTGACAAATCCTTGATTTTCATTCATTAAACATCTTTTTTTGGGGTGGCATAATATATGAACGTGAAAAGTTATAATTAAACAAAAATTAATATGGAAAAAAGAATTTTTGGAATTGTTCTCCTGATATTAGGGATCGCCGGGCTTGTATTGGCAGCCACTAATTTTATGTATGACGGCACCGGTCAGAAGAATATTAAAGAAATATTAATTTACGGAATTCTCGGAGCAATGTTCTTTTTTGTTGGCGCCGGGATGATTCGAAGCACAAAAGATAAACCAACTTAATCAACTTCTCACATTTCATTTCATAAGCCTCTGATATCAGGAAAAGCAAATCTTAATATCAGAATTTTCTATTATTATTATAATAATTTTTGATAAATTTTAATTAAACCATGATTATGGGTTTGAAAAAAAAATATAAATCATTAAATTATGGACTTCGGAGCGTAGCGTAGCCCGGTATCGCGCCAGTTTTGGGAACTGGAGGCCGCAGGTTCGAATCCTGCCGTTCCGACTAATTTGAATAATAGTAGATTTTCTGAAAGTCCTTGTATATCACTCAAGGACTTTTTTTTTGAACTAAAATTTTTAATAAATTTTAATTTTCGCAATAAACTTTTTATTCAACTGAACTTTGTTTTATAAAATATTCATCAGACCGGTCTTATTTCTATTCGATCCTGAAGACGCACATAATTTCATTTTGAATATTGTTTCACAACACACTTTTCTTTATTCCATTTTAAAATTATTATACTCTCCTGCCAAAACTTTTGAACAAAATATTTACGGAGTTAAATTTAAAAATCAAATAGGATTAGCCGCCGGATTTGATAAAAACGGTGTTGCTTTAAAATCATGGGAGTCTCTGGGATTTTCTCATGTTGAAGTCGGTACAGTTACACCACTGCCTCAATCCGGAAATGTTAAACCGAGAATATTTCGTTTAAAAAAAGATTGGGCATTAATAAACAGGCTGGGATTCAACAATAAAGGCGCCGTGGAAATAAATAATAATATTCTGCTTGCTAAAAAAGATTTAGACAAAAACTTTATTGTAGGAGTAAATATTGGAAAAAATAAAAACACTTCCATTAAAGATGCCGTTAATGATTACAAAATTTGCTTCGAAAAACTCTATGATGCAGCCGATTATTTTACTTTAAACATTTCTTCACCTAATACCGAAGGATTGCGAAAACTTCATGAAGAAGAATATCTTGATAAGCTTCTGTCAGAACTTCAGATACTGAATAATGATATTTCTAAGTTAAAATCAAGAAATAATAAATGTATATTTCTAAAAATCGCTCCCGACCTTAATTATGAAATGATTGAGCTGGTCTATAATCTGTCAGTTAAAAACAAGATCAACGGAATTATTGCAACCAATACAACAGTTGAAAGAAATAATCTGACTTCCAAAATTACTGAGCAAGGTGGCCTTAGCGGAAAGCCTCTGAAGAAAATGTCAGATAAAGTTTTAAAAAAACTCTGTGAGATGAACAAAAAGAATCCTGGAAACCCTTTGATACTGATCGGAGTTGGAGGTGTCTTCTCCAAAAAGGATTTCGATGAAAAAATCAATTTCGGTGCTTCGCTTGTCCAGTTATATACAGGATTTATTTATGAGGGTCCATCGATAATAAAAAAATTAATATCGCGTTAGTGTCCTTCATCAAAACTATCGTTTATGTTTTGTAGTAATTCTGCCGTTAAGTCAGAAGTTATTTGAAAAAATTAATTTAAAAATTGGATTCATTATTAAATTCTCCTGTCACATTAACTTTGTTGTTTGCGAATGTCGCTATTTCACTGTGGGCATTTTATGGAAATCCTCTCTACATGCAAAAGTTTTCAGAATGGCCTTATCAGATCATAAATGATAAAAAATATTATCAGGTTCTGACTTCTGCATTTCTTCACGCTAACTTCATTCACCTTTTTTTCAATATGTTTGCCCTTTTTACATTCGGAGCTTTCCTCGAGGGATATTTTGTTGAAAACTTCGGAGCTTTTACCGGCAGTCTTTACTTTTTTCTCATATATTTTATAAGCCTGCTTGCAGGCTCAATTCTCACAGTTGCATTTCATTACAAAAATCCTCAGTATGTTGCTGTAGGAGCTTCCGGCGCAGTTTCAGGAATTGTTTTTTCATATATTATTTTTTTTCCAAAAAGCATGTTGTATGTATTTTTTATTCCAATGCCTGCTTATGTTTTTGCATTTCTATGGATTGCATTTTCAATTTACGGAATGAAAAGTAAGCTTGGTAATATTGGTCATGAAGCCCATCTGGGCGGCGCATTAGGAGGATTGCTGGCTACTTTGATTCTTGTTCAGGGATCTTTTAAAATTTTGCTGGGACATTTTAATCTTTAAAAATGGAAAATGAAAATGAAATATATTGTCCCTATTGCGGTGAGGCAAATTCCATTGAAATAGATTTGTCAGAAGGGTCATCACAGAATTTTGTCCGGGATTGTGAAGTGTGCTGCCGACCTATTGAATTAAGTATTCATATCGGCCGGGAAGGTGAAATAAATATGGAAGTGCGAACGGAAGAAGGATTTTAAAATAAACGGTTTTCTCTGATTGAGTCTTCTGTTATTGAATTTTGAACTTTGTTACTGTCAGTTTTTGTATAATTGTGTCCCTAGTCAGCGCAGCTTCAATAGACTTCCGTTTCAATAGACTTCCGAAGTCTGAGTAATTCTTTAAGTTAGCGCAGCTTCAATAGACTTCTTAAGGCTGAGTGATTCTTTAAGTCAGCGCAGCTTCAAGGTGAAAATAAATATGGAAGTGCGAACGGAAGAAGGATTTTAAAATAAACATTATTTATATTTCAAACTGTTGAAGGCTCCGAGAATAAATGAGAAAGATAAATATTGCTTAGCTTTTCAAGAGCAGAATTAGTTTTAAGTCTTTCATTCAGATTATTGAAATCAACTTTATCCAATAACTGATCCTGATTAAAACAGGAAAACACAAATGTCTCTTCACCCGTAACAGGATCTACATGTCTCTGCAGGCATTGGGCACAGACTTCTTTCATCATACACTGCATGGATGAATTTATACTTCCTATAGCTGTATGCTCTCCTAATTTATCTTTTAAAACTGTAAACCTTGCTTCTTTAACAGCATTCATCATCCGGTCACTGCCGATAGCAATAATCCTTTTCACCTCATTGAGATCTGCCACTCTTACACCAAGTTCTCCGTCTGCATAAGCCTTCATTGCCTGAACAATATTTCCTTTGAAGGTCAGATCCTGTTTTCTTCTCGGAAAAATCGGATCTCCGGTATCATTGCTCCAGATCACCTGATCAGTTCCAGCCTCAACTTCATCCATCTTATACACATCTGCAGAATTTTTATAGCCCGCAAAGTAAATAACTTTATTGTTGTTTTTTTTCAATGCAGCTGCAATAGAAAATAACACTGCATTACCAAGGCCTCCTCCGGCCAGCAGGACAGTTTCTCCTTCAGGAATTTCTGTTGGAGTACCGGTCGGCCCCATGACAACAACCCTCTCTCCCTTTTGCAAATTTGCTATTAGCCTGGATGAAACTCCCATTTCAAGAACTATAAGTGAAAGCAAACCCTTTTCTTTATCGGTCCAGGCGCCTGTCATTGCAAGCCCTTCCATTGTTAAAACAGTTCCGTTTTTCAATTTTGCATTACTTTCATAATTCTGAAGTCTGTAAAACTGACCGGGATGAAATTTCATTGCAGCGATCGGTGCTTTAATTATAACCTCGACTATAGTTGGTGTTAATCGTATTACTTCATCCACAATTGCTATTAATCCATTATCAAGTTTCGAGATCAGTTCAGCAAAATAACCCTCACGAGTTTTTATATCTTCCAAATTGTTTTTAAGCATAGAAATGTCCTTTGAAAAAATTTCTACAATCTTTTCATATCCATCTTTTGCTGAAGCCATTGCCTTTACAACATTACCTGCATACTTAGGATGGTTATCACCGTAATAAGAAATTAGTTTTCCGTTTTCATTATAAGATGTGAAAAATCCGGCTTCATCTTTGTCAGCGGGAATTAAAATATAATTTCCCTCTTCGGAAATTGTAACTTTAAATGGTTTAAAGAAATAATCTTTCTCATCTAATTCAAATGTTCCCGGGAATTCATTCTCATAAATTATATTCGGAGATGTTCCGGCAGCTATCATCACTGACTTTGCTTTAAAAGGAACGCGTTGACCTGAACTTGAAAAATTTATTGAATTTGTATCGGGATCATTTTTTATTCTTTGCAGATTAAAACTTATTTCCTTTACAGCACCGTATTCATCTCCGACAGCTTCTACTGGCACAAGATTTTCAGCAAATCTGATGCCTTCATCAAGAGCTTCGATCACTTCTTCGTGATTAAGTTTATATGCCGGAGAGTCTATCATCCTTTTTCTGTAAACAATGGTGACCCCGCCCCAGTCTTTCAGCATTGAGATCAGATTTGGTTTCCTGTTCTCTTTCATTGCAAGAATGTTTTCTCTTCGTATCTCCATTCCATGAGAGATAAAGTTCTCCATTATTACTTTCTCTTCCTCATTATATTGTTTCCAGAATTCTTCTTCGCCCGTTACATTAGCTAACTTTTCATATTTATCTAAAACCTTCAGAACCTGAACCGGGTAATATGCAAGAGCTTCAGTGGCAGTATCTATAGCTGTCAGACCTCCACCAATAACTATCACCGGCAATTGCATTTGTAAATTAGCTAGATTGTTTTCTTTGGCAGCACCCGTTAGCTGAAGTGCCATTAAAAAATCAGAAGCCTTCCTGATACCGCGTATAAGATTATTCTTCATGTTGATAATGGTTGGCTTTCCCGCACCCGTTGCAATTGCGATATGCTCAAAGCCCAGATCCCAGATATCTTTTATAGTCAGCGTTCCTCCAAAACGTACCCCGTCATAAAGTCTGAAATATTTACGCCGCATAATATTAATATAGATTGCTGTTAAAAAATTTTTATCCCATCTGACTGTAATTCCATATTCAGAAACTCCGCCAAATCCCTGGAGAATTCTTTTATCCAGATCCTCTTCAATTTCATCATAAAAATATTTTATTGGCTTAGGAAAATTTATAAATCCGTCCGGGCTCTTTGTACCGGTATAATCTTCATGAATGGTTTCTATTTTTAATGCATCAATTCCTGCAACTCCAAATCCTTCATTAAGCAAATAGTGGGAAAGTGTATATCCTGCAGGTCCCATTCCTACAACCATTATATTTTTTCCGTTGTAAGGAAGTGAATAGGGACGTTTAATGTTGATTGGATTCCAACGTGTTAACAATGAATAAATTTCATAACCAAAAGGCAGTTTGAAAATATCAGTAAGAACACTTGTTTCGATTTGCGGAATGTTAACAGGTTCCTGAGTCTGAAAAATGCATCCCTTCATGCAATCATTACATATCCGATGGCCTGTTCCCGGTACATTAGGATTGTCAATTGTAACAAGTGCAAGAGAAGCAATGGGAAATCCATGTTTGCGAACCCAGTGCATTTCGGAAATTTTTTCATTCAACGGACAACCGTTAAGTTCAATTCCCAGAGGATTTATTTTCTTCTTACCAAATCTGTCATGTAATCCTTTTGAACAGGAATCTTTATCACGGTCATGACAATACATGCAGTAATCAACCTGATTTAGTATTTCTCTTTTATTCATCCTCTGATCTGTAAGCTTAAAACCGAATCTTGGGCGAAGCTTATTTTCCGGGGCTTCCATGAGTTCAGGAATGTTTGGATCCGGCAAGTCATATTTTACGAGATGTTCGTAATTAAGCTTATGCGGCTCGAAGTAAGAGATCCATTTCTTTGTATTTGTATCTGCAAATTTTTTGGCGAAGATCCACTTCTCCAGTTCATTTAAAATTGATTTGATAATGTTCAGATCCTTTTTTTCTTCATCAGTAAAATCAAACTGAATTAAGTTTTCAGATCTTATTTTTGACAATAACTCATTTCCCATTTTTCGGATCTGGTCCGGAATAACAAAATTTTCCGGAGCGAATTTATCGCCTTCATAAAACCAGCGGTAATTTTTTTCCAGCTCTGATAATTGCAGCAGAAATCTTGCTGTATATTTTTCTTCGTCATTTACGAAATCATATTCCGGAAAAACTATCTCTTTGAGTTTATTGGCAAATCCATCGAGCTTTTCCCAATTTAGCCCGACAAGATCTTCTTTCTTATATTTTTTAAAAACTCTTCTTTGAACAAAATCCTTTTTAAAAGTAAGGATCTCCTTTTCGTATTCAACTTCATCAATAAATTTCTTTTGCTCGCCTTCAAGCTGAAAAAGTTCGACTATGAAATCAGAAAGAACATACGATGCATCTATAAGAATATTTGAAACCTGAAGGTCAGTAAGATCTTTCCCTTTATTGTCTCTATAATTGATGAAGTTTAGGAATTTCTCTTTGTCTTTGGTTTCAAAATATTTACAAAAATCTTCTGTCAATGATTTTAACTTCACCGGATCATAAAGATCTTGATAAGAATATCCGGATTTTGGATCTAGAAAATTTTCGTTGCCTTCAGTCATTTATTTTTGTAATTAGAACGGTAATTTACTTCTTATAATTTTATTTATAAATCCAATTTGGTTTAAAAGACGAAGACCCCTGAAATAAAATGATTTTAGCAAATTAAATTTTTTGGTTTTTATTGATATTGTACCGGATTAGTTTTACACAACTTCAATTTATTTAAAGGACAGGTGATATTCAAAATATGAAATGACCTTTTACTTTATTCTTCATTGATGCTCTGAATTGTTTATTCTAAGTTTATCAAAACTACTCTCCATGAAAAAGTATTTTAGATCCATATTACTTCTTATCTTACTCATCCCTCTGAATTCAAACAGCCAGTGGTATATTCAATATCAAACCTCAATTAATTTTCTAAACGATGTTAGATTTATAGACCGCTACACCGGCTGGGCTTGTGGGGATAATTCGATTCTAAAAACTACTAACGGTGGAATCAACTGGATTCCTCAGAACGCTCACGGTTATCTTACTCAGATTCATCCGGTGAATGATAGCGTGGCTTATGTCTGCGGTGAATATATAATTATGAAAACCACGAATGGAGGTGATAACTGGATAACTCTTAGAGAAGGGACAAACCTTGTTCCACTGCTGAATGGACTATGGTTTAATAACAAAAACACAGGCTGGTTTTGTGGAAGGGCAGTAACGATGAGAACCACGGACGGAGGAAATACTTTCATTGATTCCATGTATGTACCCAATACACTAAACGATGTACATTTCAAAAATGATTCGGTAGGAGTTATAGCAGCGTGGTCAAAAACTTACAGAACTACGAATTCAGGAGAAAATTGGTATCCGGTACAGCTTCCATCTTCATTAGAAACTCCATTTACAGAAAGGTTAACATTTCAAGGGGACACGGGTTGGACAGTTACGTGGGGAGGGACAATCTTTAAAACAACAAATTATGGAGTCAGCTGGGATAGCATTGTAAATATCCCATTTGGTGGTAGTGCCAGAGCATATAGTATAGAATTTTCATCTTTTAATATTGGATATTGCGGTGGGGATGCCGGTAAAATTTTTAAATCGACAAATGGAGGTTTTCATTGGACTTCTCAAATTAGTGTAGGAGGTCCTTTTTCCTCGATATACTCTTATAATGATTCAATTGTTTGGGCAGTAAATGGAGATATTTACAACACAGTTACTGGCGGACTTACAAATATTCTTTTTGAAAACATTATAGGACCTGATAATTATAAATTATATCAAAATTATCCGAACCCTTTCAATCCAAATACAAATATTCAATATGATCTTCCCATTGATAATTTTGTTTCGATTAAAGTTTATGATCTGATTGGAAAAGAAGTGTTAACTTTAGTCAATGAATTCAAGCAAGCCGGAAGTTATATCGTTTCATTTAACGTTTCCAATCTTTCAACTGGAATATACTATTACCACATGGTGGTCCATTCGGATAAAATCAAAGCGGGAAATTTTGAGCAGGTGAGGAAGATGATTTTAATCAAGTAATTTGTCTAAAAAACTGTCATTGAGCAAACCCGGTCTGTTTTGTTACAGATCGGGTTTTTTAAATTACAGGTTTAACTTAATTTTAAGATCACGATCCATGATGTTGGTAATATCAGATTGGTTAATTTAAATCTTAGACAAAACTAAAGACGGCATCCTTATATAGAAATAAGTTTATAGATATTAATATTAATCCGTATTAAGTTAGAAAATAAATTCTTAAGGAGGATAAAAATGTTACAGTCATTTAATTTTAAAAACTGGATCGAAGAAAATCGACACCTTTTAAAACCGCCGGTTATGAATAAATGCATGATTGACGGTGACCTCATTGTAATGGTCGTTGGCGGCCCCAATGCAAGAAAGGATTATCATTTTGAAGATGGTGCGGAATTTTTCTATCAGATAGAAGGAGATATAATTGTAAAAGTTATTGAAGACGGAAAATCTAAAGATATTCATATTAAAGAAGGTGAAATGTTTTATCTCCCGCCTAACACACCTCATTCTCCGCAGCGTCCCGCAAACACAGTCGGACTTGTTATTGAAAGAAAACGGGATGACAACGAACTCGATTCTTTTCAATGGTATTGTGAAAACTGCGGCAATAAACTTTATGAAGAAACTGTAAAACTGACAAACATTGTAGAACAGTTACCACCAATTTTTGAAAGATACTGGAGCGATATCTCTAAACGAACTTGTAAAGTGTGTGA
>JBDSYA010000006.1:0-9821 GCA_039925865.1 Ignavibacteria bacterium
TTGTTAATAAAAACCGGAGTTAATAATGGAAGCAAAAGTTAGTGATCTTACTGTTAACGAACTTAAAGACATAATCTCGGGAGTAGTTCAGGAAAAAGTAGAAGATATACTGGAGGATTTAAAATTAATTCTTGATTCGGATTTTAAAAAATCAATTGATGAAGAAAGAATAGAGTATAAGGAAGGAAAAGTTACAAGTATTGATGATATTTTGAATGTATAAAATACTTTTTACAGATAGATCAAAGAAAGATTTAAAGAGTCTGGACATTAGTATTCAGACAAGAATTGTTAACAAGCTGAAAGAATATTCCTCTGACCCCATACACTTTTCAAGAAAACTTCAGAACTCTTCAATTGGAACTTACAGATTCCGAATAGGGGATTATAGAATTTCTTTTGATATTGCAAAAGATGAAGTAGTAATTTGAAAATTATGAATAGAAAAGATATTTATAGATCGTTGTAAACTTCTCCTATTCATTTTATAAAATAATTCAGCATTTTATAGATCAGCTTTGCAGTAAGAAAATCCGGGAACGGAAGATCTTTTCTGGGCGAAAGTTCGACTACATCAAAGCCTACAACTTTTTTCTTTTCACCGATCAGTTTTAAAAGCTTCATTGTTTCATCCCAGTAAAAACCGTTTGGTTCAGGAGTTCCGGTAGAAGGCATTATAGAAGGATCAAAATAATCCACATCAAAAGTTATGTACACATTTTCATTCAGCGATTCTAAGACCCTGTTCACCCAGTCAAATCCATACTTGCCATTTCGGATCTCAAAGGCGTAAAAAGTATTTATATTTTTTTCTTTAATAAAATCATATTCTGCTTTGCATTGAGCCCTGATGCCGATCTGTGAAATTGATGTTGTAAATTCTGCAACCCTGGCCGCAAAAGATGCATGTGAATATTTTGATCCTTCATATTCTTCTCGCAGATCCGAGTGCGCATCAAAATGAAGTATCGAGAGATTTTTATGACAGTCGTGATGAGCTTTGATGGGAGCTGTTGATATTGAATGTTCACCCCCTAATGTAACGACAAACTTTCCGTTATCAATATGTTTTTTGACATTACTGTAAATTACATCGAGTGCTTTTTGTTCTTTTTTATCTTTTGTATCCACCGGGTAAAGAGTACAAATACCGTTTCCTTTTTCAAAACATAACTCACGATTCATTTCTTCATCAAAGAATTCTACATATTGCGATGCATTAATTATAGCTTTGGGACCTTTTGAAGTTCCTTTGCCGTATGAAGTTGTTTGCTCAAAAGGGACCGGGAGTATAACGATCTTTGAGTTTCTGTAGTTTGAAAATTCATCTTCAATTGCAAGAAAATTCTTTTTGACTGAATAATATTTTATTTTGTTTCCCAAAATTATCTAATTAAAATTTATATTCTTCGACATCAAAAAGCTCCTTAAGTTTTTCAATAATTTCGGTATCTTTTCCGGATGGATCTGAAACAGGACTCTCGATTAACTCATTGGACTTACCTGACTCAACAGACTTATCTGACTTAACTGACTTAACTGACTTAACAGACTCTACAGACTTATCTGACTCAACAGATTCTACAGTCTTATCTGACTCTACAGACTTAAGTTCCGGTTTAAGTTTTTTTTTTACTGCTTTAATTTCTGAGAGAATAACTGATAAGTCCAGAACTTCAGCATTAACACGGCACAATTCGACCAGGATGGCTTCAAATAAAATTTTCTGATTTGAAGAATATTTAAACCGGCTTTCAGCTTCAAATAATATTTTCATTAAACGTCCTGTCTGTCCCATAGAAAATATTTCTGCTTCAGATTTATATTTTTCTTTGATAGAATCGGATTCATCTATAAGATCAGTATTGCCTGTAGATTTGACGATCATGATATCTCTTAAATGAGAGGTAATGCCGTTAAAAAAAGTTTGCAGGTCAAATCCCTGTTCATTCAAACTGTTAAAATAGATCAGTATATCTTTTGAATTTCCTTCACTGATATACTTTGAAATAATAAAATAAATTTCTTTATCGGGAATATTCAGAAAATGTTTAAGCTCATTATAATCAATTTTATTTCCACAGAAAGATACTGCCATATCGAAAACTCCCTGAGCATCCCGGAGCGCGCCGTCACCAAGTTTTGCGATCAGGAATAATGATTCATCATCTATCTTTATCTTTTCTTCTTTAGCAATTTCTTTGATGCTTTCTATGATCTCAGCAATTTTAATCCTTTGTAAAGGAAATCTCTGGCAGCGGCTGACAATTGTGGCTGGAATTTTTTCAGGATTGGTTGTCGCCATAATGAAAATCAGATATTCCGGCGGCTCTTCAAGAATTTTCAACAATGCATTGAACGCCTGCTGCGTCAGCATGTGAACTTCATCAACGATAAAAAATTTGTATTTCCCTTTCAGGGGAAAAAATTTAGCAGCATCCTGTATTGCGCGGACATCATCAATTCCGCGGTTGGAAGCCGCATCGAGTTCGAATACATCGGGATGAACACCGCCGGTAATTTCAATGCACGAATCACACTTATTACAAGGCTCACCGTCTTTTAGATTGGTACAGTTCAATGCTTTCGCGAAGATCCTGGCAATAGTTGTTTTTCCTACACCCCGTGGTCCGCTTAATAAATATGAGTGAGCTATCTTCCCGGAGACAATAGCGTTTTTAAGGGTCTGCGTTACAAACTCTTGTGAAGTTACTTCTGAGAATTTTTGCGGCCGGTATTTTCTTGCTGAGACTTTATAGGATGACAAATTTTATTTGGCAAATATTTTTAATAGTAATTCAATAACTTCATTACTAGTGGTACCAGTCATTTCGCCTAACTTTTTTACTAGTCTTTCTTATTAATCGTACGGATTTGATTAAGTGCAATTTGTCCCAGCTTATTTTTGAATTTACAGTTTACCCTTGTAAGAAACCCTCTCTTCACAGTTGTCATTGGAGCGGCTATCACGGGTACTCAAATTTGAATTTAATTCATTTGGAGATACTATAAGGCAAGGTCTGGTTTTCTTTATTTCGTTTCCAATAGTTGGGTTAAGATTGATTAAGTAAACATCGAATCTGTTGATTACCATTTCCATTCATATTCATCCCAACTTGACAAATTGTATCCGTCACCATCTATCATAGAATCAACTTTATCAGAATTAGCTTTTTTAAAAGATTTGTTCCATTCGGCCCTAGGGTTATCGTCGACTCTAATTATTAATTTATTGGTTTGAACCTCTATTTCAACTTCATCCTTTTCACAGTGCTGATCAAGAATAATCTTTGGAAGTTTTATAACTTTTGTTTTTCCGATTTTTATTAATTGTACTTTCATAATTCAATGTAATTACAACTTAAAAATATTACAATATATTTTCTGTTCTTATATATAATTGTGGCAATAATACTATTTCTTAAAAACCACTTTCTTATCCTTGAACACATATTTAATTCCTTCTTCAACTTTTTCAATCGGGATGATCACAAGCTTATCCAAAATTTCACTTTGAATTTCAGCAAGATCTTTTTCATTATCACTTGGTATAAGAACGGTCTTGATGCCGCTCCTTACTGCTGCAAGAAGTTTCTCATCCAAACCTCCGATAGGAAGTACATTTCCTCTTAAAGTTATTTCACCTGTCATTGCAACATCTGTTCTTACCGCACACTTTGTAATAGCCGACAGCATTGCCATTATCATGGTGATCCCTGCAGAAGGTCCGTCTTTAGGAATCGCACCTTCGGGAAGATGTATATGTATTTCCTTTTCCTTAAAAAAAGATTCGGGAATATTAAACAGTTTTGCGTTTGATTTAATATATGAAAATCCTGCCTGCGCTGATTCTTTCATTATATCTCCCAGCTTACCTGTCAGTAAGAATTTGTTAGCTCCTCTCATTATAGTCACGTCAACATTCAAAATGTCGCCGCCCATAGATGTCCAGGCAAGTCCGATCACAGAGCCGACTTTATTTTTGTCCTTGTCATCTGCAAGTTTTTGTTTGTACTTCTGTACACCAAGATATTTTTCAACTAATTCGTCTGACACAATAACTTTTTTTGCTGCTTTCTTGGAAACGTTCTCAACTATTGCTCTTGTAGTTTTGCGGATGACTGAAGAAATTTCTCTTTCAAGATTTCTTACACCGGCTTCTCTTGTATATTCCTGTATTATTTTCATTAAAATCTCATCGGGAAATTCTATCATTTCAGGCGTGAGTCCGTGTTCTTCGATCTCTTTAGGAATGATATGCCTTTTTGCGATCTGTACCTTTTCAAAATCAAGGTAACTTCTCATTTCAATGATCTCCATCCTGTCAAGTAAAGGCAGAGGGATATTGTAATATACATTTGCGGTAGTTATGAATAAAACATTTGAAAGATCATAATCCACATCAAGATAATGATCGTTGAAAGTTGCGTTCTGTTCCGGATCCAAAACCTCAAGCATTGCGCTTGCAGGATCCCCTCTGAAATCATTACTCATTTTATCGATCTCATCGATCAGAATTACAGGATTAACACTTCCCGCTTTTTTCATAGCTTGAATGATTTTGCCGGGCATTGAACCAATGTAAGTTCTTCTGTGTCCGCGAATTTCAGCTTCATCCCTGACACCTCCAACGGAGATCCTGACAAAATTCCTGCTTATTGCCCGGGCGATCGATTTTCCAAGAGATGTCTTTCCTACTCCCGGTGGACCTACAAAACAAAGTATCTGGCCTTTTGGAGATTTTTTAATATCCTTACCCTTTAGCATTTTTAGAACAGCAATTAATTCTAAAATTCTGTCCTTAGCTTTATCAAGTCCGTAATGATCTTCATTAAGAATTGTCTTTGCGTTTGCAAGATTAAAATTATCATCAGTGTATTTACCCCAGGGAACATTTACCATCCAGTCAAGATAATTTCTGATAACAGAATAATCCGGCGACATGGTTGGCATTTTTTTCAGCTTGTTAAACTCTTCGATAGCCTTGTTCATTACAGGCTCGGGCATTCCGCTTTTATCCATTTGTTCTTTAAGCTTGACAAGCTCCGGATCAGTTTCGGTACCTTCTCCAAGCTCATCCTGTAGAATTCTTATCTGCTCCTGTACTATGAATTTCCTCTGATTCTTCTGCATCGTCTGATAGATCTTTGCATCAATTTCTTTTTCAACATTAAGAACTTCCATTTCCGAACCCAGCAAATATAAGATCTCATAATACTGTTTATGCAGATCTGTAATTTCCAGTATCTGCTGTTTCTTGTGCACATCAGCGTTGATAGTAGAGGAAATATAGTAAAGTTTTCTGTCTGCTTCTTTTATATTGTCATATGCTACAAGTGTTTCCTGGGGAATAGCCCTATTGGTCTGCACATAATCCGTGAAAAGTTTTGTTGCCTGCCTTATCAAAGCTTCAAGCTCAGTATCCTGTTTAAAGGTACCTGCTCTGAGTTTAATATCGGCACTGATAAATTTATCGGTATGAAATTTTTCAATACGGGCCGTAACAAGCCCGTCAACAAGAACCTTAATAAGTCCGTTAGGAAGCCTGAGCACCTGAAGAATTTTAGCGACAGTTCCGGTCTTATATAAATTTTCAAATGTCGGTTCTTCGATCTTTTCATCAAGCTGTGTGACCAGCATTATGAACTTGTCTTTTTCTATGGATTTATTAATTGCTGCAATTGTAGATTCCCTGCCTGCAAGTATCGGGAAGATCATATAAGGAAAAACTACAATATCTTTAAGCGGTAATACAGGAAGCTTCGTTGGTATTGTTACATTTATGTCCGGAATTCTTGATTCATTCTCATAAATTACTTCTGAAGATGCTTCACCTGTATCAATGTTTGACTGTATGATCTCTTTTTTTTCTTCTTTACTCTTTGCCATTTATATTTTTAATTCTTTATTGATTAATATAAATTTACTCGGATATAGTTTCAATCCTAAACTATCAGAGCGACCGTAACACGCATCATTGATGTCCAAAATGTTTTTAAAGTTTTAAATAAATTTCTGCTGTAAGGTAATTTACAGCAGACAATCTGCTTTCCAGGCGGAGCTTGTTTTTTACCACCATAGTCCATACGGATATAATCTTTCTTCCCCAAAGGAGAGACATGTTAAGAGTTTTGTTTTGATAAAATAAATTGACAGTGACAATAGTTTTCAATAAGTTATAAATAATTAATATTAGAATAAAAATGAAAGCGTTTAAAAAAATTAGATGTGACACAAGTCAGCATGACAGGTTATGCAGATCACTGCAGATCGAAGTTTGTTCTAAAGTGTTGATTCTAAAATTTTATTACTGTAATTTTTTGCTGTCATAATTGACGGACGACAAAGTAAAACTTGCCATGAAATCTTTTCTCAAAGTATTTTTATTCTTTTTAATAACTACTTCAACTTCAGAAGAAATTTTTGCACAGCAGGTTGTTTGGAGACAAATAATCGGAGAACAATTTAATGAAATTGCACAAAACTGTATCGAACTAAGAAATGGATCATATTTAATGGCTGGTGAAAAGGAAATTTCAATTCCGGGCAAAAGGATAATAATTCAAAAATCCTATTTAGTTAAAATTGACAGGTTAGGAAATATTTTATGGGAAAAGTTAATTGGCGATTCTAATATTTCAAATTCGTCATTGACATTAGCTGAAGATGAATCAGGAAATATTTATTTGCCGTATCGATCCGATCTTGAAGGTCATTTAGTAAAACTTGATTCAGCAGGTTCACTTATTTGGGATAAAAACTATATTCAACACGACATTATCGGGTTTCGTGGAATGTCTTTTGTCAATAACAATAAATTTATTGTCATGTTAGGATTAAATACTTCCTTTACGGCAGCAATTACAAAGATTGATACAAGCGGAAATGTGATCTGGAGTAAAGCATATTTCGATAGTACTCCTTCATTTTATATTTACGATTGTCATAATAATTCATTCATGTTTTCTAACGATTCATATTATATATCAGGTTCAGCTCAGGGCGAAGTTGGTTTTATTTTAAAAACTGACACAAGTGGTAATGTAATTTGGAATAAGCGATACTCTGATAATTTGGGAATATTTTCGATAGCACAAATTTCTGAAAGTACATTAATTACTTCGAGTAGAGCAGAAATAAATGGATATTTAAGATGTATAAAAATTGATTCTTCAGGAAATGTAGTTTGGAGCAAAAGCTATAGTAATGATACTTTAGCGGGAGCAATTGGTTATGACAAAATCATCAAAGCTAGTACAAATTTATTTTCTCTAGGGACCCCCAGTGGCCATAACTTTGGCAGGCTAATGATTATAGATTCGATTGGCACAATACTAAGCAGTAAATTCTATTATTATCCACAAAGCTTTTTCATTTCACAAAGGAATATTAACACTACATCGGATTCGGGCTACATAGTTGCAGGATCGTTAGATTCCAATAATTTCTTAGCCAATAATTCCAATCGTGGTGACAAACAAATCGATGCATTAATTTTTAAAATTGATAAAAACGGCAATACAGTTTCAATTAAAAATATAAATAGTACTCCAAAAAATTTTGATCTAAACTCCTATCCCAACCCATATAATTCAAGTTTTAATTTATCATTTAATTTAATCTCTAAAGCTTTGACAAAAATTGAGTTATATGATATTTCAGGAAAATTGATCAAAACAATTCAGAATGAATTTATGTATCCTGGAAATTATAAATATACAGTTCATACTCCGGAATTAAGTTCGGGGATATATTTCCTCAAAATTACTAATAATGACAAATCATATTCAAAAAAAATTTTATTAATAAAATAATGATATGAAATCACTGATACTTTTATTTTTGTTGCATTGGCTCTAAATGTTTTACATTCTCAGCCTAATCAGGAAATTCAGCAAGCCGAAATTCATATTAGAAATGGTTTGACTTCCGTTATTTATTTTCAATTCATTTAAACTCAATTTTTGTAAAAACTATTTAAAACAGCCTCTGCTCTAACCTTTATTATTTTATTCCAAATCCATATTAGCTATATTTATTTATTAAAAATAAAACAGGAAATATCGTAAATACGGATGCCCTGTTCTTTGGCGCGCACCCCGATGACGTAGAGTTGAATTGCGGCGGGACAGTTTTAAATCTTACCGCATCAGGAAAGAAAATCGGGATTGTGGATCTTACGCTGGGAGAATTGAGCACACGGGGAGATTTGAAAACCCGAAATAAAGAAACTGAGAAAGCTTCAGAGTTATTAAGAATTTCTGCAAGAGAAAATTTGAAGATCGGGGATGGTAACATAAGAATAAATGATGAGAATATTAAAAAAGTTATTGTTATCATCAGAAAATTTAAACCCGAAATCATTTTTGCGCCGTATCCTCATGACAGGCATCCTGACCACGTAAATGCAAGTAACCTTTTACGTGAATCTTATTTTTATTCAGGTTTAAACAAGATCAAAACTCCCGGTCTTGATGCTTTCAGACCAAAGAAAATATTTTATTACAGGAATGCATACGATGCACCGGTAAGTTTTATAATTGATATTACAGCATCATATAAAAGGAAGATCGAAGTTCTAAAATGCTTTGGATCGCAATTTTATGATCAGCAAAATAATGAGCCGGAAACTTTCATCAGCTCCAAACTTTTTCAATATGAGATCGAGTCCAGGGCCAGACACTTTGGATTTAAAATAGGCGTGGAATTTGGAGAACCGTATTATAGTTATGAAGCAATAAAAGTTAATGAAAAAAGTTTATTTGAAATTTGAACGTTTACAAATTTAAAAAATTTAATTAACATAAAATAAAACAGGAGAAATAAATTATGAATCCGGGACAAATGCAGGGAATGCTTAAGCAAGTCAAGAAGATGCAGGATAAGATGGATCAGGTACAGTCAGAGCTTGAAAAAAAACTTGTCACTGAAGAGTCCGGCGGCGGAATGGTTAAAGCGACAGTGAACGGAAAGAACATGATCACAAAAATTGAGATTGAAAAAGAAATCATTAATCCTGAAGATCCTCAAATGCTGGAAGACCTACTCATTGCTGCCATCAATAAAGCTCTGGAAAGTTCTCAAAAAATGGTAAATGATGAAATGTCAAAAGCTACTTCGGGAATGATGCCAAACATACCGGGATTGAACTTACCTAAATTTTAATTCAAAATAATTAATGCTCAGTACTTCAGATGCCTTAGATTCTTTAGTGGAAGAATTTTCCAAACTCCCGCAGATCGGAAGAAAGACTGCGCAGCGCCTTGCAATGTATATAACCCGACAGCCGAGGGAAGAAGTTGAAAAATTTTCAAGGGCATTGCTTGAAACAAAAGACAGGATTAGATTCTGCTCTGTTTGCTGCAATATCACAGAAGATGAAATTTGCAGAATTTGTTTATCAGGCAAGCGAAACAATAAAGTCATCTGTGTTGTCGAAGAACCTCAGGATGTATTTGCAGTTGAGAAAACGAATGAGTTCAAAGGACTCTATCACGTATTACACGGAATAATTTCACCGCTCGACGGCATTGGTCCAAATGATATAAAAATCAGAGAGCTGCTTATACGTTTGGGAAATGAAAACGGCGATTCAGTTGACGAACTTATACTTGCATTAAATCCTACAGTTGAAGGAGAAACAACAATACTTTATCTTTCCAAACTTATCAAGCCTCTCGATATAAAAATTACAAGAATTGCCAGGGGAATTCCGATCGGCTCAGATCTTGAATTTGCTGATGAAGTAACTCTTGCAAAAGCATTTGAAGGAAGAGTTATAGTCTGAGTTGAGTGAGTTGAGTAGTTGAGTGAGTTGAGTA
>JBDSYA010000007.1:0-3680 GCA_039925865.1 Ignavibacteria bacterium
TGTATTTTAAAAAGCCGATGGGCAGGCATCATCTCCAGATCTGCACAAACGTTTCCTGTATGTTGTGCGGAGGATACGAACTTTTTCATCACATCTCAAAACAACTCGGTATAAAAAATAAAGAAATCACTTCAGACGGTGAGTTTTCAATTGAAGAAGTCGAGTGTCTGGGAAGCTGCGCAACTGCTCCAATGCTTCAGGTCAACAATAAGGAGTTTTACGAAAATCTTTCGTTGGAAAAAGCAGATCGGCTTATTGATGAGCTTAGGAATTCAAATCGGAACAAACAGCATTAAGAAATTTTCGGGAATTTATAAATATTTTTAATGGAAAAAATAATTTTAAAAGACATTCCGGATTTAGATAAAATTGATGTCTATATAAATAATAAAGGTTACTCTGCTTTAAAAAAAGTTCTGACCGGAATGAAACCTGAAGAAGTCACAGAGGAAGTTAAAAAGTCAGGTTTGAGAGGAAGAGGCGGAGCTTGTTTTCCCACAGGATTGAAATGGTCATTTATGCCAAAAGGAAATGATAAGCCTAAATATTTATGCTGCAACGGAGATGAAAGTGAGCCGGGAAGTTTTAAAGACAGGGAAATTTTTGAAAAAAATCCTCATCAGTTTATCGAAGGCGCATTGATCGCTGCTTACGCAATGGGAATTGAGGCAATTTATTTATACATTCGAGGGGAATATTGGAAGTGGATCAAAATAATGGAAGATTGTGTATCTGATGCTTACAAGAAAAAGTTTATAGGGAAAAACATTTTTGATTCCGGATTTTCCGTTGATATGTATGTACACACCGGAGCAGGTGCGTATATCTGCGGTGAAGAAACATCTTTAATGAATTCTCTTGAAGGTAAGAGAGGATACCCGAGAGTAAAGCCCCCGTTTCCTGCAGTTTCAGGAGTTTGGGGATATCCTACAACTATAAACAATATTGAAACTCTTGCAAATGTACCTGACATTATTAATAAAGGCGGAGAATGGTTTAGTAAGATCGGTGAACCAAAACATCCGGGCACAATATTATTCGGAGTCAGCGGGCATGTAAATAATCCCGGTGTATATGAACTGCCTTCAGGTATTCCTTTAATGACAATTATTAATGATCATTGCGGAGGAGTAAAAAACGGGAAAGAAATTAAAATGATAATTCCGGGAGGATCTTCCATGCCTCCGCTTACAAGAGATGAAGCTCTTAAAGCGAAAATGGATAATGAAAGTTTAAAAGAATTCGGTACCTATATTGGGACAGCAGGTATAATTGTAATGGATGAGGATACTGATATAGTACATGTCCTTCAAAGAATAACAAAATTTTATTACCATGAATCCTGCGGACAGTGTACTCCGTGCCGTGAAGGTTGCGGCTGGATGCTGAAAGTTCTTAATCGAATAATGGACGGCACCGGAAGGCATAGTGATCTGGACTTGTTGATCTCAGTAGCAGAAAATATAGAAGGCAACACTATTTGTGCCCTTGGTGATGCTGCGGCATGGCCTGTCAAATGGACGATTAGAAAATTCAGAAAAGATTTTGAAGCAAAAATAAAAGATAGTACTTTTGAACTGCCTGTTTTAAATAAAGTTCATGGACTTATTATGTCCGATCAATATGATACGATAACATTTAACAGTGAACAGGAAGTAGTGGAGGATCTGATGGGAAGAGTACAGGAACAACCAAATAATGATGAAATAAAAAGATTCAGTTCGTAATAATTTTTTATTTTCAGATAATATATTCGAAAATTATGAAAGCTATGAGATTTTATCATAGCAAACTGAAAGAAGGAAGAAAGCATGAACGCTTCATACAGGAGCAATGTTCTTGTTTTATATTTGATGGAGGGCTCAGAGGATTTTAACAATGTAACAATTAATTCATTAACTGTATATTCCCATTTACAATCTGAAATTTAAAATTTATCTACTGCCCAGAACGATCTTCACCGTAACCTTTTCATTCTTTCTCAAAACAGTCACCTCTGCTTCTTCACCCGGTTTGAACTCTCCCATGGCATACATATAATCATAAATATTTTTAACATCTTTATTCCCGAATTTAATAATTATATCTTCAGCTTTAAGCCCGCCTTTTTCGGCAGGGCTTCCTTCCTTTACACCTGCGAGTTTCATTCCTTCAACATTTGCAGAATAGTCCGGAATTGTACCAACATAAACTTTAACGTTTGCCATAGTTTTATTTTCGCCGGACGGAGTTACAACTTTAACAAAATCAGGCTTATTATCCGATACATTTAAATTCATTGCAACATCATACACCATTTTTGCAATTAATGAAGCATCCACAGAATTTATTTTTTCAAAGTCATCTGATGGTGAATGATAATCAGTATGAGTTCCTGAGAAAAAATGAAGAACAGGTATATTCTTACTATAAAAACTTGAATGATCTGATGGACCGAAACCTCCCGGTATTTTAGTTATATTAAAATTGAATTTTTTATTAATGTTATATAAAGAACTATCCCAAATGGATGAAGTTCCTGTTCCGTAAATTACAAGTTTTTTACCGGTTAATCTTCCGATCATATCCATATTAAGCATTGCAACAATATTCTTTTTTGTAAATAATTCAGACTTTGTAAAATAAGAGGAGCCTAACAAACCGGCTTCTTCCGCCCCGAAGGCAATAAACAAAACACTGCGCATGAGTTTGTTTTTATCTGCAGAAATTTTTTGAGCGATCTCAAGTAATCCCGACGTTCCGGAAGCATTATCATCAGCACCGTTATGGATCTTCTTTTCATTACCATTGTACAAAGAACCATAAGCACCGTAACCAATATGATCTTTGTGAGCACCGATAACAATTATTTCGCTTTTTAATAAAGGATCATTACCTTCAATAAATCCAATAACATTATTGGTCACAACTTTTAAAGGTTCAACATCTGCTTCAATTATTGATTTCACATTACTCAGCTCAAATGAATTAGAAGATTTTGTAGAATCGATTTCCTTTTGTATTACAGAAAGATCCTTACCGTTGTCTTTGAATATTTGTTCAATAATATTTCTACGGATACTGATAACAGGTAGTCCCGCATCCTGTAGTACATTATCGAATTTCATTTTTTGCAATTCATCCTCGCCGGATTGAGGTCCCGTTATGAAAATTATCCCTGCTGCCCGTCCGTCTCTCGCAATAAGTGTTTTGTATCGTGAAGGTTCATATTTTTCAAAGGGGTTATTATGCGGTTCATTCTGTCCGGGAGAATGACGCATCATTACTAAAATTTTTCCGCTTATGTCAATGTCTTTACCATTGATGTCTTTATAATCATCATAATTTTGTTCCGGAGCACAAATTCCGTAACCCATAAATATAAGATTGCCTTCAGCTTTTCCTTTGCCGCTAAAACCAAGAGGGATAAAATCTACTTCGGGCAGATATTTTATTTGAACGGTATTTTTTTCAATAGTGAACTCGTTATTTTTACCCAGCTTTAATTCTGTCACCATATCAAACGGCTGAAGGAAACTGTTTTCACCCGCAGGTGATAAATTATATTTTTCAAATTCACTTATGAGGTATTTTTCAGTTAACCGGTCACCAATTGTTCCCGGAAATCTTCCCTCCATTTCATCAGAAGATAAATATTTTATGTGTTGATACATTTCTTCAGATGTGATATCTGAATTTCT
>JBDSYA010000008.1:0-5652 GCA_039925865.1 Ignavibacteria bacterium
GCGAAAGGAACACATGCACTTATTAATAAAGAAATACTATCAACAGGTGAGGAGATAATTTAAGCGGCATTGAAAATCTTGAATTAAGACAAAACAGAATAAATGAGATATTAGGTAACATTATTCAAAAGAAGACCAACATCTTATCGAATATAAATACTCAATCGGAAAGTTTGACATTATTGCAAAATTTTCCGAATCCATTTAATCCGTCAACTACTATTTCGTTTTCAATTCCAACATCAAGTTTTGTAAAATTGAAAGTGTTTGACATTGCAGGAAGAGAAGTAAAAGAATTGATTAATGAATTTAAGCAAAGCGGAAATTATCAAGCAACTTTTGATGGAAGTAATTTCTCAAGCGGAATTTATTATTATAAATTGGAAACAGGCAATAATTTTGAAATTAAAAAAATGATTTTAATAAAATAACAATTAAAACAAAGAGGTAAAAATGGCTTTTAAAACAGAGCACAAGAGAAAAAGATTTTCGAAGATCTCAATCAACTTAGCTTCGACAGATGCGATCATTTCAAAATCTTTTGGCGAGGTGTTAAAGCCGGAAACAATTAATTACAGGACGTTTAAACCGGATAAAGACGGTTTGTTCTGTGAGAAGATATTCGGTCCGGTCAGAGACTGGGAATGTCACTGCGGTAAATATAAAGGTATCAGATATAAGGGTATAGTTTGCGACAGATGCGGTGTAGAAATAAATCTTAAGAGTGTCAGAAGAGAAAGAATGGGTCACATCACTTTAAGTGTGCCTGTTGTTCATATCTGGTATTTCAGATCAATGCCAACAAAGATCGGTTATGTGCTTGGCATTACTTCAAAGGAATTAGAAAGAATAATTTACTATGAAACATATGTTGTAATAAGTCCGGGAAAGACTAATTTTAAGAAACATCAGCTTATAACGGAAGATGAATATAATGAATCGCTTGACAGTATGACCGAGGAAGAGCATAATCTTGATGATACTGATCCTAAAAAATTCATGGCAGGTCAGGGCGGAGATGCTATAAAGGAATTACTGAAAAGAGTACAGTTAGAAGATGATATTACGAGATTAAGAGCAGAGCTTAAAGATGATCCTTCCGCGCTGAAGAAGGCAGAAAATATTAAAAGATTAAGAGTACTTGAAGCATTCAGAACCAAACCCGGAAGCAGACCTAACAAGCCGGAGTGGATGGTGCTTGATGTAGTACCTGTAATTCCACCGGAGCTCAGGCCGCTTGTACCGCTTGAAGGCGGAAGATTTGCAACAAGTGATCTTAACGATCTTTACAGAAGAGTGATCATTAGAAATAACAGACTTAAAAGATTAATTGATATTAAAGCTCCGGAAGTAATTTTGAGAAATGAAAAGAGAATGCTTCAGGAAGCTGTTGATGCATTGCTTGATAACTCAAGAAGAGTAACTGCAGTAAAAGCTGAAAACAGGGCATTAAAATCTTTATCGGATATATTAAAAGGTAAACAGGGAAGATTCAGACAAAATCTTCTTGGTAAGAGAGTTGATTATTCAGGAAGATCAGTGATCGTTGTTGGACCGGAGCTTAAGCTTCACCAGTGCGGATTGCCAAAAGACATGGCGCTTGAATTATTCAAGCCCTTTGTTATCAGAAGACTGATTGACAGAGATTATGTAAAAACAGTAAAGAGCGCTAAGAAACTAATTGATAAAAGAACTCCTGAAGTCTGGGATATTCTTGAAAATGTAATAGACGGTCATCCGGTCATGCTAAACAGAGCCCCGACACTTCACAGATTAAGTATCCAGGCTTTTCAACCGGTTCTTATTGAAGGTAAAGCTATAACATTACATCCGTTTGTTTGTATTGCTTTCAATGCAGACTTTGACGGAGATCAGATGGCAGTACACGTTCCGCTTTCTTATGAAGCTCAGCTTGAAGCATCTATAATGATGCTTTCATCACACAACATATTATCTCCTCAGAACGGTGAACCTATAACAAGACCTAATCAGGAATTGATATTAGGATGTTATTATCTGACCAAGGAATTAAAAGGCGATACGGGTGAAGGCAAAGCGTATTCATCAGCTGAAGAAGTGATAATGGCTTATGATAATAAGAAACTTGGTCTTCATGCTAAAGTAAAAGTCAGAATAAAAGGACAGATGATTGAAACAACAACCGGAAGAGTAATCTTTAATCAGATCGTTCCGGAAAGTATTCCTTTCATCAATGAACTTCTTAAAAATAAAAGAATAAAAGAGATCATTGGAATGATTTATAGTTCAGTCGGAAATTTGGAGACATCGAAATTTCTTGATGATCTTAAAGAAATTGGATTTGAATATGCAACATTAGGAGGTTTGTCAGTTAATATTGATGATATTGAAGTACCTCAAACAAAAGATAAGATTATAGAAGAGGCGTATAAGAGAGTTGAGCTTATTGAAAAATCAAAATCAAGAGGTATAATTTCCGAGAATGAAAGATATAATAAAGTTATTGATATCTGGACACACGTCAGAGATGAAGTAAAGAGAGACCTTATGTTAAATTTAACAAAGTCAAAAAACGGTTTCAACTCACTACATATGATGATCGATTCGGGTGCAAGAGGTTCGGCTGAACAGGTTAGCCAGCTTGCCGGAATGAGAGGTCTTATGCAAAAACCTCAGAAGTCACTTACAGGACAGGCGGGTGAGATAATTGAAAATCCTATCATCGCAAATTTCAAAGAAGGTTTATCCATTCTTGAATATTTTATTTCAACACACGGAGCGAGAAAAGGTCTTGCAGATACAGCTTTGAAGACTGCTGATGCAGGATATCTTACAAGACGACTAGTTGACGTTGCACAGGATGTAATTATAACAGAAGAAGACTGCGGTACCATCAGAGGCGTGTCAACAGAAGCTTTAAAAGAAGGAGAAGACGTTAAAGAAACTTTATCAGAAAGAATTTTAGGAAGAGTTTCAGTAAATGATGTTGTTAATCCTTTGACAAAAAAAGTAATCATCAAAGCGGGTGAAGTTATTAATGAAGATAAAGCTCAGTTAGTTTCGGAAACACCGGTAACACAGGTCGAAATCAGATCGGTGTTAACATGCGAAACAAAAAGAGGTGTTTGTGCAAAGTGTTATGGAAGAAATCTAGCAACTGCAAAGCTGGTGGAAGTTGGAGAAGCTGTAGGAATAATCGCAGCACAGTCTATCGGCGAACCGGGTACGCAGCTTACACTCAGAACTTTCCATATCGGAGGAACTGCCAGTAAGATAATCACACAATCACAGATCACATCTAAGTTTGAAGGTAAAGCAAAGTTTGAAGCAATTAAGATCGTTGAATATAAAGGTGGAGCCGGACCGGAATATGTATCATTGAGCAGAAACGGAATGATAAATATTATTGATGAGAACGGTTCACAGATGGCCAGATATTCAGTACCTTACGGAGCTCATTTGAAAGTAAAGAACAACGAGAAGGTACCTAAGAATGGAATTTTGTACGAATGGGATCCTTACAATTCTGTGATCGTTGCTGAAGATGATGGTATAGTAAGATACATAGATATGGAAGAAGGAAAACAGTATGACCTTGCGAAAGATGAACAAACCGGTCACTTTCAAAAAATTGTTATTGAGAGTCGGGATAAGACAAAGAGTCCGACAATTCAGATTCTGAATCCAAAGAATGAGAAAGTGCTGAGTTCATATTTAATTCCGGCAAAAGCCAATTTGCTTGTAGATGACGGTGAGGATGTTAAAGCCGGAACAATCATAGTTAAAATTCCAAGAGACTCCGGAAAGACCAGGGATATAACAGGCGGTCTTCCAAGAGTTACTGAATTGTTTGAGGCAAGAAGTCCAAGCGATCCATCAAAAGTTGCAGAGATCGACGGAACTGTAGAGATTGGAAAAATCTCCAGAGGAAGCAGGGAAGTCAGAATTATAAGTAAAGATGAAAGTAAAGTAATAGATTACAAAATACCTATCGGGAAACATATCCTTGTGAGACATGGTGATTTTGTTAAATCCGGAGAGCCGCTGACAGGCGGAGCTTTTGACCCGGTTGACATTTTGAAGATCAAGGGTGTCGCCGAGGTTCAGGGCTATTTGGTAAATGAGATTCAGGAAGTTTACAGGATTCAGGGTGTTAAGATTAATGATAAACATATTGAAGTTATAGTAAGACAAATGCTGCAGAAAGTTAAAGTCAGCGATCCCGGAGATACAAAGTTCCTTGAAGGGGACGTTATTCATAAAAACCGTTTTGCAGAAGAGAATGAGAAGTTAAGGGGAATGGTCGTTATTACTGATCCCGGCAACGGTGATAAGATCCTTGAAGGAGAAATCATGTCAAAGAAGGAAGTCAAAGATCTTAATGTAGCATTGAAGAAAAAAGAAAAATCAGTAATCAAATTCAAAGATGCTATACCGGCAACGGCTGAGCCTGTATTATTGGGAATCACTCAGACATCATTAACAACAGACAGTTTTATTTCCGCTGCATCATTCCAGGAAACTACCAAAGTTCTTACGGATGCTGCTATAAGAGGTAAAGTTGATCATTTACTTGGTTTGAAAGAAAATGTTATAATAGGGCAGCTCATTCCTGCAGGAACCGGTTTAAGAAAGTACAGGGAGCTGGTTGTTACAGAGAAAGATGAAGTTGAAGAAGTAATAGAAAAAGTTAAGACTAAATCTAAAAAGAAAAAAGAAGTAGAAGCAGAAGCAGAAGTATAATCTTCTTTTTAAAAAAATATCTTAAAAGCCATTCTGTGAAAACAGGATGGCTTTTTTTTTGAATAAAATTTTGTGAGGAAGCTGATAAAATTTTTATTTATTGAATGTAATGGTTAGAAAATTAATGTATGAGATTTATTAGACAAAATGATGATCCAATATTTAAGCTGACTGCCCTGTAAAAATATTTGTTTTATATGATTTACTGTGAATTAATTTAATGAATATCTATCCTATCCTGATCCTATATTAACATTATCATCTTTCCCGTTGTCATTCCCACATGCTCCTAGAGGGGGGTACCCTCTGGGTCATCCAATCTCAAACACTGTAATTATTATATCTCAATTGTAAATTGATTCTTTCTTTATCCAAAATTTCATCTTCTCTATTTGTTAATTATTTTTTTGAATTGGATGCGGATAATCCTTTGTTTGTTTATATTTAACTAACCTATTCAATTATTATTTTATTGAAAAACCTTCAATCAATACTTTTTTATTCAATACTCTTTTATTCAATACTCTCAAATTATTTAAACTAGCGATTAAAACTTATTGGATGACCCAGAGGGTACCCCCGCTAAGAGCATGCTGGAATGACAAAATGCGAGAAGGAAATGTAAAGTATATATAAATTACTTTCCACTATATTTCCTAAGAAACCTTTTTCAATTCACCTTTTAAAGTTCTTGTATATTGATTTAATTTTTCAATAAAAGTATTTTAGGAAAAAATTTTAAGACCGTTATTGTAATAAATATCATACTTCATGCAAGCATCGAAGCCAACACAAAACATAACAAACAACAAACAACTAGCAACAAACAACTATTAACTATGATAAAATCTTTTGACGTTGTTATTGTCGGAGCCGGAGGAGCCGGACTCCGTGCTGCTGTTGAGATTCCGAAAGAATATTCGTGTGCTG
>JBDSYA010000009.1:0-10888 GCA_039925865.1 Ignavibacteria bacterium
TTGTTCACGCTGATATTGACGTTCGTGGGTTTTGCAGCAGGTTTTTATAGTTTTTATCTCAACATAAAAAAACTTTCCGAGGAAGATAAGAAAGAAAATCCTAAATATAATAAGTACTGAAAGCCGGAGATCTTAAGAAGTTCATAACGAGGGTAATTGCTATAAGCACAGCGCTCCTTGTTACGTCAATGATAACCATCTTCATCACCAATAATCAGATCTACATTGTTCCTTTAATTCTCGGCTGGCTGATAAGTTTTCTGAATGTAATTGCAGGAAGTATAATAATTTACAAAGCGTTTCAAACACCGGGAAGAGGTTTCTTTAATACAGTTCTTTTGAGTATGGTTGTTAGAATGTTCACGATAGCCGGACTGGTTTTCATACTCTCATATTTTTTAAAAATAGATAAGATAAGTTTTGCAGTAATTTTATTTTTCTTTTACTTTTTATTTTTGATCCTTGAAATAAATTTCCTTTCAAGCAACTCTAACAGAAAACAAATTTAATAATTGATAAAAATTTTGGATCCGAAACCCTCTGTAAGGAAAACACTTCTAAAAATATTACCGGTCTTCATAATATTCTTTTCAACTTTATTCACACTTTATATAAGTACTTCTTATGCGCAGGAGCATAAAGATGAAACTACAAAGCAGGATATTCATACTGCTGATGATGAAGGTAATTTTGATATAATTGAAAGAGTAGTAGATCACCATTATGTAGATCTTTATTTCTTTGGAAAGCTTAACCTTCCTCACTTTGCGCCGGTAAACATTGGCGGTATGGAAATAGATTTCTCGGTGACAAAGAGTCTTTTTATGATGATAATTTCATCGATACTCCTTGTGATAGTTCTTGCATTTGCAGCATCAAAGAATGCTAAGAACAGGGTACCGCGCGGGATTGGAAATATGGTTGAGTCTATAGTTGTGTTTATTCGTGATGAAATAGTTGTTCCAAACATGGGAAAAGCGGGAATAAAAATGCTTCCTTTCTTTTGTTCACTGTTTTTCTTCATCATGTTTGCGAATCTGATCGGGCTGTTTCCATTCATGGCTCAGCCGACAAAGAACATTAATATCACAGCTGCCTTAGCTCTCATAACATTTTCAGTCACACAGGTAAAAGGGATTCAGGCACACGGTGTTGTTGGCTACTTTAAAGGACTTGTTCCTCCGGGCGTTCCGGTATTTGTAATGCCGATCATGATAGTAGTTGAATTCATCGGATTGTTCACAAAACCTTTTTCATTACTGATGAGGTTGTTTGCAAATATTACTGCAGGTTCGATTATAATATTTTCATTGATAGGATTGATTTTTATAATGAGCTATGCCGGGACTATAATTGCAATTCCACTTGGATTATTTATTTACATGCTTGAGATATTTATTGCTTTACTACAGGCTTATATATTTACAATGCTTTCGGTGTTGTATATCGATATGGCTGTGCACCAACACTGATTTGGAATTTGGGATTTGGGATTTTGGATTTGGAATATTATGATTTTAGATTTATGATTTTAGATTTATGTTTTCGATTTATGTTTTTTGGAAATATTCAATTATAAATTATTTATAACATTAACATTAAAAATAAAAAGGAGAATTACAAAAAATGGATTTAGCATACTTAGGTGGCGGCATTGGAGCCGGTCTGGCAGTAATAGGTGCAGGAATTGGAATTGGAAGACTTGCAGGTTCTGCATTAGAATCAATCGGAAGACAGCCTGAAGCTACAGGTGAAATCAGAACAACCATGATCATTGCTGCGGCACTTGTTGAAGGAGTTGCGCTGTTTGGACTTGTTATCTGTATTTTACTTGCAACAAAAAGCTAAAAGCATTTACATATTTAACCGTCTGCTTAAAAATTTTAGGAGACAGTTTTAAAATAATTTAAAAACAGATAATGATATATTATTTTTCTTTACTATATAATCATTTATTGATACTTCTATTCATTGCACCTGATGAGAAGCCCGCACTATTAACGGTGAATCCCGGACTTATAATCTGGCAGTTACTGATATTCGTGATCCTGCTTTTCATACTGAAAAAGATTGCATGGAAGCCTCTCCTGTCTTCACTTCATTCGAGGGAACAATCTATCAGGGATAGTATTGATCAGGCAGAAAAATTGAAAAAGGATTCCGAAGATCTTCTTGTGGAGAATAAAAAGATCCTGACAGAAGCAAATACTCAATCGATGAAGATCATTAATGAGTCAAAGGAAATGGCGAATAAAATGAGAACCGATCTGATGACTAAGGCTCAGGAAGAATCAAGAAAACTGATCGAACAGGCAAAGATAGAGATCAAACAGGAAAAAGATTCTGCAATGGCCGATCTTAGAAATGAAGTTTCAGATCTTGCAATTAAATCTGCCGAAAAAATTCTTAAAGATAACCTTGACGAAAGTAAGCAGAAGAAAATTGTCAATGATTTTATTTCACAGATACCCAGTAATTAGTTGATAGTTGTATCAGTAATTATATTTTAATATTCCAATATCAAAAAAAATGAAGTCTAAAGCATCAAGAAGATATTCGCTGGCAATTTTCGGAGTAGCTGAGGAGAAAGGGAAATTGGAGGAAGTCACAAAAGATGTTACCTTTGCAATAAACCTTATTAAATCCAATCATGATCTCGAACTTTTTTTTAACAGCCCGGTAATTCCTAAAAATAAAAAACTCGAAGTAGTAAAAAATATTTTCGGATCAAATGTTTCTGAACTGACGATGAACTTTATGAATTTGCTTATTGAAAGACGAAGAGGCGCTTTGACGAGGGAAATACTTGAAGATTTTATTAAGCTGAAAAAGGAAAAAGAAGGTATCGTTGATGTTACCGTCAAAACTTCAGTTGATTTGAATGATAAGGAAAAAGCTAATATGAAATCTAAGATAGAAGCATATACAAAATTAAAAGCTGAGTTAACTTTTGAGATCGATAAATCAATCATAGGCGGATTTGTAGCAAAGATCGATGATACAATACTCGATGCGAGCATAAAACGCCAGCTTGAAATACTGAAGGAGAAATTCAAACAGGGTGATTTTGTTTTAAATTAATTTTTGATCACTAAAATTTTTAAGAAAATATTCCGTTAATTCGGAGAAGGAAAAATAAATAATGGCAGAGGTAAAATCAGATGAGATTTCCGCGATACTAAGGAGACAGTTATCAGGTTTCGAAACGGAAGTTGATATTTATGATGTCGGAACGGTGCTTTATGTTGGTGATGGAGTTGCCCGTGTATATGGATTATCAAAATGCGAAGCAGGGGAGCTGATCGAATTTCCAAACGCAGTTTTTGGAATTGCTTTAAACCTTGAAGAAGATAATGTAGGATGTATTCTATTCGGCGATTCGTCACTTGTTAAAGAAGGTGATCTTGTTAAAAGAACAGGAAGAATTGCTTCAATGCCGGTAGGGGAAGCAATGCTTGGAAGAGTTATCAATCCGCTTGGCCAGCCTGTTGACGGTAAAGGTGAAATTCATACTGACAAATTTTTACCGCTTGAAAGAAAAGCTCTTGGTGTAATTCAAAGACAGCCTGTGAAAGAACCGCTTCAGACCGGAGTGAAAGCTGTTGATGCGATGATCCCGATAGGAAGAGGACAAAGAGAACTTATTATCGGTGACAGACAGACAGGAAAAACGGCAGTTGCAATAGACGCAATTATAAATCAAAAAGGTAAAGATGTATTTTGTATATATGTTGCAATCGGCCAAAAAGGTTCGACAGTTGCGCAGGTAGTAAAAAACTTTCAGGATGCGGGAGCAATGGAATATACAACGGTGATTGCAGCTACTGCTTCAGATCCTGCACCGCTTCAGTATATTGCAGCATTTGCAGGAGCAACACTTGGAGAATATTTTAGAGATTCAGGAAGACATGCATTAGTAGTATATGATGACCTTTCAAAACAAGCGGCATCTTACCGTGAAGTATCTTTATTATTAAGAAGACCTCCGGGAAGGGAAGCATATCCCGGTGATGTATTTTATCTTCACTCAAGACTTCTTGAAAGAGCATCAAAGCTCTCCGACGATCTTGGCGGCGGAAGCCTGACAGCATTACCTATAATTGAAACACAAGCGGGCGACGTGTCTGCATACATTCCAACAAATGTTATCTCTATAACAGACGGTCAGATCTATCTTGAACCAAATCTATTTAATGCAGGTGTAAGGCCGGCTATCAACGTCGGTATATCCGTTTCAAGAGTAGGTGGTAACGCTCAGATAAAAGCAATGAAAAAGATCGCAGGAACATTGAGACTTGAGCTTGCTCAGTACAGAGAGCTCGAAGCTTTTGCAAAATTCGGTTCTGATCTTGATAAAGCTACTATGCAGCAGTTAAGAAGAGGTGAAAGATTAGTAGAGATATTAAAACAGAAACAATATTCTCCGATGACAGTTGAAAATCAGGTGTTGATACTTTATGCTGCGACTAAAGGTTATCTGGATGAGATTCCTGTAGCAGATGTCAGGAGATTCCAGGATGATCTTATACAGGAAGTTGAAAATATGCACCCTGACATTGTAAAAAGTATAAGCGAAACCAAAGATCTCACACCGGAAAATATTGAAAAAATGAATAAAGTTTTTGGTGACTATACGGAAAGATTCAAGTCTACATTGAAGTCATAATATTGTAATTAATTTTTAAAAACATACACGCATAGATTGGCGACACTCAAAGAATTAAAAATCAGAATTGGCGGAGTAAAAAATACTCAGAAGATCACCCGCGCGATGAAGATGGTTGCTTCGGCAAAACTCAGAAGAGCACAGGATAAGATCATCTCAGCGAGACCTTATGCAAAAAAAATAAATGAATTATTAAGCGATCTTGTCGGTGCAGCAGAAGATGGCGTGGATGAGCTTTCAGACGCAAGAGATATAAAGACCAGGCTGCTGGTGATAGTTTCCGCAGACAGGGGACTTGCGGGATCTTTCAATACAAATATCATCCGGACTTCAGGTAATTACTTAAACACAATTGATAAAAATACTAAAGTTGTAATTGTCGGAAAAAAGGCAAACGATTCTTTGAAAAAGAAAAATTTAAATCTGCTGAAAAGTTATACGGGTGTGTTTGGTGATCTTACTATTGAGCGTTCAAATGAAATAGTCAATTATCTCGTTGACGGTTATAAGAAAAAACAATTTGATAGTGTGGAAATAGTTTACAATGAGTTTAAATCAATTGCTAAGCAGGTTACGGTAAAGGAACAATTCCTTCCATTAAAAAAATCAGATGAAAAACAAGATCTGAAGCCTGATGGAAAACAAGAGGTAAAGACAAAGAAAAAAACTGATTACATTTATGAACCGTCTGCAGTTGAAATAATTAAGGAGCTGATACCTAAACAGCTAAAAGTTCAGTTCTGGAAAGTACTGCTCGAGTCAAATGCAGCAGAGCAGGCTGCCCGAATGACCGCAATGGAAACGGCTACCAAGAATGCATCGGACTTACTTAAAATACTTGAATTGTCTTACAATCAGGCGAGACAGGCGGCAATTACCAAAGAGATACTTGAGATAGTCGGAGGTGCAGAAGCTCTGAAAGATGCATAATAATGAAATATAAATTTAATTTTCAATAATATTGAGACCCGGTTTAAACAGACCGGGTTTTTTTATTTCTTATATGAAAAATATTAAAAATATTTTGATTGATCATAAATGAAATCACGGAAAAACTGAAGTAATGTAGGCAAAGGCATTGTTGTCGCAAATTAAAAGATCATCGCCGTCAACAATATCGTCTCCGTTAAGATCTGTGATGAGATAGGAGCCTGTTAAAAAATTATTTGCATCATTATCCACCGGTAACATATCAGTACCATCAATGAACCCATCCTGTGTAACATCTCCTGAATAAAAACAATATTTTGTTCCTTTCAAAATTAAATTATTCCCATATGCAGTTGTGTCTGATAATGTAAAATTATATTCAGCCGGCAGAAGAGTATCAGGCGGTAAAGACTGCTCCTGTAAATTTAGTGAAACTTTTGTCCACGTTTCAATGGAATTGAAATGTTTGAACTGAACATAATAATTTCCTGATATCGCTTTATTAAAAACAAATAATGCCTGTCCTGAAATTGAATCTAAACTGGCAACCGCTGTATCTCTTAAGATATAAGGAGGAGCTCTCTCTCGTAAAAAAGCAGTAATGATCTCTTTACGATTGAGAGTATTTGTGGAAACTACATAAGATCCTTCGATCAACATGTGAACTTTAAGATATAAATTTGTACAAGGAGGAATTAAACCAGGTCCGGGCTTAGGAAAATGTGTTTCAGGAGTTGTAATATCATTGTTTAATCCGTCGAAGTAAGCAAAAAGTTTGGTTGAAAAAAATATTACAGGAGGATTTCTCCATTCTAAACTAAAATCAGCAGCATGACAATTAAACTTGCCCGTCAAAAGTGTGAGCCTGACCCTGGCTATCAGCGTACCGACATCACCACTTCCTTTGACCTTATGACCAAATCCGGCTCCGGGAAAAACATTTACAGCAAGTCTCATGATTGTAGCAGGGGGGTTCAAAACTTCAGCAATAGAAGGATTTCTTGGTCGCAGTTGAAGCGGCAAGTCCGAATCTAAAATTGAAAGACTAAATGGTCCGCCATTACCAATAGCAGAATCAAATTGTATGAAATACTGTCCGCCGGCATATTCAAACATTACAGGTGAATTTGTGTGCTCCACATAAATATCAAAATCCATGGAATTACTGGGATTGGCAATTACCTGATTTCGAATGTGAAGATTATAAGCAGGTGCCTGTGATAGCAATGTTTTTAACGGTGAAAAAATAAAAATAATTATAAAACTGTAGAATAAAAGTTTCACCTCTGTCCTGATGTATATTAAGTTTGTTGTGACGGAAAATTAAATATACCTCCTAAATTTTACAAGGCATTACATTGAAGAATAAAAATTTGAAACGGATATTGGTATAATCTTATTATAATTTTTTAATAATAAATTTTTTTTAAAATAAAAAAAGAATACCGGATCATTCTAATTCAACAACTGATAAAATATTTCCTGCGGGATCTTTAAACCATGCTATCGTGGGACCTTCACCGTGAAATATACCTTTTTCATCCGTTTTTAAATCATCCATATCATACTTCTCCATTTTAATCCCCAGCTTTATCAATTCATCTACTACAGTTTCAACATCATCGACCGGAAAATTCAGGACCGTAAAAGCTGCAGGCATGTGATCAGGCTTTGGATAAATGATAACATTATGGTTATCAGAGAAATGTAGGCTTAAAATTCCCTCCATTTCTTGAGATACTTCAATCCCTAAAGTATTACCGTAAAATTCTTTTGCTTTTGGAATGTCTTTCACCGAGAAACTGCTAAACACTTTGCTGTCTTTGAACATTAATATTTTCCTTTCCTGAAAATTTTATTTAATAAATTAATAAAACGCTTTAATGTAAAATCTGAATTGTGGCTTCGGGTCAACTGCTGCTTTCCGATCATGTAAAATTGAAATATTCACGCTGATCATATTTTAACGAACTTTCATTTTTAAAAATACTTATTGCCGTCAAGTTATTTTCTTTTTACCAGTTTCTACTTTACAAATGAAGACATCAGAATTTTTAATAAACAAATACATTAAAGCTCAACGATAGTTTTAAACCCTCCATATGACATTCGTTTAATATCAAACGGCATTGATTTAGGGTCCATCATCTTGCTAAGTCGGGGATCTTTCATCACTTTTGCATTTACATTGTCTCGATGAACTTTGGATTTATAAAGTATCCATGAAAATACCACAATTTCATCGGGCCTGAGTTTCATCATTTTCGGAAATGGATTATCCATTTTTAAATTCATATCATCTCCGGTACATTCCAGATATTGCAGCGCTCCATACTCTTTCCAGATTTTGCCTGCATTCTTAGACATTTTTTGGTATGCCTTTAAATTTTTTTTCGGTACAGGTAAAACAAAACCATCCACATATTTCATTTTATTTCCTTTCTGTTAATTTGTTATTTTAATATTTAATAGGTTTGAAATTTATAAAACACTTTTGGAAATATTCTTATCTTATTCACTGTAAAAGATCATCCTACATATATTTCATGGCATCATAGCCTAAAAGTCTGCGCCAAAGGGCGATCTGCCCGATGCAGTTAGCTTCACGATATATTATAAATGATATCAGTTTAAAATAAGGCATCTTCATTTCAGGCATTGAAAACTCACTGTCAAGTTTTTCATCACTAATGTTAACTAAAGAATTTCTCAGAACCGGAGTGATCTTATCCCAGTCCTTTTTAAATTCATCCAAAGAAGGATAAGTAACGCCTTCCTGTATTCCTTTATGATCTTTGAAAAGTTCATGAGCACTCTGCTTTAATTCAGAACCGAACTCCTTTCCCATTTCAAATCTTTCCTGAACAAGACTTCCGGTGATCCATGCGGCGTGATTAGCTTTTGTGCCAAGCCTGTTATTTGCATCTTTCTCCGAGATGCCTTCAATTACTTTAGGGAAAAAATCTGTATGCATATCATATAATACTATGAGAGAATGCATTCGGCTGCTTACTGTTTTTGTATCCATTTTATTATTTGTTTAAATTAGTAAAAATTCGTTTTTTGAAAACTTGCAATAAAATATTATTACTCTGAATTAAAAGGACGTGGATTTTTTCAATTCGTTTTTTAATTGTTGATATTGCGTAAAAAATTTAAAAACATTTTCACGAAAGTTTATTTTTTTCCTTATCCATTTCACTTTTATCCATATACATTACTTCCCACAAATGTCCGTCAAGATCCTCAAATCCATGTCCGTACATCCAACCGTGATCCTGCTTTTCATTTGCGGCGGTCGCCCCGGCTTTAACAGCTTTACTTACCAGACTATCAACCTCTTCTTTACTGTCAGCGGATAAACATAAAATTACTTCGGTGCTTTTTATTGAATCCGCTATTTCTTTTTTAGTGAATGTTTTAAAAAATGGTTCAACCAGGAGCATGACAAAAATTACATCGCTTATGATCATGCAGGTTGCGTTATCATCAGTAAATTGCGAATCGAATTTATAACCAAGTTCAGTAAAAAATGCGACAGATCTCTTAAGGTCTTTTACAGGTAAATTTACAAAAATTTGTTTTGACATCTTATTATATTTTATTTATTAAAATTGTTTTGAAATGCTGAATGATTAAACTGCTCCGTAAAAATGTTTTGATACATTAATTCAAATCACATTTAATTTGTCAATTTTAGAATTTTACTTTTTAAGATCATGATTTACCATCCAGTGTATACCATACTTATCAGAACACATTCCAAAATAAGCTCCCCAAAAAACTTTATCCATGGGCATTGTTGCTTTCCCTCCATCGGTCAAACCTTTATAAAGTTTGTCTGCTTCTTCTTCACTCTCTGTATTAATTGAGATTGAAATATTATTTCCGTTATTAACTTTTCCGTACGATTCAGGTATATCACTGCCCATTAAGACAGAATCAGTACCTATTGGCAAAGCGATATGCATGATTTTATCAGGGTCGGTCTTTGGAGAAGGAATTTCAGAAGGAACATCTTTATATCTCATGACCATAGAAAATTCACCACCGAATACGGATTTGTAAAATTCAAATGCTTCCTCGGTGTTACCACTGAAATTCAAATAGGGATTTAATGCTGCCATTTTTTAGTTGATTAATTTTTTAAATTTTGTTTGAAAATTTTTCTTTGAATGTTTGTTAATCTATTACCGGATGATTGTATTAAATAATGTATTAGATTAGTTCGCAGAAAAGTAACTACACAAAATTAATGTAATTTTTTTAATTTGTATATGTTCAAAAACGACTTATTAAGGGGTTGAATGCGACAATTTTCATTTTTATTTTAATCCATAAAATAACAGTGGAAGAAAACATCCTGCATTAATTAATCATAAAAATTTAAATTGAAAAATATTACGATACTGGTACCGAAAGGCGCCATTCTGGGAAGCATTGAAGGTCCCCGACAATTATTAGCACAGGTAAATCAGTTTTACAAAGACGAAGGGAAAACTCCTCTGTTTAATATTCAGCTTGTTGGACTTTCTAACGAGACACAGTTAGGCGGCGGATTATTTACGATTCATACTTTATTAATGGAGGATATAAGAAAAACAGATCTTATAGTTATTCCTGCATTTGACGGAGATATGAAAAATGCCATAGAGCTCAATAAAGATTTTATTCCATGGATCATAAAGCATCATGAGAAAGGCGCTGAGGTTGCAAGCCTTTGTGTCGGGGCATTCCTACTAGCTTCAACAGGTTTATTGGACGGTCGGAAATGTGCAACTCACTGGGTTGCTGCCAATGAGTTCAGAAAAATGTTTCCGCAGGTGGATCTTGTTCCGGAAAAAGTTATTACAGATGAAGGAGGAATTTATTCAAGCGGCGGTGCATATTCATATCTGAATCTTATTTTATATATAATTGAAAAGTATGCAGGGAGATATATGGCAATACTATGTTCAAAAGTATTTGCCATTGAATTAGAACGCAGCAGCCAGTCATCTTTTAGTATTTTTAGCGGTCAAAAAGAACACGGAGATGCACCCATAAAAAATGCGCAGGAGTTCATTGAGAATAATTTTCAGGAAAAAATATCAGTCGATAAGTTAGCTTCTATGCTTGCATTGGGCAGGAGAAATATGGAAAGAAGATTTAAAAAAGCAACTTCAAATACTGTAGTTGAATATATTCAAAGGGTAAAAGTTGAAGCAGCTAAAAAAAGTTTTGAAACCAGCAGAAAAAATATAAACGAGGTTATGTATGACGTGGGCTATTCAGATAACAAATCTTTCAGAA
>JBDSYA010000010.1:0-5097 GCA_039925865.1 Ignavibacteria bacterium
TTTCATCTTTCTTACTGTATGGAGCTGTACATTTGTAAGAAAATATTGCTTCATCTGACAAAACGGAAAAGCCATGTGCAAAGCCCGGAGGTATCCAAATCTGTTTGTGATTTTCACCTGTAAGTTCAACGGTAAAATGTTTTCCGAAAGTGGGAGAACCGAATCTAACGTCAACTGCTACATCAATGACACTTCCTGCAATTACCTGGCAAAGTTTACCCTGAGCAAATTGCCCAACCTGATAATGCAAACCTCTGATAGTGCCTTTTTGAGATTTTGAAATATTATCCTGAACAAAATCATAATTCAAACCGGCTTGTTTATACTTTTTCTTATTATATGATTCAAAGAAAAATCCTCTTTCATCAGGAAAAAAATCCGGTTCAATGACGAGCAATCCACCTATTTCACTCTTAATGATTTTCAACTTATCAATTTACCTTTTCCGGAGGATTGGATTCCCACAGAATTCTGTTTAAGTAATCTTTATAAAAAGATTTAGGGATCTTAGAAATGATATCTTCAAATTTTTTCTTATCTATAAATCCTTTATAATAAGCGATCTCTTCGATGCATGCAACTTTCAAACCCTGCCGGTCTTCTATCACACCGAAAAAATTCGATGCCTGTAAAAGAGATTCAGGAGTTCCGGTGTCAAGCCATGCTACTCCCCTGCCGATCTTCTCTACACTGAGTTTTCCTTTCTTAAGATAAACATTATTGACATCAGTAATCTCAAGCTCACCTCTTGGAGAAGGTTTGATATTTTTTGAAATGCTGACAACGTCATTATCATAAACATACAGGCCGGGCACAGCAAAATTAGATTTTGGCTTCTGAGGTTTCTCTTCGATTGAGATTGCTTTTCCGTTCTGATCAAATTCTACGATACCGTATCTTTCAGGATCATTCACCCTGTAACCGAAAATAGTTGCCCCATCATTTTTTTGAATTGCCCTGTAAATAAAATCAAGATTTCCGTAAAAAATATTATCGCCTAATATTAGAGTTGCTCCGTCACTGCCTATAAACTTTTCTCCGATAATGAAAGATTCTGCAATTCCGTTTGGAGCGGTCTGAAGTGCATATTCAATTCTTAATCCGTAATCAGATCCATCATCAAACAATTTCTGATATAAAGGAATAGTCTCTTCATTAGAAATGATAAGTATCTCTTTTATGTTCGACAACATTAAAATTGACAGTGGATAATAGATCAATGGTTTGTCGTAAATAAGTGTAAGTTGCTTACTATAAACTTTAGATACCGGATACAAACGCGAACCGGCGCCGCCGGCTAAAATAATTCCTTTCAAATATTCTTGTTTTAAATTGTTAAATAGAAGCAATTTATCCAAAGAATAAACTAATTTAAAGAATATAATTTATGAAAATTTTGGACGCTAATTGTAATTTTTATTGAAAGCTTATTGGAATGTTAGATAACATTCGATCATCTGGATAATAAATTTACATTTGACAGCTTACTGAAGTGCTTGTGAAACTGAACTTGTTGTATGGAAAATACATTTCAGTTTTTTCTAAATTAAGTTTAAGCTATTTTATAAAAAATAAAATCGGAGGATTAAATGAAAAACCTTGTATTGGTAATTGCAATCGTGCTTCTTTCAGTTTCAATTTCAAAAGCTGATGAGGTTTCACCGTTAAAGAAAACCTTTAGTAAGAAAGATATTACAAATTTATCCGATCAATATATTAATAATAATGAAGGAATAAAAAACCCTGTTATTATAGATGTAGATAAAGACGGTGATTTTGACATCCTTAAATTCACATCAAAAGGAAATGTTGAATATTATAAAAATGCAGGTACACTTGAGAAACCTTTTTTCAGCCTTGAGAATAAAAACTTTGATAATTATGAAGTTAATTCATTCTTGCCAAAAGGTTTAATGATGCCTGTCTTTTTTGCTGACAGGGATGGCGACAAAGATCAGGATGTCTTTGCAATTGTTAAAGGTGATTATGATCTGAAAAGTCATCAGCAAAAATATGAAACGGTTTATATTGAGAATACAATGGATCTGGATAACTATACACTGATAACGATAATATTGGTTTTACTTGTAGTTGCACTTCTCGTGGTAATCGTCAGATAAATGAGAGGAAGTTGATTACGAAAAATGTTCATTTGAACTTAACATTCAAACCCGGGAAGGATTTAAGAAAATAGTCTTCAAGCCTAATCCAGGGGAGAATAAAACTAGTTGTGATTTACTCGTGATAGAACATTAAATATTTTTATCAATTAAGTAATTGAACATTGAAAATTAATAATTGATAATTGAATTGCGGGAGTAATTCAGTGGTAGAATGCCACCTTCCCAAGGTGGACGTCGCGGGTTCGAGCCCCGTCTTCCGCTCAAAAAAATAATTTGATTAGATCGAAATTATTTTAGCATTTTAAATTATTGTCAGTATTCACTTCTCAATTCTTCTATATCTAATATTTAATTTCTCTAAAAAAATTATTGAAAAAAAAATCCGGCACCAATATAAATTTCATTATCGACTTTGACAGCACCTTCATTCGCCTGGAAGCATTGGACGAATTATGTCACATCTCTCTTAAAAAAAATCCTGACAGAAAAAACATTATGTCGGAGTTTGAAAAGCTGACAGAAGAAGGAATGGATGGGAAGATATCATTCAGTGATTCATTGAATAAAAGAATTAAACTTCTTCATTCAAACAGATCCGATATTAAAGTTTTGATAAAAAAACTACACAGCAAAGTTTCAGTTTCCGTTAAAAGAAATAAAAGTTTTTTTAAAAAGTACGGCAAGAATATTTATATAATTTCCGGAGGATTCAAAGAAATCATTATTCCGATAATTAGCAGTTATAATATTCCCGTAAAAAATGTTTTTGCAAATACTTTTGAGTTTGATAAAAAAGGCAACATAACCGGCTTTGACAAAAAAAATCTTTTAAGCACTGATAACGGTAAGATCAAACAACTTCAGAAAATAAATCTCAAAGGTGAGCTATATGTGATCGGAGACGGTTACACTGACTACGAATTGAAGGAAGCAGGGATCGCGCATAAATTCTTTGCATTTACTGAAAATATTGAGAGAGATCTTGTTACATCTAAGGCCGATCATATTACACCTAATATGGATGAATTTCTATATTTGAATAAACTTCCAATGACCATCTCATATCCGAAAAACAGAATAAAAGTTTTGTTACTGGAAAATATTCATCACGACGCAATTGAAATTTTTAAATCGGAAGGTTATCAGGTTGAATCTTATCCATATGGATTGGATGAAACATCACTTTCAAAGAAGATAAAGGATATTTCAATTCTCGGTATCAGATCGAAAACACATGTAAGTAAAGAATGCCTGAAACATGCCAATCGCCTGATTGCAATCGGCGCCTTCTGCATTGGTACAAATCAAATTGATCTTAATGCCGCACTTATAAAAGGCATAGCTGTATTTAATGCTCCATTCAGTAATACACGCAGTGTTGTAGAGCTTGCCCTTGCAGAAATCATAATTCTTATGCGAAATATTATAGGCAAAAGTAATTCACTGCATAAAGGCATCTGGGATAAATCTTCAAAAGGAAGTTATGAGATCAGAGGTAAGAAGATCGGTATCATTGGTTACGGTAAGATCGGTTCGCAACTTTCTGTACTTGCAGAGGATCTTGGAATGGAAGTTTATTATTATGATGTATTAGATAAACTTGCTCTTGGAAATGCAAAAAAGTGCAATACACTTTCTGAGCTTTTAAAGAGATCTGACATCGTTACACTGCATATTGACGGAAGTAAAAGTAATACTGACTTCATTGGCGCTAAAGAATTTGCGCAAATGAAGAAGGGTGTGATCTTCCTGAATCTGAGCAGAGGCCATGTTGTCGATATTGAAGAACTTTCAAAAAATATTATTAACCATAAGATCAGCGGCGCGTCAATTGACGTTTTCCCTGATGAACCATCGGGTAACGATGACAGATTTATTACCAATTTGCAAAATCTGCCGAATATAATTCTCACTCCGCATATCGGTGGCAGCACTGAAGAAGCTCAAAAAAATATCGGCAACTTTGTACCTTCGAAGATAATTGATTTTATTAATAGTGGAAATACTTTTTATAGTGTCAACTTTCCGGAAATACAATTACCGGAATTTCAGAATGCTCACCGACTGATACATATTCATGAGAACGTTCCCGGTATACTTGCAAGAATCAATAACGTTCTCGCAGAACATAATATTAATATAATAGGCCAGTATCTGAAAACAAATGAGCTCGTAGGATATGTGATCACTGATATTAGTAAGAAGTATGATCCGGAAGTTATAAACGAACTTAAAAAAATTCCGCATACGATCAAGTTTAGGGTTTTGTATTGAGGTATTGGGTATTGGGTATTGGGTATTGAGAAATTGATCACTATTTAACTAACAACTAACAATTAACAACAATCAACTAACAACAATCAACCAACAACTATCAACTAACAACCAACAACTTTTTTGAAAACTTTTTTCACTCCAGGTCCGACTGAGCTTTATCCTGAAGTCAAAGATTATTTAGCACAGGCATTCGATGAAAATGTCTGTTCCATTAATCACCGTAGTAAAGAGTTTATTGAAATTTATAAATTTTCTGTCAATGAATTGAAAAAACTTCTGAACGTACCTGATAATTATTTTATTTTTTTCCTGAGTTCAGCGACAGAATGTATGGACAGGATAATTCAAAACTGCGTGGAAGAACGAAGCTTTCACTTTGTTAACGGTGCATTTGCTGAAAGATTTTATAAAACAGCAATTGAATTGAACAAGAAAGCTGAGAAGATTGAAGTTCAATACGGTCAAAGTTTTGATTTTGAAAATATTAAAATTACGAATTCTCCTGAACTCATTTGCATTACTCAAAACGAAACAAGCACAGGAGTTGCGATCGATCCTGATAAAATTTATAAATTAAAAGAAAAATATACTGACTCGTTGATCGCTGTTGATATAGTGACTTCAGCGCCTTATGTCAATCTGGATTTTAATAAAATAGACTGTGCATTTTTTTCCGTTCAAAAGGGATTTGGCTTGC
>JBDSYA010000011.1:0-22647 GCA_039925865.1 Ignavibacteria bacterium
TCTCATTACAGTATAATTTCCGCCTGTTGTTGTAGTTGGAGTTGAGGACCATGATTCAGAACCTGCTCCTATACCAATGCGATCTGCTCCTCCGGTTGTTCCGGCAAAAGTTCCGCCAACATTCTGAACTACATTGTCATTAATCATGCAATTGTCCTGAAACTGAGCGAAGATTCCGGCCTTTCCGATGTTGTCTGTACCAGCAAGATCAGGTCCAACTATATTACCTGATATTATATTATTATCACTTCGATTAGCTGCAGCTCCGCCGTTTAAAAGAATTCCATAGCGGCATTTTATAATTCTATTGTTCAGGAACCGATTGTTGTCATTATTTCTTCCTGCAACATTACCAATAGTAGATCCACCCGCAAGTATTCCGAAAGTACTAAGAGCAGAAGAGTCAACTCTAGCGTTACAAGAAATCTCTAAATTCCGGATGATGTTATTTGTACATCCGTTTGAATCAGGAGTAGCAGATATCGAAGAAAGCCAGATAGCTGTAGCATTTGAACCGTTGCTGTTGTTTCTGACAGTTAAATTTCTGCCTACACCACCAATACTTCCGTCAATTATGACGTTATCAGCTCCAACTAAATTTATTACTGAAGCACCTGTAAGATTACCTTCAATAGTTGCAACGACAGAAGTTGTAACTGTAACAGAAATATAACTTGCCGAGCCTGTACCGCTTGAATTCAAAAATGCGGGTATAGTTTCAACGGTACTTCCCGTAACGAGACAGGATACCACCCCTGTGTGAACACCAGAATTAATAGCAACAAATGCCTGCCCTAATGTTGGATAACTAATTGCACCCGGATTGACAAGAACTTGTGAGTTTGCATTTAAATACAAACTTAAGAACATAACAATAGCGAAAAATGAAAAAAGTTTTTTCATGGATTTTTGATTTTAAGGTTTATAAAAATGAATTTTAAATGTGATTAGCTTAAATATTAGTTTACTAAAATATTATTTCTTTTGTAAGAAAAGCTTGATGATTGTTTTTTTTTAATCTCGCTTAACTTAAAACTTCATAAAGAAAAAAACAATATAAATTATTAAGTGATATTGAAAATAGTTCACATAAGTCCAAATCGATTTTTAAAGTGATTAGGTTTAAACAGAATAGATTTTGAAGTTATTTTAACAAGGTCAAAATACTTAGATTTATTTTAAATTTTTATCTCTTCATATTTTCACCGATAGAAATCATACTATGAAATACTTTCATCAACAGAAGAATTTAAACATTAACTTAATTTATCTAATCTTATTTTAAATTTGTGAGACATTATTTGATAATTTTGATCTTATTATCAGTATTAACGGGATGCCGGGATGAGACCGTTAAGACTAAAGTTGATCAAAAAATGGTTGAACCTGAATCTAACAGGATGCAGCCTTCTTTTTTTAAAGGTATGTATATCGATTCTTCTTCAGCCGGAATATTTTATGACTGCAACAATAATGTTGCATACAACATATCTGAAAAGGGAGAGACAGCCGCTGTTAAGAAAGCTTACAACAACATACCTGAAAAAAAGCACGGAGAAAAAATTTATTTAGAGCTGGAAGGTTTTATTTCCACTCAGCCGAATTTTGATGGCAGGCTTGTGGATTCAGTATTAGTAATAACTCGATTCTTTTTATTTAACAGGGCCGGAAAGTGTGATTGATCATCTTAACTAACCGATACTTTCATATACTTCAACTATTTATTTCTCCTTTTCTCAAATTTAAATTATCATTGTAATTTTATTATTGTGTCAATTTTTCTGAAAATTTTATATTTTTTTTAAAGAAAATCACAACTTTTCTGAAGTGATAATTATGAAAGTACGTCAAGCTATTCATCAGTTGATAATTTATAAATGACATCACGGAGTAATTTTACTTACAAAATTCGCCGCATTATTATCTGCTATAGCAGCATCACTTGCATCGACTACATTATCACCGGTCAGATCACTTTTTAAATATCCTTTGCTGAAGTTATAAGCATCATTGTCGATCATTGCAAGATCTGTTGCATCAACTATTCCGTCCTGATTAGTATCGCCGCTGTAGAAAGCATACCGCTCGGTTGAGCCGTCAGTCTGATAATCATTTTTTTCATTCGTTTCATCTTCTTCAGGCGGAGGTGGAGGAGCAAGCGCATCGACGTAAATCATATTATTGCCAAACGCCTGAGAAGCAGAAAAACTAAAATCGTAATTTAAAACATTCAGATTAAAGGACTGCGGGAATGCACTCCATGTCTCAATTGAATTTCTGTGCATTGCTGCGATATAGTATGGTGTTCCATTTGAAGCATTGTCAAAAACAAAAGTACCATTTCCCGCTGAATCCAGAATTGATTTTGCAGTATCGACGATGATGTACGGTGAAGTTGAATTTCTCAAAAATATTTTTGCTGTATCCTTTATCATCTTGTGCAAGGAAAATCTGTAAAATCCCTGGATAAATGCCTTTAGGTGTAAAGTTCTGTCTGAAGTTCCTGCAATATTTATTCCCCAGCCATGTATATATCCGATATCAGCACTAGCGTTATCAACAAATTTTAATTTCCACCAGCCTAATTTATTTTGTGAATTGAAAGCTGAAAGCGGTTGATTTGGTTTAATACCCGGGCTGAAAGGAGGATTTATTCCTGGCTCATTTGTGAATGTACCCATGGATGGCAGCGAATCTTCTGCATCAGAGAATATTGTCATCAAATCATTTCCGTTTCCTCCTCTGTTGTTGAAAAGATTAACAGTTGATCCGGACGGTGATATTAGATGTAAGGACATGTCAGATGTATAGGTATGCGACATCAAGGCAAAAACTTTAAGACTTGATATAGTTCCGCTAACCGGTATAAAAACAGAATCCTTTATACCTGCCAGGTTATTGTCAGGCACAAAAAATCTCTTATAGCTATTTGTATAGTTTGGTGTATAAAATCCTCCGGCCACATCTGAGATCATCGGTGAAGTGAGTTCATTGTTATAGTTCAGGTGTGAAGAACTTACGTGTGCTAAACCGCCAAAGGTATTACCCGAATAGATCCTTGATCCTCCTGAGTAGATCGCACTGGTATACTTATCAAAATTGAAATATGTTAAACCAATATCAGAGCTTATCGACTTATACATATTTGATGTTATCTGATCCGGAGTTCTTTCTAAACTCCATATCCGGACAGCATCTATTTGTCCTTTGAATTTATTTCCGGATAATGAAGAAGCTCCTATTCCTCCTATAAACAAATCATCCGGATTATTCTGGATCAGAGGAGCACCTGTAAATATACTGCTTGCCACAAGATTTCCATTTATATAAATGTAGGCAAATCCGGTTGCGGAATTATAAGATGCAGCCACATGAGTCCATTGCCCGTGTGTAATATTAACATTGGCGATCATACCTGACGGACCGCCGGGAGAATTGATTTTAAACTTGATACTTCCATTTCCCGAAAATAACCATAATGCATAATTATATCTGTCAGTACCTCCGCTTTTATTCACTATATACTGATCATTTGGTTGAGTTCCGGTTGTATCTCTTCTGATCCATGCCTCAAGTGTAATTGCCGTCGTAGGATTGAAACCTGATCCGGAAGTATTGAATACTGAGAAATAATCTGTTGAACCATTTAAAACGAGATTATTATTATAGTCAATATTATTGACTGCTTTATTTGAATTGTTTATGAAGGTGAAATTTCTTGCGTACCCGTTGTGAAAGTCAACGCCGCTGTAACTGTTTACGTCGCTGTCAAGCTGAAAACTTGCAACCAGATTTGAATAAAACCCTGTGGGAAAATATACTTCAAGCGGCAAAAACCTGTTATTAAATATTGACTGATCGAATCTTGAATTATTCCAGATGCGGATATTTTCCAATCTTCCTTTGAAAAAAAGTGCTGCAGCCGATGTCCCTATCCTGTCCGCTCCTATAAATAATGAATCACTATTGACACCAATTGTTCCCGCGAAAGCTGTTGATGAAGTATCTAAAACCCCATCTATATAGATCCTTGCCGTAGTTCCGTCAAATGTTCCGGCAATGTGAGTCCACTTGTTTACAGGTATCACACTAGATACTTTACTTCTGAATGATGATCCGCCTCTTGGATAAAATACAACTCTTCCGGATGTCTGAATTCCTAAGAAATAGGAAGTCTGATAATTTTTACCGATGACCGTCATCGTAGCTGCGTTTAATCCTGTTGGATATACCATAGCTTCAAGTGTCACTGCACCAACCGGATTTAAATCAGTCGCATTAGGCACTGCGATATAACTATTTGACCCATTAAAATTTCCGGAATAATTTGCCGTGTATTGTGCAAAACCGGTATTGAAAAAAAATAATGCTGTAAGAAGTAAAAAAATATTTTTCATCATGACATTGTTTAATGTTAAAAGTTAAATGTTAAATGTTAAATGTTAAATGTGGCTTCACGTCTAGCGTCTCGCGTCTCGCGCCTCGCGTCTCACGCCTCGCGTCTCACGCCTCGCGTCTCACGTCTCGCGTCTCGCGTCTCACGTCTCGCGTCTCACGTCTCGCGTCTCGCGTCTCACAATATAACTCTTTGACAAATGGCGGACACAATATTATTCATCTCGCTGCTTCCTTCATCAATTTGTTTTTGTGAGTCTGCAATAATTGTAAATTCGCATACGGGGTCGTAACAATTACCGGGAATACTGAACTGCAGTTCAACTGACTCGCCTGCTTTGATTGGTGGTGTATTGACATTTACTTTTTGATTTCCAAATTCGACGGTAGTTGCTGACATACCGGCGTCGGCTGTTCCCTGATTTTTTATTGTAACAAACAGAACATTTCCTTGAGTATCTCTGCGACAAAAAGAATTTGTAGGAGCTCCGGGAGGAACAATCGGGACAAGGTCTATACTGCTTTCGCTGGCTATTTTTCCGGGAAGTATTGGCTTAATTCCAAGCAGGGTAACTTTATGTGTTCTGTAATTTGAATTATCAGAGTTCTTATCGGAAAAATTCGAGTTCAACTTATAGATCAGTGTTCCCATTCCTGTAACGGGATCTTTAGTGTAACTCCAGCTTTCGATCCAAACACCTGCTTTTTTTATATGTTCATCGTTGCAAAGATATCCCATATCCCAGCCCGTCAGAATAGGAATTGCATATTTGTAAGGAATATTTTTTATTACAACTTCTTCAGGATTTGTCTGACCGACTCCTCCATCACAGTCATCTTCTGTGGGTAATATAGTATATGGGGGATCTATTACCGAAAGATCTGTTCCGCTCAACCCGGAAACAATTTCTCCAAACTCGTAACCTCTTCTGCCGCTGTTATCTTTAAAAATTGCAAAGGACTGCCAGCTTACAAATCCTGAATCAACTCTGGCTGCATTATCCGGAAATGAAGGATTAAAATTCTTTGATCCTTTTTTATAGCTTTGGTTTTTAATGAAGGATGCATTATGATCAAGATTGTATGCAATCTGAAGAAGATGATGATCGGCGCCGCATTCTGACCATCCCATTCCAAATCCCCGGGGCAGTATTGCAACAGAAGAACTGGAAATAAAAGCAGGGTTATTTAAAAATGAACTGTATGATGACAGCGCAGTTGTTGTGAATTCATTATTGCTTGAAAAAAGATTTGAGCTGACAGCATCTTCATCAGAACAGGATCCGTCATCATGGTCAACTATTAGATTAACATTATTGTCTCTCCATGCTATGATAGTGTAATTGTAACAAAAACTATAACCATCATCAAAATTATCATCGGTCAGAACGCCTGTGGCTTCCCATTTCAAAATTTTAGTTCTTGTAACAGACTCTTCCAGTTTTATTTTACTTATTACTGCACCTACACCTGAAACATGATGATCCGAATTCAGATATTCCAGATTCCATCCGTTCAGAAAAACAGTAGCGTTAGTTGCAAACGAAGGAAGTTCTTTGCTGCCTTCAATTTTTATTATATCTTCTGTCCCGTCTTTATTGGATTTGGCGCAGGCTGAACCGTGATACACGATCAATGAATCCTGAGAACTGATCACCGTTGAACTTAGGCTGTCACTCAAATCAGTAAAAGGTTTATCATTTATTAATGAACAAATTGTACTCTGTGCGTTTATACAAAATGAGCATGAATCCAAAAAGAAAAGAGGGATGATTGCACAGGAAATTAAAATTACAGATCTTAAAATTTGATTCATAGTCTTCATAATTTCTGTTTTGTTTTAGTTGAAGGTTTATAAAAAATATTTTAATATTTTCTCTCACAAACAAAGTTACCAGGAATATGAACGAAATGAATATAAAAAATTTAATTTTAATTTCCTTGCTAATTTAAATTTACTTTTAAAATTCTTGGTTATAATGAAACTTATTCTGTTTCGCTTTTAATGAGTCGGTTCATAAAAGCTTGCTGAAGTGTTAAAGAAGGATTGATTTTAATTTAGATCTTTATCTGATTGCCCGATGCCCGGAAGACTAAAAGAGAGTTCTTATAACTTTGGGATGGCTAACCTTTTTTTAAAAAAGTGACATAACAAATCACTCGAATCCATCTCAAAGATCAATAATATATATTTTGAGATGAAATATTATGTCAAAAATCTTCAGATGGTGAACTATTATGAGCTTGATGACAACGAAGCTTTCATTTTTGCATTTGATGCCTATAAACATTTTACAAGCAACAACAAAAAAATTCCTGAAACATGGAAATCAAGAATTACTTCATTTTATAATACAGTTAAATTATTATTTGAGTGGAGAAAAAACTTCGACGAATATGAGTTTATAAATCTGAACAGAGAAATAACAGAATCTTTTCCGTCAAGAAAGCTCTTGCTTCTCAGAAAACTCGATGAGCTTGAGTCATCAAACAGGTAGATTTAATTTCAGGTTGTAAAGTTCAGAGTTTAGATTTAGTTGATTTAATTTCGAAATTGAATTAACACCAATTATAAATAGAAGCGTTGCATTTATGTTTTACTGCTAAGCTTCAACTCCTCTATCTTTTTCAAATTCGGAAATTATCTTTGACTCGACATCCTTCGGGACATCTTCATAATGTGAAAACTTTCTGTCATAATAACCTCTCCCCTGAGTAAGAGATCTTAATTTTGTAGAATAGTCATTCATTTCAGAAAGCGGTATCTGGCATGTGATCTTCTGAAGTTTTCCAAATACATCCATTCCCATGATCCTTCCTCTCCGTGATGAAATATCGCCTGATACAGATCCCATAAATTCTTCGGGAAAAACAACTTCAACATCGTAGATAGGTTCGAGTATAACCGGATTTGCTTCCTTAAATCCTTTTTTGAATGCCTGTGAAGCTGCTATTTTAAAAGAGATCTCATCGGAATCTACATTATGATATGAACCATCAAATAATGTTACTTTAATATCAATAACTTTGCATCCTATCAATACCCCCGAATTCATAGTTTCAATTACACCTTTTTCAACAGCAGGAATAAATCTTCCGGGCACAACTCCTCCAACGATCGCATTCACAAATTCAAATCCTTTGCCTCTTTCCTGAGGACCAATCTTAATATGTACATGTCCAAACTGACCTCTTCCTCCTGACTGCTTTTTGTGTTTATACTCAATATCATTTACGGCAGCACGAATGGTTTCTCTGTACGGAATTTTAGGATTTGAAATATCGACCTCAAAATTATATTTACTTTTCATCCTGTTAAGTATTGTAGTCAAATGAATTTCACCCTGTCCGCTGATAAGTGTTTGAGACGTTTCGGGATTGAACTGAACTATGAATGTAGGATCTTCCTCATGAAGCGAATGCAGCGCAGAGGCGATCTTATCATCATCGCCTTTATTTTTTGCATGTATCGCGAGGGTCATATTAGGTTTCGGAAAATTTATTTCTGAAAGTACCACAGGATAATTTTTTGAACTAAGAGTATTGTTTGTGTGTGAATCTTTAAGCTTCACAACTGCTGCAATATCACCGCACACAACTTCACTCATTTCTTTTCTGTCTTTGCCGTTCATTGAATACATTTGAGATAATCTTTCAGTCTTTCCGTTTGCCTCATTTATCATATCCATTCCCGCTTTCATTCTGCCTGAATAAACTCTGAAGAATGAAAGTTCACCAATATTTTTTTCGGATACAGTTTTAAAAATGAACATCGTAGGCTCTCCTTCGGTCTTTGGAGATATTTCCAGGACATCATCACTATTAGGCCTTCTTCCTATTTCTGCGGGCTTATCCATTGGTGACTCAGTATAATTTGAAATGAAATCCAAAACATCTCTTGTTCCTATATTCTTAGCAGCACTGATGCAAAATACCGGGAATAATTTTCTTTCCCGCATACCTTTTTTCAATCCGAAATCAATTTCTTCATCGGTCAGGTTTGCACCTTCCTCAAAAAATTTAGTCAGAAGCTCTTCATCTTCTTCAGCAACTACTTCTACAAATCTCTGATGATATTCCTTAGCTTTATCCATCAATGGTATTGGTATGTCTTCTTCTGTATATTCACCTTTTCCGTCAATTTTGAATCGCAGAAGTTTCATTCGTATGACATCAATAACCGCATCGAAGTTAGTCCCGGGATTAACAGGAAACTGTACAACGGCTACTCTCGAACCAAAACTGTCCTTTATGATCGAAACAGTTCTTTCAAAACCTGCATTTTCGGTATCAAGTTTATTTATTAAAAAGATAACATTGTTCTCATAATCATTTGTCATCATAAAGGATGCTTCTGTACCAACCTCAACTCCTTTAAATGCATCAACCATTATCAGCGCTGTATCTGTGACTCTCAATGCCGATCTGACTTCACCTACAAAATCCATAAATCCCGGCGTATCAATAATATTGATCTTTTTAATAACCCCGTCTGAACTCTTCCAGAGAGTATTCAAGAGTGAAGAATTGATCGAAAGCTGTTTTTCTATTTCATCTTTATGATAATCGCTGACAGTATTTCCTTCTTCAACTTTGCCAAATCTGTTTACAACACCTGAAGCATATAGCATACCTTCGCAAAGCGTAGTTTTGCCGCTTCCTCCATGACCTGTTATAGAAATATTTCTAATGTTCTCCGGTTTGATTACTTCCATAAATTTTTAATCTCCTTTTTACTGAATGAAATTGAAAAACGTTTAATTAAAATAATCTTAAATTTTGCAATAAAATTTTTCGTAATGACGGTAAACTCAAAAACCCGAAATGTATTTTAAAAATATAAAATAATATTCATTTTCAAAAGTTTAAAGTTACTTTATACAATAAAGTGAATTTAGTATCTTTGTAAAAGATGAGTGCAATGAAGCAATTACCGATCACGACATACGGAATGGAGATACTTCGAAAGAAAACAAAACCTGTTTCGATCATTGATAATAAATTTATAGACATAGTACAGGACATGTTTTATACAATGGACAAGTCATACGGTGTGGGACTTGCAGCACCTCAGGTAAATCTGAATATTTCTCTTGCAGTACTCGACATATCTGCGATAGATAAATACAAAAAACAAAAACCGATGGTACTCATAAATCCTGTCATACTAAAATCTTTCGGTGAATCCATAAAAGAGGAAGGCTGCCTGAGCATACCGGATATAAGAGGGCAAGTTCCGAGGCCGGAGAGTATCCTGCTCAGTTATAATGATTTTGATCTCAATAAAATCGAAGTTGAACTCGATGGTTTTATTGCCCGCGTTGTTCAGCATGAGATCGATCATCTTAACGGTAAGCTTTTTATTGATTATCTTGATCCTGAAAAAAAGAAAGAAATTAAAAAACTTTTATCCGGTATTAAAAAAGGCAGTGTAATAACCGATTATCCTCTTCACATCCATTCCAAAAAAGAAGCAATGAATCTATAATTGTTAACATTAACTTATTCGGAAATATGCGGATCATATTCATGGGTACGCCCTTATTTGCAGTTCCTTCTTTAAAAATCCTGTTAGAAAATAATCACAATATATCGTGTGTAGTTACAGTACCCGACAGGAAAAAAGGAAGAGGACAAAGCCTTACTCATTCTGAAGTAAAGGAGTTTGCATTAAATAACGGACTGAAGATTCTTCAGCCTGAAAAACTTAATGATAAAGAATTTCAAGATGAAATTAATTCAATGTCGCCTGATCTGATTATTGTAGTTGCATTCAGAATCCTTCCAAAAGAAATTTTCACAATACCAAAGCTCGGCTCATTTAATCTGCATGCGTCACTTCTTCCCAAATACAGAGGTGCTGCTCCAATTAACCATGCATTAATAAACGGTGAAAAAGAAACAGGAGTAACTTCGTTTTTTCTAAGAGAGAAAGTTGACACAGGAAATATTATTTTACAAAAGAAAATACAAATTGAAGATACTGATGATGCAGGAAGTTTACATGATAAACTTTCAAAACTGGGTGCTCAAACCGTACTTGAAACGGTTGAGTTAATAAAGAATGGTGATGTTAAAACATTTAAGCAAGATGATACACTTGCTTCACCTGCTCCGAAAATTTTTAAAGAAGATTGTATAATAAACTGGGATAAAAATGTTGAGGAAATATATAACTTTATCCGGGGACATTCCCCTTATCCTGCAGCCATTACATATTTGCAAAATAAGATCGTGAAAATTTTCAAAACAAAAATAACAGAAATCCCATCAAACAACACACCGGGAAATCTGATCATCACCGGAAAACAATTGTTTGCAAATACGCGTGATATGCTCCTGGAAATTATTGAGTTGCAAGTGGAAGGAAAGAAAAGAATTACCTCAATGGATTTTATTAACAGCTCTGATAGGGGGAAAAACTATATATTTAAAAATGCCGATTAAAAATTTAGTAAAAAATACTGTCTTAAAATAAAAAAGAGGAACCGGAAATAATCCGGTCCCTCAAATCTAAATCCTGTCTTGTAAAAATTTATACTTAATTACGGAGTAATTGCTTGAACAAAGTTAGTAGCATTTGCTTCAACAAATACAGCATCTGACCCGTCAACTATTCCGTCACAGTTAACATCAGTAACAACATATCCGCTGACAAAATTGAAAGCATCATTGTCGACTAAACTTCCGTCTGAACCGTCAACTATACCATCCTGATTCACATCACCTGTATATAAAGACCATAGCAGTCCAACCTGAACCATATTGTTTCCGAATGCCTGTGAACTGGCAGTTGTGAAATTATAATTTAATGATCCGGCTGTGAATGAAGGAGTGCTTCCGCTGAATGTTCTGATTGAATTTCTGTGTATAACTACGATATAATATGGTGTACCGTCTACTGCGTTTGCAAAATTAATTACGTGTGGAACTCCTTGTCCGCCTAATCCTTTTTGTGAATCAACTAAAGCAAAAGGAGAGGTTGCATTTCTAAGCTCAACTGTAATTGTATCTTCAGCATTACAAGCTTCAAAATTAATTGTTAAGGTAAGACTCGAAGCAAGTACGGTACCAGCTTCGTCTGCACCTTTATATGGCTCAACTGCATTTCTTGTATTACCGTCTATATCAAATGTTATTCCTGCAACAGGTGTACCGCCCAGGTTTTGATCACCAATCGAAGCACCGGCTAAATGAAGATCACCTATAGCTGTATTTGCAAATGTAACTGAGACAGCTACTGAACTAAGATCTTGTCCTGTAGCAGTTCTCCAGTCTGCAAGAGTTGGTGTAAGTGTTGCAGCTTTTAAACCTGTGTTACCACCTGCTGCCGGAGCATACAGATCATTGTATTGTCCGACATAAAAAGTATTTGCAGTATTTCCTTCATTGATCGCATAACTTCTTGAAGTGGATACGTTAGCTATATTGTTAAATAAAATATTGTTTTTCAAAGTAATATTAACTCCACCTGCAAAGCTTTGAAAACCAGCTGATGTGTAATTTACTGCAGCAGGAGCTGCTAAGTAAACTGAATTAAAATACCAGTTAACAACGCCGGCGCCGCCTTGCTGAGTTGATCTGAGACCAACTGCTCCAATTGTCAAAGTAGCTGCACCTGAATAACTTTTTGTAACATTTGAAACAAAGTTATTGTAAATATTCAAAGGTGAGGAAGCCAGACCGCTGCCCTGAATACCTATTGGCCTTACTGTTGCACTTGCTGTATTTGCAGAGAAAACCTTTCTTATATAATTATTATAAATTTTTCCGGAACTGTTCTGACCGGACATACCAATAGGTGAAGAAGTACTGGTAGAAAGAGTAGCACTTACATTGACAACATCATTATTAAAAACCAGTGCATTACTGCAATTGCTGATTATAATACCTATTGGAGAGCCGGCAGTGGTTGTTAAATTATCTCCAATTAATATAGTCTGACCTAAGATGTTGCCGCTGACCTCAATATTATTTTCTGTTGGAAGAGCAGGTGCAGTTAAACCGAAAATAGCGATTCCTCTGTCAGACCTGTCAACTCTATTGTTCAGATATCTATTACCATTATTTGATTGTGTAGCGCCTGCAACTGTTGACTGAAGTATTCCATGAGAGAAACCTGGAGTAACTCCACCGCCGCCTAATAAAATATTAGCACCTCTAACAGTGTTGTTTTGTGCACCGTCTGAAGTACCGCTAGTTTGCAGATAATAACCATATTCGATTTGATTAGCAGTTGATGTACCTGCGTCAGTAACGTCAATGTTATTATAAGTAACAAAATCCGCACCGATCAGTGCAATACCATAATCATTTGTAGCAGCAGTTCCGGTAGCACTGACAACAACTCTTGCATCACTAACCGGTCCGTTATATGTAACTGTATTTGTGCTGCTTACTCCCGGAATAGGTCCTAACAATGATCTTTCAGCATAAGTACCGCCTGATACAGTGAAGGTAACAGGACCTGAAACACCGTTACTCATCAATTCTATATCTGTTTGCGAAAATGTCTGAAAGTTTGTTGATGAAACAGGAAGTGAAGGATTTATTGTATATGCACCTGAAAGTGGAACAGCAACAGCTGTAGATTGACTGCCTGTAGCTGCAGAAGGACTAAACATAGTTTCATTTGATGCCCATACCTGGAAATAGTATGTTGTGGATGGTGTTAAACCGCTAAATGATGCTGAAATTGCATTCGCACCTGCTGTACCAACAAAATCAAAATTGACATTATCAGTAGAGATATAAATTGGAAAGCCTGTCTCATTTGTTGAGTTATCAATCCAGTTTAATGTCATAGTTGTAGTAGTAACAGCTGTAAATGTAAGATTGCTTGGACTTGCCGGTGCTGTTTGTACCGGTGTTGCAAAGGAAATCATTGAATTGGTTGCCGGCACAGCTGCAAGAGCATTCTGGACAGTGTTACTAAATGTCCCAGAATTTGCAGTTTGTTGTGTAAGCAATTGAGCTGCTGTAGGAACAGCGCTCAATGTGGATGCATTGATACCTGAAGAATATGTATAGACTGCAACTCCCGGTGTCATTGTACCATAAACGTATTCGATATGACCGTCGATTTCATAAACTTTTATCTGAAAGTTAAGATCAGGGGTTGTATCTCCGGAAAAATCCATTCCAATAAACTCAACTGTTAAAATCCGATTTCCGGCAAAACCTGTAGTCTGATAAACAATACTTGTTGATAAGTTGACCACCTGAAGATCGTCATACATTGGTGCAAGTGTGTTTAACGATCCTGTTGAGGAAGAGAATTGAGTATTATCATAACCGTAAGCTCCTGTACCTGCACCTGTTGCAGATGAAGTTGTATTAAAGGTTATAAATCCTGAAGTGTTTACTCTGAATTCAGTTGATCTCACACCATTATAAACCAGGCTAAAACCAATTGGCTGATTGTTGCTCATATTGTCATCTATGTTTGCAAGGTTTCTCCAGCTTGTTACTGAAGTACCGCCAGCAATAGGAGTATAAGTTATTCCTGTAGTTCTTGTGACACCATAAACATTAACAGCATCAATTGGATTATTGATTGATCTGTTAAAAATATCTGAAACCTTTGGAGTTCTTACTAGATCATGAATGTAAATTGCATTCTTACTGTTCACCGGATTCTGGATCAGGTCGTCAGTACTTTGAGTAAAACCGCTTTTGGACATAAAGGTACATACCAACAAAAGGAGTACCAAGAAATAATTTTTTTGCATTTTTCTTTTTTGATTAAATTTTAAATTATGTTTTTTATAATTCTATTTCTCAAAATAGCTTTTTTATTTATCAGATACTACTAAAAATTTCACTTACATTCAAATTTTTTAAAATTTTGTCAGATCTATCTCATTAAAACTACAATTAAAATTTTAAAGTATGGAAACAATTGAGGGTAAAATTTCTGAATATATTTTTTGAATGCATTTGAATTTTTTTAAAGTCATAAAAATCCAAAAGCAGGCAATAATTTACATTCTATTATTACATTAAAAATAACAAAATCATGCTTGTTATATTCAGTGATATTCATCTGACAGATGAAACAACTTCGACTAATGTAAGTCCGGAAGCATTTACAAAAATATTACATAAGGAAATAGAATTAAGTGTTGTAAAAAATGAGGCAAAAGAATTGAAAATAATTCTGCTCGGAGATATCCTGGATTTTGTCAGAACTGATTACTGGCAGAAGCTTGAAAGATCACTGAGACCCTGGAATGGTATTCTTGATAAAAAAACCGCGATGAATAATGACAGCTCAAAAATGGATCTTCATTATGGGAATATACTTGATGAAATTATGAAGACAAAAAGTGCAAAATCATTTATCGGCATGCTTAATTCTCTCAGCAAAAAATTCAGCAGCAATATTCCCGTAAAGATAAATTATATAATTGGAAACCATGACAGGATCCTTAACACTTCTACTTCCTTAAAAGAAAAAATCAATTCTCATCTCAGCTCTTTTACTAACGTCTCTGTTGAATTTACCAATGAGTATCTTAATGCAGCTGATTACTCGGTCCTTTGCAGGCACGGTCATGAATGGGACAGTACCAATTATGGATTAGAACTTTATAAATTTCTTAACAATAAAGGTGAGTTTGTCACACACTTTGACCGTGAAATTTATAAGCTGCAGACAATGGGCGAGGCTATTACAGGTGAATTGATGTCAGGGATTATTTTCCGTGTAAAAGAAAAGATCTCCGATCCAAAGTTCATCAAAAATCTTAAAGAGATAAATAATGTCAGGCCATTATCAGATGCCTTTATCTGGCTGTACTGGTACGGCATAACTATTTCTGAAAAAAACAAAAATATTCTGTTAAATGCATTCAAGGAATCTCTGGAAGAGCTTATCAATACTGACCTTGCAAAATTATGGGACAATACTAAAACTGAAATATTTTTATTCAAAGGTGACATCACCGACAGGTTTGAACAAATGCATGAACTTATTGAAGGACTAAATTTTGATCAGATAAATAAATATGTGGAAGTGTTTAAATTTTTTGACAATTTATTCGGAACACCAAAGGATGATCTAATGGAAGGTGCGAAGACTGAGTTTTCAAATAAATTATGTATCGAAAAAGACATACAGTATATTTTATACGGTCATACACATGAGGAAAGACATGATTATTTTTTCGGCGATAAGGACGGCAAAACAAAAATGTATATCAATACGGGTACATTCCTTCCTTATATACAGAAGACGCGTGATAACAAAAGTTTTGCATCTGCTTACCAGATGACAATGATATTTATTTACAGGAGAGATGAAGATACTGATGGTGAACCAAACAAATATCCAACAATGGAGCTTTGGAACGGAATTAAGAGAAAAGTTTATAAGAGCTGAGTATATAACTTTATTATAGAACCTTTATTGCACCGCATGTTATGTCGTCACTTTGTTCGGCGCCGTTCACAAAATCGCTTACCTCCTTTAACAGATTATCCAGAATTTCGCGTGAACTATTCGATGAATTTTCTTTTAAAAGATTTACAAGCCTGTCATCTCCGTAAAATCCGCCTTTTGCATCCATCGCTTCAGGGACACCGTCAGTATATAAAAGAATAACATCGTCTTTATTAAGCATTATATCTTCGTGTTCAAAATCAAGATCGGAAAACCCCAGCATTATACCTCCTTTACAAAGTTCTATTATGTTTCCATTGTTCGTTGAAACAAAAATTGTATTGTGCCCCGCATTAATACTTGTTAATTTTTTTTCCGGATGGTTATATAAACCAAACCAGCAGGTTGCAAACTTTTCTTCAGTGGTTGATTCGATCAATACACCGTTAAGACATTTTACAAATTCCATAAGGTTAAATTTTATGTTTAGCCTGAAATAAGTTTTTATTGCCGAGCAGATAGTTGATACTATCAACGCTGCAGAAATACTTTTTCCGGAAACATCGGATACAAAAAATAATGTCTGATCTTTACTTACATTATAAATATTATAATAATCACCGCCGACCTGTTTAGCAGGAATAATGGTCATGGCAATATCAAGATCGTTAAAAGTTGGAATCTCTTTCGGAAGAAGATTTTGCTGAATTTCTCTTGCCGTTTTTAATTCCCTGTTAAATGCTTCCTGCATAACCTGCACTTCTATGAGCCGCGCGTTTTCAATAGATATTGCGCATTGATTTGCAAGCAGCTTAAATAAACTGAGATCTCTATCATTGAAAATGCCGTCATCCTTTTTATTTATTACCTGTAAAACTCCAATGAGTTTTTCCTTATGGATCATCGGAACGCATAGCATTGATTTTGTCCTGAAGTCAGACTGCTTGTCAAATTCTTTATTAAATCTGACATCATTATAACAATCTTCTATTAGAAGTGCTTCACGGTTTTGTGCAACCCAGCCGCCAATCCCCTCTCCCAGCCTGACTCCTGTATTTTTAATGATCTCACCTTTTTCACCTGTGACGACCTGAAAGAATAAACAATCTTCTTTCTCGTCATAAATAAGAAGTGAACTTGCTTCCGCTTTCAATAATATTTTACAGCTTTCCATAATTTCAGCCAGCAAAATATCGAGAGGTTTTTTTTCGGAGATCCTGCGCGAGATCTCATGTACATAGTTCATTTCTTCGATCAGACTGTCGATCTCATGTTGCTGCCCGCTGTAAGAAATGCTGCTCATTTTTTTTAAATCAAAATATGAATTTATTTTATTGATAAATATTCACTTTGTAATTTAATTTACTGTACGCAATCTTTACTTTGTTTTTAACCTATGAAATTTAAATTAAACAATTATTTTGTCATACCAAAAATTATAAGCTTGTATATATTCAATCTCAATAAATGAACCCAATTGCAAAAAGATTACTGATTACCGGAATTGCTACCATTGCTGTATTAGTCATTGGAACTTTTGGATATTGGTATTTAACGGATCAGACCCAGGATCCGTTTGACTGTTTTTATATGACCGTTATTACCATCACAACAATAGGATATAGTGAGATAATAGATCTGGAAAATCATAAGGGAGCACGCCTCTTTACCATATTTCTCGCATTTTCAGGTATCGGTCTGCTTACTTACTTTGTTTCAACAGTTTCAGCACTTATAATTGAAGGGCATTTAAAAGAATCTTATAAAAAAAGAAGAATGGATAAAGAAATAGGAAAGCTCGAAGGTCATTATATTATTTGCGGGGTTAGCAATCATTCATTTCACCTCATCGAAGAGCTCAATAATACTGAAAGGAAAAATGTATTTGTTGAAGTTGACAACTCGGTCATTCACCAGGTGATAAAAAAATTTCCGTCTCAGTATTATATCGAAGGAGATGCTACTAATGATGATGTCCTTATAAAAGCAGGTATTATAAAAGCCAAAGGACTTTTTGCTGCTACTAATCAGGATAACTTAAATCTGGTTATAAGCTTATCAGCAAGACGGCTTAATCCTGAAATTAAAATTGTATCGCTTTGTGTAAATCATGCAAATATGGATAAGATAAAACTTGCCGGTGCAGACATAGTTGTTTCTGCAAATTATATTGGAGGACTGAGAATGGTCTCTGAAATGGTAAGGCCGGCTGTCACAAGCTTTTTGGATGAGATGCTTAAGGACAAAGATAAAAATCTGAGAATTGAACAAATAGATCTGAATAATAATCTTAAAGGAAAGATGATCAGTGACCTTAATGTGAATTCACTGAAACATACTCTCCTTATAGCACTTAAAACAAATAACACACTCATCTTCAAACCTGAAGATAATACGGAGATAAAGGCCGGTGATTCATTAATAGTTATGACAAGTCCGGAAGACCGTGAAATGCTGGAAAAATTTAATTGAAAAAAAAATTCCTAAAATAATTAGTTTAAAGAATTTCAGTTGATCTACAAAAGCTGATATCTCAAAAGACTGCTTTTACTTAAGCAAGATCATCCTTTTTGTATCGATGAGAATCCCATCTGCTGACAACGAATAAAAATAAATTCCGCTTGACAGATTACCTGCATTAAATTCAACTTCATTATTTCCGGCAGGTCTCTTTTCATTGATCAATACAGCAACCTCCGTTCCCAGTGCATCATAAACTTTCAAAGAAACATCACTGATCACAGGGAGCTGATAATTTATTATTGTACTTGGATTAAAAGGATTGGGATAATTTTGAAGTAAATTAAAAGTTGTTATTAATTCTGAATTATTTGAGATCCCAACCGGATTGTTCACAGTTATGTTAACATTTCTTAAATGTACGGGGGTACCGTTTTTACCGCTGCCTTTTACTGATACAATATAATTTCCCACAGGCACACCGCCTGCAATTTTTATTCTTGCTCTTAATGAATCGGGAAAAGTTGTTAATGAATCAAGTAAGGAGTTTGTTGTTTTATTTAGTAATGTAACTGTGATAGTTCCTGAAGAAGGTGTCGGTGAAATTGCAGCTGTAAACTTCGAAGTTCTATTCCAGAGTTTAACACCAGGTATTGAAACGTAATGAAATGAGCTATCTGCAGGTCCGAGTAAAGTATCGGCACCAGGTGAAACTCTCATTGCAAAGTCAGGAAAGAATGCGCCCATATTCAGAGCATTGCCGTTTCTGTGATCACCCCATACACTGAAAGCTGTATGCGGATTGGCAGTTATACTTGTGTAATCTCCGCGATAGCAATTTGTATTTACAGCACATGGAGGATTTGGATATAAAAATGTTTGATTTGTAATTCTTTGATTCGGCTGGAATGAAGTTCCGCCATTGGTTGTATACGTTGCGTAAATATCTGTTCCGAATGTTTCCGGCGCATTTCTGTCATCATACCAGTGAATGTATAAATTACCTGTAGTCTTCTCACATGAAATTTCAGGAAACCACTGATCACTTAAAGTTGGATCAGCATTATCATTTATCCGTGTCTGGTCTGACCATGTGGCTCCCTGATCTGTAGAGTAACGAAGCCAGACATCAGGTTTATTTCCGGTTCCGGGCGGATCATTAGTTGCATACACTAAATACAATCTTCCTCTGAAAGGACCGTTGCTGTTATCCATTGCTATTTTTGGGTGAGGGGCAGTTCTCGCTCCGTTGATCACAAATCTTCCGGCCGTATTGAGTGTCCCGATATAACCCACGAAATTTTGAGTAGACATCAGAGAAAAGTTTTCTCCGCCGTTTGTTGAACGATAAAAATTATATGTACGGGATGAAGTTGAACCGGTATTAGTAACATAAATAACACAACCGCCGTCAGTTGCTCCGTCGGGACCAACAGATATGTAAGCTCCCGGCTGAGTGTTGCTTGGAGAAAAAGTTGTTGTCCATGTTATTCCGGCATCAGTACTTCTTCCAAAATTTCCTGGCGTTATTGCTGCATAAACATAATTTGCATATGGTCCCAAACCGGTGTGCTCTGCTGAAACATGATTTCTGTCATTTCCTGATACAGATAAAACCGGAAGACTCCAGCTTAACCCGTTATCAGTGGATCTGTAAATGTACTGGCCTGTAACTCCCGAACCATAAATTAAAACACCGCTTCCCGTGTAAGTTGTCCACGGATCGCAGCATGTTGAGGAGTGATATGAAGGATTATTAAGATACCAGTTAAGTCCTCCGTTAGTAGAGCCTCTGGCATTTTGTCCGCCTCCCCGGTTAACACCAAAAAAGATCCATAGCGGATTATTTGGATTTGTTATTGCATGCTGTTCCCAGTTATCGACACTTATATCAAAATTATCATAATCGTTTATTGTAACTGTGCTGGGGATATGATTGCCCTTGTTGTTATTCTCGTAACTTAGAAATGATTCAAGTGTCGGCTGTTCAATATTCGGATCTCCATCATTGAATATATGTCCCTTATATTGTCCCTGAAAAAATAAAACAGAAACTGTCAGAATAAAAAGTACTCCTGTTTTTTTTACAATGTAATTAAATAATAATTTTTTTTTCAAATTTTATAATATGAAGATTAAAAAATACGGGCTTTATTTAATTTAATAATTCTGAATATAAAAATCTTTAGTAAATATTTAGAGTAGTAAGATAAATTCCATTGCTGTCCAAATTGATTTTCTACTTTATGATTCATTTGTTTTCCTATTCAAAATGAAATAAAGTCTTTTGAACAAATAAGAAACCCTTAAATTTTTTTTTACCACAAAGTTCACAAAGAATAATAATAAAAATGTTTTATACTAATAATTAATTAGTTCTTTGTGAACTTTGTGCCTGCTTTGTGAACTTTGTGGTTTAAAAAAATTTGATTACAATACTACGTTTTGGACGGATCTGTTAAAGCTCACTTAATATGAAATAATCTGAAAGAATTCATTTCACTATTTTGCCGTAATTTATTTATAAAAAAAAATGCCGGTCAAAATATTCAACCGGCATTCAAAGCATTAAAAAATTTGTCTACTTAACAAGCAGCATCTTTTTTGTTAAGGTAATATCATTTGTAACGAGCTTATAAAAATAAACTCCCGAAGTAAGATTGGCAGCATCAAAATTGACTTCATATGTCCCTGCGTTTTTAAAACCATCAGTAAGAGTGCTCACTTCTTTTCCCAGCTGATCATATATCTTCAATGAAATGTTTCCTGAAGTAGGCAGTGCAAATTTAATATTGGTCACAGGATTAAAAGGATTAGGATAGTTCTGAGCCAGCTCATAACTAGAAGGTGTAATTACAGAAACTATATTTTCATTTACAGTTGTGATAACACTATAATTTATAATCAGCTTAAACAAAGTGCTTGTCTGCATATTAAGCATGTATCCTCTTTCCGGAACCATAATACCCGCTCCTGCTCCTGATAAGCCTGAACTAACTGTTGTAAAACTTGTACCGTTATTTGTGCTCAGAAAAGATTGAGATCCATAATTTCCTGTCAGCACTACTGTAGGATCTTCATGACACATGTCTGATCCCCAGCCGCTTGCAGAGTTAGTGGATGCAATACTCCAGTTATCACCGGAGTTAGCAGTTTTAAATACCTGGCTTGAACTCCAGGTAGTCGCATAGCAAAGTGTTTTGTCAAATACAGTGTTGCACATCGATGGTATTTCAGATGATGTTCCTGATTTTACTAAAAACCAGTTTAGTCCGCTGTTTGTCGATTTATAAATTTCTGCTCCGTCATCACCTAAAAATATTGTTGAAGGATTATCCCATTCAATGATGATGTCGCAAGGCTGATTTATTGCAGAATTATTATATGGTGCGATCAGGTTAAATGTCGCTCCATTGTCCGTTGATTTAAAAACACCAGTACCGGATGAATTAGAAGGTGCAAAATAAAAAGTCGAAGGATTATTCTGATCCATTTCAAGCGGCTGGCCATATGTACTGAAATCACGGGCAATAATATTTGTCCATGTGGCGCCGTAATTTGTCGTTCTTACAACACAGTCAGGTGAACTTTCAATTGCTGCAACCCAAATATTTGTATCAACCGGACTCACATAAAATGAATGAGCCCTGCTGCCGATAGAAATCGTTGCGATCTGTGTCCACGTTTCAGACCTGTCTCGGCTTACATAAACTTTATTTCCATAAACTACGAATGCTGAATTTCTGTCTTTAGGATGCATGCAAAGATTATTTCCTATACCGCTTCCGCTTGGAGATTTTGGAGTCCAGTTCATTGTTGCCGTTGATCCGGCCGGCAATTCCCATGACTGTCCGGCATTTGTTGTCCTGATAACAGCATAATTAAGACTGCTCACGGCAAATCCCTTGTTCATATCATAATAAAATATATCCACGAGATTGGCCATCATTGGATTAATTTCAAAATTAAAAAAGTTATTAGTACTGTTAAGATTATTTCTGATAAAGCCACCACCGCCGCAAACTCTTGCACTTGCCATGCTTGTCCCTGTTACTCCTCTTATATCCGAATCAGTACGGGTAACCACTGAATTCCAGGTTCCTGTATTTTCTTTTGTAATAATGGTGCCATATTCGCCGGTGATTATGATTCCGTCTGTAAAATATTTTGCTTTAAGGAGATTTTTTACTGAACCAACCGTTTGCGCAGTCCATACAGTGCCGCCATCTGCGGTTAAATATGCTGTGCCGTTATCACCCACGACAATTCCATTTAAATTATCCTTAAAACTAATTGAATTTAATTTAACATTTGCAATTCCAGTATTTGAAAGTGTCCAGTTAACTCCGCCATTAATTGATTTATAAATCTTCCCGCCATCACCACATACGAAACCGTTATTCACATCA
>JBDSYA010000012.1:0-6614 GCA_039925865.1 Ignavibacteria bacterium
GCCTGATTCATGCGTGTATTTGTAAAAGAAATTCCAAAACAAATTGGCATGAAGGCATATCCTTTTTTGTAATTTTTATTTTCTGAATTAAATTTATCTATTCTGTTCTTTATTTCAAAAGGTACAAACCTTTCTTCTGCAGAATTCCATGTGCTGCATGCCTGAGCATGCTCGGCTATTTGTCCGTAAGGAAATTCATCCCCCGTTTTTAACAAATTCTTTTTTTGAATTATATACGGCTCTATATCCAATTGCTCTGCAGCTTTCGAGATCGCGCATTCAATAACAAACATACCTTGTGGTCCGCCAAATCCTCTGAAGGCAGTATTTGAAGGCAGATTTGTTTTACAGCAGTAACCCAAAGCTTTTACATTAGGAATGTAATAACTGTTTGTGCAATGAAAAAGTGTTCTGTCCAAAATCGCAGGAGAAAGATCAGCCGAAGATCCGGCATTCTGATAGAATGTTACTTCATACGCTAAAATGCTTCCGTCTTTTTTTAAACCTAACTTAAAATCAGAAGAATACGGGTTACGTTTTCCTGTCATTACCATGTCATCATGACGAGGGAGAATTAATTTAACAGGTCTGTTAAGCTGAAGAGCTGTGAGCGCTGCCATTGCAGCCCACGGAGTTGCCTGATCTTCCTTACCGCCAAAGCCGCCTCCGAGACGAAGCACTTCAACCTCGATTTTATTCATCGGTATTCCTAAAACTTTTGAAGCAACTCTCTGTACTGCGGTCGGTCCCTGTGTTGATGAAACAATTTTCACGCTTCCGCCTTCAAGAGGAAATGCAAATGCTCCCTGTGTTTCAAGATACAGATGTTCCTGTCCTCCAGATTCACATTCTCCTTCAACTATCACGTCACAATCTTTCCACGCTTTATCAATATCTCCGCATGAAAAGTTTTTTTCAGGGACAATAAGATGACCTTTTTTAAATGCTTCCCTCGGATCTGTAATTACAGGTAAAGGATCAATTTCAATTTTTATATTTCTTACAGCTTCTCTTGCAATGAAAGGGGATTCAGCAACAACTATTGCAACCGGCATTCCAATAAAATGAACTTCATCTTCAGCCAGCAGTGGTTCATCCTGAACAATTCCGCCAATTTGATTTTCACCCGGAATATCTTTATAAGTAAAAATTCTTATTACTCCGCTGATGGCTTCAGCATATTTTAAATCTAGTTTTTTTATTTTACCGTGAGCAATCGGAGAATAAAACACCGATGCATACAATGTTCCGTGCGGAACATTAATATCATCTATGAATTGAGATTCACCTCTCAAATGATGAATTAAGTCATAATCTTTCATACTGTTTCTTCAATTGAAATAAGATGCGGAAATAATGTTATGAAGTGTGTGTAAATCAGTCTGGATAAAAGTAGCTTCTTATATTCGGCTGTGCCACGGGCATCGCTTATCGGTGAAATTTCAGATAATGCAATTGAAACGGCTTCATGAATATTGTCGATATTTAAACTTTCCCCAGTCAGATAATCTGAAGTTTTAAAAAGATATAAAGGAATAGCAGAGACACCACCCGCAGACAGGTGCGCATTTGTAATAATATCATTTTCAATATTCAGCAATATTGAAGAGTTAACACTTGCAATATCCAGATATGTGCGCTTTGAAACTTTCTCAAAATTGAAAAAATAATTTCCTTCAGGAATCTTAAAACTCAGACTGTGCATGTATTCAAATGGTTTTTTGTCAGTTTTTTTATAACTCAGATAATATTTATTCAATGGGATCTTTCTTTCGGACTTTCCATTTCTGAGGATCACTGTTGAATTCAAAGCCAGAAAAAAATTTGTCATATCTCCGATCGGCGATGCATTGTTGATGTTTCCGCCGAGTGTTGCACCGTTTCTGATCGGAGTGGATCCAAAGAGTTCGATAAAATCTAATAGTTGTGGAAAACATTTTTTAAAAATATTGCTTTCAAGGATATCAGTAACGGAAGATCTGCTTCCAATAAAACAATATCCGTTTATTTCGGTAATGCCATTTAAGCCATTTTGTTCAGGCAGATCCTTCAGAAGAATTATTTCAGAATTTAAAACTTCATCAGGTTTTTGTACAAAAATATCAGTACCGCCTCCTATAAAATGAAAGTTATTATTTTTATTGATCTCAACTCCGTTTGACACTGAATTAATTTGTTTGAGCCTGTTTTCAATATTTAAAAAATATTCAGGGATAATCCTTTCATCAATTAAAAATTTTAACCTTTCATCTCCGTCCGGTATTGAGTTTTTAAATTGTATGGAAAGTTTTTCTGCAGCCCTAATAATAGAATTATGTCCTGTACATCTGCAGATATTTCCATCCAGAGCATCTATGACTTTATTAAAATTGGAGCTATCTGAATTTAAAAAAAATCCCGTCAGTGATACAATAAAACCCGGAGTACAAAATCCGCATTGAGAGGCACCTTCCTCGGCAAAGGCTTGTTGAATGGGATTTAAAATTTTACCCGGAAGGTTTAATGCTTCCACAGTTACTAAATGTTTTCCGGCTGCATTTCCCAACGGCATCAAACAGGAGTTAATAGATTTAAAAACGAGCCGGTTGTCAATTAACTCACCTGTCAAAACAGTACAGGCACCGCAGTCACCTTCTTTGCAGCCTTCCTTTGCTCCTGTAAGCCGTTTTTTACGAATGTAATCCAAAACCACAACTGCAGGGTTTGTCGAAGTCTCAATTGTCTCATTGTTTAATATGAAGCAAATGCTTCTCATTGAAATAATTTTTTTAAAATTAGAAATATTAAGAGGAATATACAACGGATTTATGAGATAAAAAAAGCATCTTTAAAATAGAAACTTTTAAAAACATTAATTGGCAAAGAAAAATATTCTTGAGAAGTGAATTTAAAGACAATTGATACAGACCTGTACTTTTACTACTATATGTTTTTAAATAATCAGATTTTAATTATATGAAAACTTTTTTATTACTTTTACTAATAATATCCTTCAGCAATTATAAAAGTTCTTATTCACAAACTACTCCGGAACAAATTTTATCTAAAGGGAAGGAATCATTTTATGGTGCAAATTTTCAGGAGGGAATAAAATATTTTAATGAATTTATAGAAATTTCTCCGACAGATTACCGGGGCTATAATTTCCGTGGCCTCAGTTATATTTCATTAGAAGATTACGGACGGGCAATTGAAGATTTTACAAAAGCAGTAAGCCTGGCTCAAAATAATAGCGAAGTTTATGTTAACAGGGGCAATGCTTATTTGCTTAACGAAAATATTCCATCCGCGATCTCAGATTTTACGGATGCCATAAATTTTAATCCAAATGATCTGGAAGGTTATATTGGAAGAAGCAGGGCTTATACCGCTCAGGACAAATATCCAAATGCAATATCCGATCTTAATTCAGCTTCCGGAGTTGATCCCAAAAACGCACGCATTTACATCAATAAAGCGTGGGTTCACATTTTGAACAATGATACAGCTAAAGTTTTTGAGAATCTTAATTTAGCACTCAACAATGACTCTGACATAGTGTTTACAAATTTTAAAAGAGATCAGATATATATAAAGGTAGAGAGTTATAATCAGGCTCTGAAAATTACAAATGACCAGCTCCAAAAAGATCCTTCCAGCTATTTTAAATATTTCACAAGAGGGATGATAAATTATTTGATTAATAATTATGAACAGGCAACAGCTGATCTTAATAAGTCATTAAGACTCAACGATAAAAACGATACAGAATATTTGGATTTGGTGGATAAATTACTCAGAAGTATAAAAAGAAACAGTTGACGGATTTTTACATTTTTTATTACAAAACTTAATTACATTTTCCTGCAAAAGAATTAGTCAAACGGACAGAGATTATGTCCTATTTAAAAATTTCTAGCTATTAACTTCTAAATACTTCGTTTTAGCTAACTTAAACAGAGAACTTAAAACAGAAATAAATTAATACCATTTTAATTAACCAAACATTAACCTAAAACAAAAACAAAAATGAAAAAATCATTTTCAGTTTTACTGGTTGCTTTACTTTTTTTAGTAAGCAACTATTCATTTTCACAAAATGTGAACGTAACTCCGGCACCTGCTACATATCCTACCTTGGGAGCAGCTTTCACTGCTATTAACGCTGGAACTCACGGAGCCGCTGCAGTTACAGTAACTATCGTTGGAAATACAGTGGAGCCTGCAGTTGCATCACTAAACGGTGGCGTATTTGCTAGCTGTCTTATAACGCCTGCAGGAGTAAGAACAGTTTCAGGAAATTTTAACACTGCTGTAATTCGATTAAACGGCGCAGATAACGTAACTATCGACGGAATAGGTACCGGCGGTAATTCTTTGGAAGTTATAAATCCGAATGCAGGAACAAGTGCAAATGGTGTCGAATGTATTAATGGTGCCACCATGAATATAATTAGAACAATTACCTGCACCGGTCTTGGTGCATCGGGTGGAACTGCAGGAGGAAGAGGGATTAACATCGGACAATCAGCAGCTCTTACCGGTGGAAATAACAATAATTTATTAGTCGGTTGTACCACTAACGGATTCAGAAGAGGAATTCAAAATTTCGGAACCGCCACTGCAACAGGTTTTACTAATGACAATACAACAATCAGAAATTGCAATTGTAAAAATGCTACTTCTTTAGCTATTTTCATTGGGTCTGAAGTATCAAATAATACAATTGAAGGATGTCAGGTGTTTATGGACGCTCCTACACCTACCGATGTAAACTTCAGGGCAATTAATATACAAGGAGTTGGAACAACAAATGTAAGGAATAATAGAATTTTTTCTTTAAAGAGTTCTACTGCATCAGCTAGTTTTCTCGGGATTCTTACAATTCCTATTACATTAACAGCACCGGGATCAAATGTTTCATCAGTTAACCTTAACAATAACATGATTTCAATTGCCGATAATAATGTTGGAGCAGGTTCTATCTACGGAATTTTAATGACATCAAATCCATCTGTTACCCCATATACAGGCGAGGCATTTTACAATTCAATACTAATTTCAGGAGTAGATGCTCCCACAACAGCTGGTTTTTCCGTTGGAATTGATGTCGATAATGACGTTGCCGGTTCAAACATGAAAGCTTTTAATAACCTTGTTTTAAATTCAAGAACAGGCGGAGATTCTACCGAGCAGCACATCGGTGGACTTATTGTAACGGCCCCAGGTGTGACTGTAAGTGCAGATTATAATGTCTTTAGGGCAACTGACGCTGTACATGGCTTTAATGCAGGTTGGGATGCATTTTTATATAACAACATTAATCAATACAGAGAAGCTGCAAGTAATCCAAATATTAATGAACTGCACACAGTTTTCAATACAACATTTTCATTTGTTTCAGCCACCGATCTTCATCTAATTCCTTCTTCATTGGGCGGAAGTATTAACGGAACCCCTATTGCAGGCATAAACACAGATATAGATGGAAATACAAGAAGTACCTCTACACCTTACAGAGGCGCTGATGAACTGGCAGTAGCTTTCAATACTTTGAACGTTTCTGTTGCTCTTGAAGGAGCATTACCCCCTAATACAGATATAGTAACAATGGCTTTAGCAGGATCTGCTTCTCCTCACAGTCTGGTTGCTTTAGCTACTGAAACTATTAGCGGTGGCTCCCATACAGGTACTTATTATTTTGGAGGTGTAATCTCAAATGGTACGCCTTATTATTTAGTTGCAATTCACAGAAATCACATTCAAACATGGAGCGCCGTAACAATTACATTTGTTGGAGGAGTTGCTTCGTATTCATATACCACCAGTCTTGCACAGGCTTTTGGAGCTAACCAGATCATTTATTCAGGTCTTGCCGCCATGTATGGTGGTGATGTAAATCAGGATGGTATTGTGGATGGAACTGATGGAGCTGCTATAGATAATGATGCATCTGTCTTTAGATCAGGCAATCAGCTCTTGACTGACGTTACAGATGACGGAGTAGTTGATGGTTCTGACGGTGCAATAGCAGATAACAATGCTTCAAACTTTATAAGTGTTGTTGCCCCGCCGTCTCCTTATGCTATTTCTTCAGATCCGATGCAGGATAATCTTTTAAAAAATCAAATGTCAGTTTTCAATAAAAGAACAACTAATTCTAATATTGGATTCTAAGAAGTTTCATAATTAGAACTTAATTTTGTTAACCCGGCAGTCTAATTGCCGGGTTTTTTTTTGTTTAAAAATTAATATCTTGATTTTTTTAATGGGTATTAAAAAATTTGTTATGATCATAAACTTTATAATAATAATACCGATTAAACTTCAAGATCTTAAGATTGTAATTATGCTTTATATTCTCTTGAATTGTAAATAACAAATTTAAATTTTCAGAATGGATAAAGTAACAATGAAAAAAAATAAACACGGGCTGAGTCTGCTGGTATTATTTATAGTATTCCTTTCATTCAATTTTAATGATGATAAGGACGAAATTGAAAAACTTAGAAATTCAGATATCACATCTGAAGAAATGTATCAACACATAAAATATTTATCTTCTGATGAAATGGAGGGAAGATTTCCGGGAACAATTGGTGACCGGTTAACTGAAAAATACCTCATAAGTGAAT
>JBDSYA010000013.1:0-20621 GCA_039925865.1 Ignavibacteria bacterium
ACTCCATACACTCCATACACTCCATACACTCCATACACTCCATACACTCCATACACTCCATACACTCCATACACTCCATACACTCCATACACTCCATACACTCCATACACTCCATACACTCAACACACTCTATACACTCAACGAACTATTCCCCAACGATCGCACGCAAAATTAACAATGTTCTTTATCAATGTTTCATAACTCCATCCATAAGCTTTGCCGCTCCTTGTAAATCCCGTATCCTCATCAGCATCTGAAGCAATATCCGGATTTGGATTCATCTCGAGTACATAGGGTATATTATCTTTGACTCGGAAATCAACCCTTGCATAATCTGAAGCTCCGATAATCCTGTAAACTTTTTTAGCTGTATCTTTGATTATCTTTTCAAGTTCGGGTGAAATATTATTTGCAGGACATACAGCTTTAGTGCCGGCAAACTCCGGTGTTTTATACATCCATTTACTGTTATAGCTGATTATTTTTGGAAATTCCACCGGCAGCTCTGTAAAGTCTATCTCGGATATCGGAAATACAATGAGATCATTCTCATCATTAATTACATTTCCGACTACACTTACATTGATTTCCCTGCCGTCAATGAATTGTTCAACCAAAGCCGGCTGTTTATGTTCATCGAGTATAAATTCAATTCTGGATTTCAATTCGATATCATTATACACTACAGATTTATTTTCAATTCCAATGCTTGCATCTTCTCGTGATGGTTTTACGATCAGGGGAAATTTATCTTTAAGTTTAGAATATCCGTTATGATTAAATTCATTTGCATTTTTACAAACATAGTGTGGCGCTGTTGGAATTTCATAATAGTTAAGGATCTCCTTGACACGCCACTTGTTTAGTGCAATGCCCAGTGTTAGTGCTCTGGAGCCAGTATATGGAATTTTCAATATTTCAAATAATGATGCAATATTCATTTCCTGTGTAGGGTCACCGTCAAGAGATTCACACAAATTAAATATAAGATCGGGTCGGTCATTTTTTAACTCATCGATAAGTTTATATACATCAAGCGCCACGGGTACAATTTTCGTTTCATATCCGGAAGGCTTCAGTGCATTCTCAACGGACTTAAGTTCATCAAGAACACCATATTCACTCATGTCTATTGGCAAATCAATTTTATCAATATCTGTCACCCCGTCATCATAGATCGGTCCGGTAGCGTATTGAGTTGGATCGTTATATATTATGCTTATCTTCATATTTGTTTAGTGCACAATTGCCGCCGCACTAATTTTAATTATTATTATTTCTTTAATGTGCTGCTTCTCTCTATGGCACTGTTCAAAACAGCGTTAATCATCGCATTATAATCCAAACCAATTTCTCGTGCGGCTTTTGGATAACATGAATTATCTGCAGGATCCGGAAGTATCCCCGGCAGAGGATTCACTTCCACAATATTCGGGATACCATTTTTATCCAGCCTGATATCGATCCTTGCCCAGTCCCGGATTCTTAAGGTTTTATAAGCTTCTTTTGAAATTTTTTCTATTTGCTGATACAACTTTTCATCGATCTCAGCGGGACATTTAAATATATCAAGCTTATTTTCTCTTGTATCAAAAAACCATTTCACTTCATATGAATATATTTTATTAAATCCTTCCGGAACTGAATCAAGATTTATTTCTACGATCGGGAGAACTTTTACATCTTCACCGTTGCCAAGCATTGCAACTGTGAATTCTTTTCCCTGAAGATAATCTTCAACGATACAAGGTTGATTGTAACATTCTTTTATCCGGATAATCTCATTTCTCAGTTCAGCACAATTATTCACAACTGAAGAATTATAAATTCCTTTTGATGAACCTTCATGAAGTGGTTTTACAAATTTTGGATAAACAAGATCTTTTTTAATATTATGTATCGCATCAGTAATAAAAAATTTTGAATTTGGAATTTTGTAATGAGATAAAATTTCTTTGCAGCGTGACTTGTCATGACATATTCCGATAGTAACAGAATCACTCCCTGTATAATTAATGTTTAACATCTCGAGCATGGAAGGAATTTGTGATTCCCTGGATGATCCTCCAATGCCTTCTGCCACATTAAATACAAAATCAGGATTTATTATTTTGAATTTATCATATGCTTCATTATCTGCTTCGATCAGTGCAACCTCATGTCCGCCCAGCTCCAGTGCGTTTTTAACAGCTTCGATCGTTTCTTCAGAATCCCACTCTGCAAAAGTGTCATTGATTCTTTCAGGATATTTCTCAAGAAGATTTTCATTAAGATATTTTTTGAAATCTTTTTCAGAAGATCTGTTTTCCGCAGATGATAAAATATTTTCTGTTTCTTTTTTTATGTTATAAGTTAATGCTACCCTCAAAAAATAATTTTTTAGTTAAAAATAATTTTTGCAAATATAACATTATAAATGTTATTGTCAATAAGTTTTGATTTATAAAAAATATTTGGAGTGATAATATATCTCTTAGTGAAAAGTTTATTACAATTTTATTTTAAAAAAAATATAAACTTTAAAAAAATCTCTGATGATAAATGTTTAACCCTGTTACAAAAGAGATTATTTGATACTGGATAACAAAAATTTTAGAGGTAGGTTGACGTGAGTCATTTAGAAGATTTAAATATTTCCTGAGTAGGATATTTCCGGAAATAAAAAAACCACCTGATTTAAAAACAGGTGGTCTAATTTTAACTCTATGAAACTTTTTTATCTTAATTGAAGATTCATCATTAACAAATTACTTTTTATCTTTATCGTCAACAACTTCAAAATCTGCATTCTCAACATTAGGGTCAGCACTTTCTTTGGTTTGCTGATCTGTATCCGGTTGTGAGCCCTGATCACCCTGCTGTCCCTGTGCATCCGGACCTGTTGACTGTGTATACATTTGAGACGAGGCTTCATTCCATACTGTATTGTATTCATCCATTGCAGATTTTATAGTGGTAATGTTTTCAGTCTTTGCCGCATCTTTAAGACGGTCAATAGCCAGCTGGATCTTGGATCTTGTTTCCGGATTTAACTTTGCTTCAAATTCTTTCATTTGTTTTTCACCCTGGAATATCATTGAGTCTGCCTGATTTTTCATTTCAATCATTTCCTTTCGTTTCATATCATCTGCTTCATGTTCCTTTGCATCCTTTTTCATCTTTTCAATTTCGGCTTCCGATAATCCGGAAGAGTGTGTTATCTTGATCTGCTGCTGCTTTCCTGTTCCTTTATCCTGTGCTGATACATTTAAAATCCCGTTCGCATCAATATCAAAAGTCACTTCCACCTGCGGCATTCCTCTTGGTGCAGGAGGTATTCCGTCAAGATGAAATCTTCCTAAAGTCCTGTTATCCTGAGCCATGGGTCTTTCACCCTGAAGTACGTGTATCTCAACCGAAGGCTGGTTATCAGATGCTGTTGAAAATACCTGTGACTTCTTTGTCGGAATAGTTGCGTTTGCTTCAATAAGTTTTGTCATAACTCCACCGAGTGTTTCGATGCCAAGCGATAAAGGTGTAACGTCAAGAAGTAATACATCATGAACGTCTCCTGCAAGAACTCCACCCTGGATAGCCGCGCCAATTGCAACAACTTCATCAGGATTTACACTCTTGTTAGGTTCTTTTCCGAATAACTTTTTAACTGTTTCCTGTACTAATGGAATTCTTGTAGATCCTCCGACTAATATAACTTCATCAATTTCATCTACTTTATATCCTGAATCTTCTATGGCTTTTTTACAAGGCCCTACGGTTTTTTCAACAAGGTCTCCAACTAGAGATTCAAACTTTGCCCTTGTAATATTTTCAAGCAGGAATTTAGGTCCTTCTGCTGTTGCAGTAATATACGGAAGGTTAACTTCGGTTTGTGAACTTGAAGAAAGTGCTTTCTTTGCATTTTCAGCTGCTTCTTTCAGTCTTTGCAAAGCCATTGGATCTTTTCTAAGATCTATTCCTTCTTTTTTCTTGAATTCATCGGCGAGATAATCAATAAGTCTCTGATCAAAATCATCACCACCTAAATGTGTATCACCATTTGTAGACTTTACTTCAAAAACACCGTCACCTAATTCTAATATGGAAACATCAAATGTTCCTCCTCCAAGATCATATACTGCTACTTTTTCATTTGCTTTTTTTCTGTCTAATCCGTATGCAAGTGCTGCTGCAGTAGGTTCGTTAATTATTCGTTTAACCTCAAGACCGGCGATCTTACCTGCATCTTTTGTTGCCTGCCTTTGCGCATCATTAAAATATGCTGGTACTGTGATTACTGCTTCAGTTACTGGTTGGCCGAGATAATCTTCAGCGGTCTTCTTCATCTTCTGAAGAATCATAGCAGAAATTTCAGGGGGGGAATAAACCCGGTTTTGACCTTTATCCTCAAGCTCAATTCTTACAGTATCACTTTCACCTTTTATAATTTTATACGGGACTTTCTTAGTCTCTTCTGTTACTTCGTCAAACCTTCTTCCCATAAATCTCTTAATTGAGAAAATTGTATTGGTAGGATTTGTTACAGCCTGCCTTTTTGCAGGATCTCCGACCAGGCGGTCACCGTTTTTTGAAAAGGCAACTACAGATGGAGTAGTCCTTGCACCTTCGGCATTTGGGATCACAACAGGATCATTGCCTTCCATTACAGCAACACAGGAGTTGGTTGTTCCAAGATCAATTCCAATGATTTTACCCATGATTTAAAATTCCTTTCTTAAAGTAAAATAATGCAAAAGGCAAAATAACCCCAGCACTGAGTTTTAAAATAAAGGGTGAGTTGCCTCACCCTTCTATTAATTTTAATTATTTTATTTAATACTGATTTCTTTTACAACAGGTTTTGCTTCTTCAAATTTCGGAAGTGTTATATTCAACACTCCTTCATTATACTCTGCATCGATCGCATCAACTTTAATATCTTTTGATAAATTAAAATCTCTGCTGAATTGTCCATGAAATATTTCGTTTGTTATAATATTAGTTTCTTCCGTTTTTGCTTCCTGTTTTTTTTCACCCGTCACTGATAATATATTGTTCTCAACTGATAATTTAACATCCTCTTTAGACACTCCCGGTAACTCCATTTTAATATTGAATTTATCCCTGTCCTCGCTAATGCTTACTTTTGGGATGTAAGTAGAAGTTGAACCGGAAATTTCCCTGTTATAGAATAGAGGACTGTTAAAAATAGATTTAAATGTGTCGTTGATCAGATCTGAATCTTTCTTAAATTTTACTGTGTTCATTGTTAATCTCCTGTTTGTTAATTAAAATATTATTAATTGACTTTCTTAACTCAATACCCATGCCAGTAAAAATTTACCAATTTCAAACATTTTGAAAGAATTAATTATTCTAAAGTGAAACAAAAATTCATTCCTGTGAAGTTATTTTCACAAAACGAAATTAAAGTCATATTTAATGAAATAATTTGAGTTGAAAAATATTCAGACTTACAAAAGTTTTAAACATTAATCTATGGATAGATCACTTAGGAGAGAAGATACTTTTTAAAAAATAAAAAATCCGAACCTTGCGAACAGATTCGGATTTCTCAAGGAGTAAAATAAAATGAATGTGACTTTTATTTTACAATATTGATTTATTAAAAGGTCAGTGTATCTTTTTCAGCGTTATAAGTCGTTTTAAAACTTTTGAGATTTTTGGTTGCAGGTCCGTTTATTACTTTGCCTGTTTTACTGAAAGCAGAACCATGGCATGGACATTCAAATCCATCACCCGTAGCATCAACATCACATTTTTTATGTGTGCAAATCATGCTTAAAGCAAGAAATTTAGATTGACCGGTACGTGATACATATACTTTACCTATCTGAACACTTCCTCCTACACTTGAAAGAGCAGGATAATCTCCAAGGTTTATGACTTTTGTAACTTCAGATACTTCCGTAGACTCAGCTAATAACTTTTTTACATCAATAGCGCTTAATGCGATCGATCCAATGGCTATTGTTTTGAAAGAAGTTTTTAAAAAATCTCTCCTGTTTACATTTTCATTTTTCATAACTATATTTTATTAAAGTTTATTTTACAATTTTAGATATCCGACTGTTTCGAATTAACATTGTTGCTTACAAGCAAAGTTAAGATTTTTAAAATAATATTTCAGTAATTCTTTTTATATGAATTCTAAAATACTTTAAATTTATTTTATGAGAATCATCTTCTTTACCTGAACAAAATCAGAAGTATTTAACTTATAATAGTATATGCCGCTGTTAAGATCAAATGCATTCCAATCAACTTCATATGAAGCTGCATTTAATCTTTCATTAACAAGAGTTGCAACTTCCTGCCCGATATTATTATAAACTTTTAAAGTTACCTGTGATGAAGCCGGAATAGAAAATTTAATTTTAGTTGATGGATTGAACGGGTTTGGATAATTTTGTAAAAGTTCATAACTATTTACAAATTCTGTTAACTTTACAATTGCAGAAGTTGTAGCAATTATGGTTCCGTGCATGTCAGGTGAATGAGGTTCACAGATATAATCATAAGTACCTGCGACCTGAATAACATATGAGAAAGTTGTATTTCCTGAAGTCAGAGGGGCATTCCAGGGTGCAGCTCCGGAAGGCCTTGAAGTAAATTGTTGACCGTCACATGTTGTTGTGTGACTTCCTGATATTCTCGTCCATCTGACTGTATCACCGACAACAGCATTATTTACTGTTGCAGGAGTAAATACAAAATTTGCAGCGCTGATCTGGATGATCCTGGAATAAGAGTTGTTTGTTAAAATGGTTAAGAGCAATGCTGCAGTCAGCAGTGAAGAATAGAATGTGCTTTTTTTCATAGTGTTTTATATTTTTATTTAATTAAAATCATTTTTCTAAGTTCTTTAAATCCGTCAGCTTCAATTCCATAAAAATAAACACCGCTTGAAAATGTTCCGGCATTCCAGCTGATGGTGTAAGTTCCGGAGGACAAAAAGTTATTTAGCAGGATTTCCTGTTGACTTCCTTGTGAATTGTAAATAGTAATTTTCACAAAGCTTCGGGAAGGAATAGCAAATTTAATATTAGTGACAGGGTTGAATGGATTTGGATAGTTGTTTCCAATAAAAAAATTATTAGCTATTTCCAGATTATGACGAGTTATCCGGGTGCTTTCTTTAGTGACGGCTGAAACAGAATTAGAATAGTCTGAAATCCCTGTACCATTATAAGAGCATACTTTATATACATACAAATTGTCAGGTGTCAATCCGACATCCTGGTATGTCAGTACATCAGTTTGCACTGTGTCGATGTATTCAAAAAATATATCACCCGGTTTTTTTCGTGCAATGATAAATCCAAATTCATTATTAGAATTATCATCCCATATCATTGAGATACTTGTCATTGTTGTATTAGTAACCCTAAGGTTTGTAGGTTTTCCTGGAAGATTGGTGGTGTCTCCCAGTGCAATAACAGAATCAATGTTTGAATAACCGGAAAATCCTGAATTATTATATGCGAATGACCTGTAAAAGTATTTTTGTCCGTAAGTGATCCAGTAATCGTTAAAAATTCTCATATTCTGAGATACTCTTCCTGCAATCTCCCAGTCCGCGGAGTCCAGATTTGTAGCTCTTTCCACAAAAAAACCGGATTCATTGTTTGAATTGTCATCCCATCTAACTTTTACATAGAACGGGTGTTCTGTTTCACATCGAAGATTGGACGGCGCCGTTATCTGTGAGTAAGCCAAACTATTACAAATGCAAAAAATTGCAAAAATGGTTAAAACTTTTTTCATTACTATTTCTCCTTGAGATTAATTAATGAAAGTATAAAAAATTTATACCGGATTGATTAATTAATTTGATTCAAAAATATAGTTACTGTTTGAAAAAGTCCAAACAATAATTTGATAATCCGTAGGATTCTAATTTAGAATATAAGAGTTGAAATTATAATCTATAATTTTAATATTATGCCGGATTTAAAAGTTTCTTAATTTATATTCAATAAACTATAATGAAGGTTACAGATGATCTGTTTCAGCTGATCAAGTCTCTTGACCAGTCTGAAAAAAGATATTTTAAGGTATTTGCTACAATGCACATTAAAGGAAGTGATAATAATAAATATGTAATGCTGTTTGATGCAATTGATAAACAACAGGATTATGATGAAACCGTTATAAGAAAGCAGTTCCGAAATGAAAAATTTCTGAATCAGCTGCATGTCGCAAAAAATTATTTGTATAATACTATTTTGAAAAGTTTGCGGCTTTACAATTCAGAAAAATCAAAACTCAATGAGCTGATTGATACATTAAGGGATGTTCAGATCTTATATGATAAGACTTTATATAAACAGTGCCGGAAGCTACTCGACAAAGCAAAAAAAATTGCTTATACATATGAGAAGCATGCACAGATACTAGCAATACTTGATTGGGAAAAATCGCTTGCAAGGACAAACGCCTATTCCGACATCAACGAGGATGAGCTGATAAAATATTATAATGAGCATAATCAGGCAACTGACAATCTCAATAATATAAATGAATACTGGAAGCTGAATATGAAATCCTTCCTTCTCAAAAAAAAGCAAGGGTCGATCAGGGATAAAACCGAACTAAAAAAATTCAACGAAATAACTGAACATCCGCTTTTAAAAAATGAAGATAAAGCCACAACTTTTCTTTCCAAAACTTTTTATTTTAATATTAAAGGACTTTACTATCATACCAACAAGGATTATAAAAATCTTCTTAAGTACTGCATAAAAGTTGTTGAACTCCTTGAAGTAAATCCTTTGCTGATGAAGCAGGAAAATTATATTGCGTCACTTAATAATCTTCTTCTTGTGCAGATTGAGCTTGGTAAATATGATGATGCTTTGATTACAATAAAGAAGCTTCGGGATATTCAGACTAATTCTTTATCCGTTAAAGCCAGGATCTTTGTAACTTCTTATGATACAGAATTAAACCTTTATCTAAGGATGGGAGATTTTGAAAAAGGCATTGAACTTTTAAGTGAAATCGAATCCGGGCTTAATGAATTTAAAGAAAAGATCAATAAAGAATCGGAAGTTCTTTTTGCATACAATATCGCTTACTTATACTTTGGTCTTAATGAATATGAAAATTCTCTGAAACGGATCAATAAAATAATTAATAATAAAGAGCTCGATATAAGAGAAGATATACAGTGTTTTGCAAGGATACTGAATTTGCTGATACATTATGAGCTGAATAATTATGACCTGATCGAATATATAATAAAATCCACCAGACGATATCTTTCCAATAAAAATAATCTTAATAAATTTGAATTAATTGTACTAAGTTACATCAGAAAGCTGATCAATGCAAAAACGGAGGATGATAAGAGGTTCGTTTATATTGAATGGAAAAGAGAATTATCTTCACTGTCTGAAGACATATTACAGATCAAAGCCTTTGAGTATTTTGATTTTATGTCATGGCTTGAAAGTAAAATTTCCAAGAAAAGATTTCAGGACGTGATCAGGAAAAAATGATGGATCAATTCATACACATTTATCAAAAAAAATAATTATACACTATGAGCAAGCAAGAAGAATTATGGCCGGCGTTGCCATGGCTTGAATGGGGAAGTTGCGCAACTACTGTACATCTTTTCACTCAGATAATCGGAAAGATCCGTTTAGCTTTAATGCCAATGCAGGCTGAGTGGGCACAGGTTCCGCTGACAGTAACTTCACGGGGCCTTACATCTAATTTAATGCCTGTTGATTTCGGATCGATCGATATTAGCTTTGACTTTATATCCCACTCTATCAATTTTTATGCAAGTGACGGAAGAAAAGTTTCCTTTTTACTTAAAGGATTAAGTGTAGCCGAATTTTACGCGAAAACTTTTAGTGCCCTGAATTATCTACACGTCAAGATTTCTATAAATCCGACTTCGGTGGAAGTGCCGCACCCTGTGCGAATGGATTTAGATATAGAAGATAATACATACGATGAAGACATGGTCAACCGTTGGTGGCGTGTGCTTGTTTCCATATCATCCGCATTTGAAAAGTACAGAAGCACTTACCAGGGAAAGCAAACTCAGATAAGTTTTTTCTGGGGGACTTTCGATTTGGCCGTTATTCGTTTTTCCGGTAAACCAATTCAGCCTCCAAAAGGGGCAGATCTAATTCACAGAGTTGCAATGGATGCGGAACAGTTTGCAGCCGGATTCTGGCCGGGAGACAATATTTCACCCGAGCCTGTCTTCTTTACTTATGCTTATCCAAAGCCTGAAGGAATTGAGAATGTAAAGTTAAAAGTGAAGGATGCTGCATGGAATATTGAAAAAGGAGAATTTCTTCTTCCATATGAATCCATCAGAAAAGAAACTGATCCGGGAAAAACATTACTTGCTTTCCTGAATGAAAGCTATCATGCAGGAACTGAACTTGCAAAATGGGATAATAAAATACTTATTAGAAAACCTTAGCTTCATGGAAATAAATAAATCTTAATCAACAATTTATATAATATGTCTGAAAGAAATTTCACAGTTACGGGTAACATTATTGATATCATTAATAGAAAAATTTTCCCGGGTACAATTAATGTTTCGGATTCTAAAATTGTAGCAATTGAAGAGAACAACGAAACATATGAAAATTTTATCCTTCCCGGATTTATTGATGCACATGTTCATGTGGAAAGCTCAATGCTTATCCCGTCTGAGTTTGCAAGGTTAGCTGTCGTTCATGGAACAGTTGCGACTGTATCCGATCCGCACGAAATTGGAAATGTTCTCGGCATCGAAGGTGTGAGATATATGATTGAGAACGGGAAGAAGGTTCCGTTCAAATTTTATTTTGGTGCGCCGTCATGTGTCCCTGCAACTTCATTTGAAACTGCCGGTTCGAAAATTGGCGCCGGCGAGATCCGTGAATTGTTTGAAAAAGACGGCCTGCATTATTTGAGTGAAATGATGAATTATCCGGGAGTTTTATATAATGACCCTGTCGTGATGGAGAAAATTAAAATTGCACACGATCTGAAAAAGCCTGTTGACGGGCACGCTCCCGGGCTCCGGGGAGATGTTGCATTGAAATATATCTCAGCGGGCATTTCTACTGATCATGAATGTTATACTCTCGATGAAGCACTTGATAAAATAAGTCATGGAATGAAAATACTTATCAGGGAAGGTTCGGCTGCAAAAAACTATGAAGCTCTTCATACTCTGATCAAAGATAATTCGGATAATGTAATGTTTTGCAGCGATGACAAACATCCTAATGATCTTGTAATAAGCCATATTAATAAAATTGTTGCAAGATCGGTCGCTTACGGTTATGATTTGTTTAATGTTTTAAAATGCGCTTGTGTAAATCCCGTTGAACATTATAATTTAGATGTCGGTATGTTACGGGTTGGAGACCCGGCAGATTTTATTATTACAAATGAGCTGAAAGATTTCATAGCAACAAAAACTTACATAGACGGAAAGTTAGTTGCTGAAAACGGTAAATCATTAATACTAAGTGTTGATGAAAAAATTATGAACAATTTTAATACTTCAAAAAAACATCCCTCCGACTTTGAAATCGATGGAACTGTCAATGCCGTTGTAAGAGTGATTGAGGCTCTTGACGGCCAGTTAATTACAAAAGAAATTCATCTGAGGGCAAAATCAAAAGACGGCAAACTAATTTCAAATATCGATGACGATGTTTTGAAATTAACTGTAGTTGAACGATATAAAAACGGAAAGCCTGCCGTTGCATTCATTAAAAATTTCGGAATGAAGAATGGTGCGATTGCATCCTGTGTATCACACGACTCTCATAACATAATCGCAGTCGGTGTTACTGATGAAGATATCTGCAATGCTGTTAATGCGGTAATAGAAAACAAGGGAGGGATTTCTGTTTCTTACGAAGGAAAATCCGAATCGCTGGCTTTGCCTGTAGCGGGGATCATGACGGCAGAAGACGGATATTCAGTTGCTGATAAATATACAATTATTGATAATCTTGCAAAGGAGCTTGGCACAAGTCTTCAGTCACCATTTATGACCTTATCATTTATGGCACTTCTTGTGATTCCTCAGCTTAAACTCAGCGATAAAGGATTATTTGACGGAAAGAAGTTTGAGTTTGTTGATCTTATTGTTTGAAAAGCTTTCAAAGTAATAATGAAAAGTTACAACTCTGATTTATTAAAAACCTGCAAATAGATTTTGACAACTTTAAAATTACCGTAAATTGAAATTATGAATAATACAATGTACTCAAAGAAAAATTTACTGAAGGTTTTAATATACTTTACAATAATTTCTGCACCAGGTATTTCGCATGCTCAAAAACTTAGTTATGGAATAAAGGGAGGTTTAAATATATCAGAAACCTTAAACACGTATTATGAATCTGATTCTAAAACCGGATTCAATGTGTATGCATTTGGAGATTATGACTTTAATAAAAATTTCACAATCGGTTTGGAAGCCGGTTATACCCGGAAAGGATTTAAGACTAAACCTTATGATTATTACTACGATAAGGTACATTACTATGGGACTACCATTGCAAACCTGAACTACTTTGATATTTCTGTCTCAGGGAAATTTAAATCTACAAACGGAAAAATAATTCCTTATATATCAGCCGGACCTTCTTTAGGGATAAAAGTGAATACTTCTGTAAAAGGAAATTCAGATGAATATGCTATTGCTGATGTTCGTAACTTTTTAAATCTTGTATATACCAATTCATTTGGAATAAAATTAGGAGTGGGTACAGAAATATATTTTATTAAAAACATGAGCATCATTTTTGAGACAAAATACAATTTTGATTTAATATCTTCATTAAATGCACCGGACGTTAGGCTTGGAATTGAAACTTGGCAATACAGTGATAATGTCAAAAATAATGTATTTGAATTTTCAGCCGGAGTAAAGTTTTAGATAGAAAGTTTTTTTAATTTACACATATTATTTAAATGCTTATCTAACCATTCCTTTATTGATCCTACTTATCACTGCAGGCATAAAGCCTGCGGCTACTTCTCAAACTATTTAAACTATAATTACTATCCGCATTTTGTAAGACAGAATTTTTAAAGATTGTTTCTGAGACAAATTATTTTTAGTTTGGCATTCAATCAATCTTTTGGATGACTGAAGTCACATATTACATTAAAATTTTTATAGCAATAATTGTTTTAGTAAATCCTATCGAAGGCGTGCCACTGTTTCTTGCGCGCACAAATCATCTTACCCGTGACCAAAAAATAAATATCGCAAAAAAAACTTCAATTGCTGTTTTTATTGTCCTGATTGTTTCATTATTTCTCGGAAGATATGTACTCGAACTCTTTGGTATCGGCATACCTGCTTTTACATTTGCAGGAGGAATTATAATATTTCTCATTTCATTGCAGATGGTTTTGGGAACGAGTTCAGGAGATAAGAGTATTCCAAATGATCCGGCTTCAGACTCAAGTGACATTGCGGTGGTTCCTCTTGCAATCCCTTTATTGGCGGGGCCGGGAGCTATAAGCGGAATTATTTTGTACGGAAGTAAAAGTAAAGGTCTTGGTGAAGATATGATACTTGCTGTTATCGTTTTGTTTATAAGCATTTCCGTTTGGCTATCATTGAATGCAGCAACGAAAATGGAAAAAGCTCTGAATGAAACAGGAATAAAAGTTATGACTAAAATTTCAGGATTACTGGTTGCAGCTATAGCTATTCAGCTGATATTTTCAGGACTGGGACAGTTAATTGAAACTATGAATGTTAAGTGATTCATTACTGAAGATCGTTTCTTAAAAGATTTTTAAATCAATTGTTGTGTATAAATATAAAGTTCTATTACAAGTAAGTTGGATTTTCGGCTAAATATTTTTTAATATATTCCATTACATATTCAAACGCTTCACTGGTAATTTTATCATCGCCGCTGAACGGATGATCGAGTACCAGTACAAGTAAGAGAATCAGGGCATTTGTCATTGCAAATAACCCGGTCATTAAAATCTGCACTGTCATGTTTTTCACTCCAAAAAAGAATGAGAATCCTATCGAAGTTAATGCTCCGATTATTATCACTGTCCATATTATTGCAGGTGTATGATCCTGACTGCTAAGGATCCTCAGGCGTCGGTAATCTGTCAGCTGATTTAGTTTTCTTAAAGATTCCGCAAATAAAACATTTTGCTCGGATGTTTTCAGATCTTTAATATTTGTATAAATACTCCACAGATCAACGAGAGTTTCCGTAGACTGAATATCAGACTTACCCTTATTCATTAAGGGCCATTCGGTATTTATGACGAGTGTAAGGTAATCCAGGAGATTTTCGCTTATCGGCTTGTGATATTGTTGCGGAAGCCCTTTTGAAAGAAGAAACAGATCGTGTACCTGATTAGCCTCTTCATCTGCAAAATGTTTTGCTTCATCATAATCAGTCCAGGCGGAATAAACAACGAACGCTACAAGCACGGCATATATAAGACCAAGGGCATTGAACAAAAATCCTGCGACTTCGTGATTGGATTTAAAAAATTGCCAGTCAAATTTTTTCCTGATGATAATAATAGCAACAATAGACAATGCCGCACTTATCGAAACTGCAATCAAACATAAAAAAAAGGTCGGTAAATTGAGGAAGTTATTGAGCATGAATTATATCTTATCTTTAGAATTTATTTCTTCATCCGGGATCTCTTTCAATGCTTTAAGTTCAGCAATGCGTTTCTTTTCCGCCTTTGTAATAAAAGCAACTGCAATAAGAATAAATATAAGCGATATCCAGTCTTCAGTACTGGGAAATTTTCCTCCGAAAGCAAAATAAAAGATTAAAGTTGCAGCGGTACCCGCGATCAATGAAGTAAGACGGTTGACAAGCCCAGCGAAAGTTGCAGTCCTTCCTTTGAACATAAAAATAAAAACTGAAAAAAAAGCTACCATTCCAAAAGCAGTTCCTGCAAGGACTGCCCAGCCCCACATCGGAAGCGGGTTATTAATAGCCCCAATGAAACTACTTATCTGAGCTCCATCCCATCCGAATAACTGCGGTGAATTGTAAATGACGATTGCCGCAATAAGCATAGTTATGGTTGCAAAGATCTGCTCAATTGCAAAAAAACCTTTATTATCCTGCTTAACATTTTTTCCACGGGTATTCTTATAATAATTCATGATGTAGATCCTTATAAAGTATGCGACTATATAGCTTGAAAGTATTATAACAGCGGCCGTATTGTAAATAAAATCAAATCCTCCGGTTTTACTCCAAAAAATATTTATAGCTACTGCAATAAGAGCAAATATCACAGCAATATTCTCTTCCATGTAAACGTGTTTTTTTAAAATGCCCTGCCTGATCTGAATAGCATCGATAATGCGGCTGATAACTATCACACTGCCTCTCATCATTACCATTGCAACCATCACAGATATTGGAAGCGAATACATAAGTGTAGTAGTAGGAATTACCACAGCGGTACAGATACCTGAAGGAATAATATACATCAGTTCAACCGGAACTTTCATTCCGAGAAAATCGACCATCATATTGGACTGCATTTTATACCATCTTAATATAAGCACAACTGCCAGTGCAAATAGATTACCTCCTATAGTACTGTAAACAAGATACTCCAGATCCTTCATTCCTGGAAATCCAAGCTGAGGACTTCCCAAAAAATATTTTACACTAACACCGGTGATTATGTAAAATACAAAATACCCGATACATAACTGCAATAGTCTGCCTGTGCTGCCGTCATTGGTTTTCCACATAATTTCAAATACTAATTTTCAAAATTCTTAATGTATTTTAATATACACTTATTTTTTTAATTGCAAGATGAACAAAGTAATGAATACTGCAAGTCCGATACTGCTTATTATAATGTGATTTAAAGATCCTTTTTTTCCGAAAGGAAGTAATGTCATTGCTGTAAGAGAACCTAAACAGAGTATAGATTCGTAAAAATTCAAATTTAAAACAAATAAGATCAGAACGAGATTAATAATTATTGCCGCAAAAAATATCTGGTGAATTTTTTTATTCAGTGTGATAATTTTGTAATGAAGCAACCAACCAATCATATAATTTAAAATGTAAAATACTAAAGCGGTAAGAATTAAATAATGGATGGTCAATGGCTTGCCCGCCTTTAACAGGTGATTAGAGAACAGTGGATAGTTTGATAAATAATTGATCAAAATTTACTTCAGGTTATTTCCAAATTTATTCATGAATGCCAGTTCACTGATATCTTTTCTCTGCGATGATTTCCAGTCAATTGACGGGCGTTTCATATTTGGATCTATATATCCCATTCTGAATATTGCCATCATTTCGTAATTTTCAGGAACATCAAGCATTTCACTTATAGCTTTCCAATTCCCGGGAATTTCTCCTGGTGTTGAAACAAACTGCATACCCATCCCGATCGCAGTCGTTGTGAGCCAAAGCGTTTGTACCACGGCTCCCATGGATATCACCGAATATAAGCCTGACAGTTCTTCTTTTATATATTCTTCTTTTGTCAGTAATATCACAAATAGAATCGGAGAAGTTGCGACAAGCTTCTCTTCATCATTTCCAAGTATTCTTGAAACTTTAAATTTCGATATCATCTTTCCTCCTGCTTCTGAAAAGATGCTTTTAGCGAAAGGCTTTAAAAATTTAGGAAGATGATCAATATGAATTCCGTCATTTGTTTTTTCCATCTCTTCTTCACTGAATCTGAAATATTTTTTGTATTGCTTCCAGAATCTACCGTCATCCATAAGCTGCACCATTGAATCACCTGCGATCTTACCAATTCTGTTAATAATGTTTTCATCCTCTGCTATTATAAATCTCCAAGGCTGTGAATTGAAATGACTTGGTGAATGCGATGCCATCCTTACCAACAGTTCAATATGTTCCTGTGATACTTTTTTAATTGCAAAAGCAGTGTTTGTTGTTTTGCGGTTTAGAATCGCCTCGAATAGATCCATTTTTAAATTGGAATTTTTATTTTGCTTGCTCTTAAAATTTCTTATTTCAGTTTGTTGCGATTCTTCGTACACAGGCTGTACAATCGAATTACCGCCCAAAGTCATCTGAGATCCTTCTTATATCATCTTCATCAGAAGGATTTTTCGCATCGCTGTGGATCCATATTTCAGCTACAATTCCCCAGTCATCAAGGCCAATGAGCCTGTGCCGGGTTCCTAATTTCAATTCTATCGTATCACTATCATTGAAGATCTCCATTTCTGCAGGCTGTTTGTCAGTCGGGCTTTGATAGATACCAACGGGACCTTTGACCACGCGCCAAAGCTCCGACCTTCTTTCGTGAGACTGCCATGATAGTTTTTTATCAGGTTCGACAACAAGTATCTTAGGGCTTACATTCAGTTTCGTAATATCAAACGGCAAGTTAACTCCTGAAAAATATATTGATAGAAATTTACTTAAGCTTTCATCAGAAATTTTATAAAACCCGCCCCAGGGCCTGTCAAAATCTTCTCCTGCGATCTTAAGATCTTTACTGGTCAGATCCACTCTCACTTGTTTTGAAATTTGTTCTTTTGATCTCATATCTGATAAAATTTAAAAATGTTTTTTGAATATTTTTTCTGCTATAGTTTCCCCGATTGAAAGACATGAGGTTGCCGCAGGTGAAGGTGCATTGCAGACGTTTATAATGAATTCATTTTCACTGAAAAGAAAATCATCCAGGAGAATTCCATCGCTGTTACATGCCTGAGCTCTCACACCGGATCCTCCTTCTTCAATATCTTCGGACTTTATAACAGGTATCAGCTTCTTCAGTGATTTTACAAATTCTTTTTTAGAATTGGATCTGTAAAACTCATAAATACCAGTTCTCCAGTATTTTGCCGCCGCTTTATGAAAACCTTTATAACTTAATGTATTCATTGCTTCACTGAATTTAAAATCATTTTTTTTGTAACCTTCCTTTCTCAAAGTAAGAACTGCATTTGGGCCTGCTTCAATTTCTCCGTCAATGGTCCTTGTGAAATGAACTCCAAGAAAAGGAAATGCAGGATCCGGAACCGGGTAAATAAGATTTTTAACCAGATGCCTTGCGTCAACTTTTAATTTGTAATATTCTCCTCTAAAAGGAATAATTCTGAAATCGCTTTTACCCTTTATCATTTTTTCAATTTTGTCTGAATAAAGACCTGCGCAGGCTACGACTGCTTTTGAAAAAAAGATACTTCTGCGGGTACGGACTTCCGCTTCGCTGTTTTTAATATTTATCTCAACGACCTCTTCATTTAATTTTATTTCAACTCCTTTTTGGATTAGCAGCTCTGATAATTTATCTGAAACAATTTTATAATTTACAATTCCGGTCTGAGGGACTTGTATTCCACTGAGACCTTCTGCATTCGGCTCTAATTCATTTATCTCTTTTTTTGAAATATGCCGGATACCGCTTAATCCGTTTGCAAGTGCTCTGTCATATAGTATCTGCAATGCGTCCAGATCTTTTTCTTCTGTTGCAATAATAACCTTTCCGCAAATTTCATAAGGGATCTCATTTAAATCGCAAAACTTCAGAAGCATTTTATAGCCTTTGATACAGTTCGCAACTTTTAAACTTCCTGGTTTATAATAGATCCCGGAATGTATCACTCCGCTATTATGGCCTGACTGGTGAGATGAGATTTTATTTTCCTTTTCAATTATACAGATCCTGATCGAGGAGTTTTTTTCAAGAAGTTTGTATGCTGTGCTTAAACCAATAATCCCGGCACCTATAATTACAATATCATATTTGTTCATGCATCAAGAAAATAAGCATCCTGATTTAGAAAAAATATCACATCCGTCCAAAACGATGGAATTTTATAAATTGAAAAAATTTCATTTCGATTTCGTACGCTTTCTTTTGAAAAACCATGGGAATCAACCCCTTCGGGAAAAGAAAGCTCGTAAAGAAAAGTTTCCCGCTATTAAGATCGCTATTGCATACTTCCTGTGATAATTACAACTTTACAAAACTCATCAAGCACTATTTTCTTTTGTTCCTTTGACGATTTTATATACCTACTATGAATCTCTTTCAGGTACTCATATCTTGATTTATTACTCATAATTCAGCTACCTTTTCAATGTTTCTCTTGGTAACATTAATTATGAGTCAACGAACTCTTTTCTTCTATCCCGTGGGTAAGATTAATTATGAGTCAATGCGTAACTGCACGCAATATAAAAACAATATTGAAATTGAAATGAAAATCATATATGTTATTCGCAATTAAGTCACTACCGTCCAAAATGAGAAATTTCACAAATTGAGAATTTATAGTTTCAATTTCGACCGCTTTTCTTTTGATAGATCAAAATAAAAGCTTGGCAAAGAAAATTTACAAAACCAAAAGAATTGTTATTTGAAAATCCCGAGGGAGGTCAATTCAGTCCGAGAAGTGCACAGGCAATTTTTAATCAAGCTTTGTTAAAAGCAAAAATAAATAAGCCTGCATCAATTCATATCCTGCGTTATAGCTTTGCTACTCATTTACTTGATACAGACACAGATATAAAATTCATTCAAAATTTTCTTGGATACAGTAGTATCAAGACTACTCAGATCTATACTATCAGTAAAGATTCCGTCAAGAAAACTAAAAGTCCTTTAAATAAACTTGACATTTAAATTCCCAATATCACAAAAACTTAATTAACCTTAAACTAATCAGCTGTGAAAAGGTAAATGAGAAGGGAACATTGATAACAAAGTGTTTAGTTGTAAAGCACGTACAGCAGAATTTTAATGGGATCCAACGAAAGTGAAAGGAAATAAAATCATTTGACGATTGGTCATTCTATATTGACTCTTAAATGTAGAGTTGAGTTATCAAAACGGACCTGATTGTAAATAAAGATTGAAGTTTCATTTAATTCACATTCAGAAAGAAACGATCTGTTTTTGAATAGTTTCTTGAATTATCCTTCAGCTTAATATGAAAAATTTATCAATAAAAAATATTTCAAAAGATTTCGGCAGCAATAAAGTTCTTACCGATATTAATATCGAAGTAAATAATGGTGAATTCTTTTCAATAGTCGGCCCAAGTGGATGCGGAAAGACTACACTACTTCGTATCATTGCCGGTCTGGAATCTGCCTCCGCCGGTAAAATTATTATTAATGAAAAAGATTATACAAAGATCCCTCCCCAAAAAAGAAATGTTGGAATTGTATTTCAAAATTACGCGCTCTTTCCTAACATGACAGTTTATGAAAATATAGCCTACGGTCTGGAGATCAAAAAATTAGATAAAAATTCAATTAAACAAAAAATAAACTCAGTACTCGAAAAAGTTCAGCTTTCTCATAAAACACATAATAATGTGACAACACTAAGTGGCGGTGAACAGCAGAGAGTTTCACTTGCGCGGGTAATTGTTACCGAACCCGACCTGATTTTATTTGATGAACCTCTTTCAAATCTTGATTACTCGCTCCGCCTGGAAACAAGAAATGAGTTAAAGAGGCTTCAGAAAGTTGTGGGCATAACTTCCGTGTATGTTACTCATGATCAGACCGAAGCACTGGCACTTTCAGACAGAGTAGCGGTTTTGAATAAAGGAGTATTACAACAGACAGGCAATCCTCATGATATATACTTCA
>JBDSYA010000014.1:0-6333 GCA_039925865.1 Ignavibacteria bacterium
AACTTGTTGCTTAAAATAAAATTATGAAAAAAAGGGACGGGCATTTTGGAAAGTATGGCGGAAGGTATGTGCCCGAGATGCTTATCGGTGCATTAGATGAATTAGAAAAAACATATTTTAAAGCAAAGAAAGATAATTCATTTCAAAAAGAATTCGATTATCATTTAAAAACATTTTCAGGGCGCCCGACACCTTTGACCTTTGCAAAGAACCTGACAGAACATCTCGGAGGCGCAAAAATTTATCTGAAAAATGAAGGACTGAATCACACCGGAGCTCATAAGATCACTCATTGTATTGGTCAGGCAATACTTGCAAAAAGAATGAATAAAAAAAGACTGATCGCTGAGACAGGAGCCGGTCAGCACGGACTTGCAACGGCTACTGTTGCTGCTAAGTTTGGTTTTTCATGTACAGTGTATATGGGCGAGGTTGATATGCAAAGACAAAGACCGAATGTTTTTTTGATGGAGCAGTTAGGCGCGGAAGTAATTCCTGTTAAATTCGGGAACAGAACTCTTAAAGATGCCGTCAATGCTGCACTTAAAGATTATATCGAGAATGAATCAACATCACATTATCTGCTTGGATCAGTTGTTGGTCCTCATCCATATCCGATAATGAACCGGGATTTTCAATCTGTTGTCGGTAAAGAGACAAAGAAACAAATTATTAAAGCTGAAGGAAAACTTCCGGATTTTATAATTGCCTGTGTTGGCGGTGGCAGCAACGCAATGGGAATATTTTATAATTTTCTGAAGAATAAAAATGTAAAGCTGATCGTGGTAGAAGCAGGCGGAAAAGGAAATAAACTGGGCGAACATTCAATGAGTTTCAAAGGATCTGTTGGCGTAGTGGAAGGGTATAAATCTTATTTCTTACAAGATGAAGACGGACAAATACAGGATACATACAGCATTGCAGCCGGAATGGATTATCCCGGCATTGGTCCTGAGTTATCTTATCTGAAAGATATTGGAAGGATCGAAGCTGATGCGGTTTCTGATAATGAAGTTATCGATGCTTTTAAATTGATCTGCAAAACCGAAGGGATCATACCTGCACTGGAATCCGCTCACGCAGTTGCAAATGCAATTAAATTAGCTCCGCAGCTTAAAAAAGATAAGATAATTGTTGTAAACATTTCAGGAAGAGGTGATAAAGACATTTTTATTCTGGCAGACAAATTAAAAGATAAAAAATTCTTTGAATTTTTAAAAGACTACCTGAATCATGAAAATTAATCCTTCTCACTTAGAATGAATTAGAATGAATCTTATTGATAAGCAATTAATCAAAATCAAAAATGAAAACCGTATCGGATTAATGACTCATATGGTTGTGGGATTTCCGTCATTAGATAAAACTATTTCTTTAGTAAAAAATATGGCTGAAGCCGGCGTTGATTTTGTAGAATTACAAATTCCTTTTTCAGAACCTCTCGCAGACGGTCCGACAATTATGGGAGCTTGTGAGAAGGCATTAAGAGCCGGGGTTAAAGTTAAAGATGCATTCGATGTTGCAGCAACTCTATCTAAAGATCTGGAAATTCCGTTACTGTTCATGTCTTACTACAATATTGTTTTTAAATACGGAACTGAAAAATTTTGTGCAGATGCTAAAAAAGCAGGGATCTCCGGATTGATAGTTCCGGATATTCCATTTGAAGAGGAGAAGCATGAACATTTTAATAAATTTTGCAAAAGAGAAGGTCTAAAAAATATTCGAGTTATCTCGCCCTCTTCCACTGCTGAAAGATTAAGACTAAACAGCAAGTCTGCAGAGGGTTTTATTTATTGCACTGCCAGGCAGGGAATCACCGGCACCAGCAAAGAACTGGATCCGAATTTAAAAATTTATCTTACCAATGTCCGGAAATATTTTAAAATTCCAATAGCAGTTGGATTTGGAATTTCTAATAGAGAAAGATTAAATCAGGTCAAACCCTTTGCTGATATTGCAGTGATAGGAAGCGCGGTTATTGATATTATAAATGATTCCAAAGCTGAAGAAATTGAAAATAATTTGTCTTCTTTTTTGAAATCGATCCTTGACGGGAGATGATATTTGTTAAAATTCCCGGGAGCTTGTAAATTATCTTTTCAGAGATCTGAGTACCTCCGTGCTCTCTTACGAAATTACTTTTTATTTTACTTTTGTATATTTTCCAAAAAATTTTATCTGATAAAGAAGCGGGTGATTATTTTGACGGATCCAAGATATTAAAGTCTAAAGAAAAGTGCACCCAGAGGAATTGATTTAAAAAGGCGCAGTCCAAAAATCTTTAGACTCCGCCGATTTATAAAGGAATTAATTTCTGTCCTGAAACCATAGCATTAATCAGTATTAACTAACAAATAACAACTAATTCAATCAGCAACGACGTAAACTTTAATATATATATACTTACAATACAGCTTCAGGATATAATCAAACTTACTTTTTTTCCAAGCCCTTCTTCAAAAATTCTATAAAGCGTGGAAAGTTGAATGTCGCAGCTGCCATTCTCCAATCTGGAAATGTAACTTTTCTTTGTCCCGACTTTATTTGCTAATTGCTCCTGGGTGAGATTAGCTTCCTGTCTTGCATCTTTCAGCATTTCACTAATAACAAAATATTGAGCTTTGGTTTCAAATTCGTCACGCTTTTTCGTCCCGATTTTGCCATATTGAATGTCCAACAGCTCGTCAAAATTTTTTGTTTTTCTTATTGCTTCGTTCTTTTTCATTTTGTTTTATTTTTTAAAATTGAAGTATTCTTTTTTTAATTTTCCGGCAAGTGCGATTTCCTGTTTCGGTGTCTTTTGAGATTTCTTTTGGAAGGCATTAAACAGCACTACAATATTGCCTTTATCAAAGCAACAGATAATGCGGAAAATGTTGCTGCCCACTTCAATGCGGATCTCATAAAGCCCGTCTGTTCCTTCCAGATGTTTCAGAAACTTCTCCGGAATCTTATCAACCGTCTTAACAATACGAAAAACATAACCGATTTTTTCACGAACCTTTTCACTCTGCGCCACATAAAAATCCTGGAAATAGTGTCTGTGAAAAATGATTTGCCTTTCCGATGTCATGTTACAAAGATAACTTTAAAGTTAACAACATTCAAGCAGGGTTACCCCACTTATCAGGAAGTGTGAACAGTCCAGTTGGGAAGGAAAAGGAATGTCCATATAACTCTATTATTTCAATACAATCAAAAGAACAAATATGAGACAACTACTGCTTATAGGCCTGCTGTTGCAGCATCGCTGGCGTCAACTATGCCGTCCTTCGCTGCGATTTCTTAGCTGTTATACACTTACATGCTCATAAAAAATTGTAATTGAAAAGATATTAAAATTTCTTATATTGACCCGCGACCTTAGCTCAGCTGGTAGAGCAAATGACTCTTAATCATTAGGTCGGGGGTTCGAGCCCCCCAGGTCGCACTACATTCAATCATAAATTAAAAATCATAAATTAAAATTGGACATTTGAAATTTATCATTTAAACTTGAAAGAGCCCCCCAGTCGCACTTCATTCAATTGTAAATTTTAAATTATAAATTAAACATAAATGAGCAGGATTTTCCTGACTCTTCCTGACTCTATACTTCAAAAAATACCTTTAAATTCAATGTAGTCGCAGGCTTTATGCCTGCGAAATCTTGTCAAAAACGCAACCGTAAAGGTTGCGTCTACAAATGAATGATAGCCAGCAATTGCTAAAAGAATCTAGTCAATTTTTCACCATTCCTACATCTCGCGTCTTACTTCTATCGGCTCGCATCTAACGTTTTTAAGATATAGCCTAACTCCAAATTTATTGAGTAGGAAAAATAATTGAAAATGAATATTTTTCTCCTCCCTAATCATAACTTCTTAAATTCTGATAATCCTTTTTTAAAAAATTTTACAACTAATTTCTTAACTTAATCAAACAAAATTGAAAAAAAATTACACTGTCTCCATTTTTTTGCTGTTTTTATTTATTTGTAATAGTTCTTTTGCACAAAAGAAACTTTATGATGATATAAATATAATCACAAACACACATGGCAAAAGATTAACTTTAGCAAGTCAGGATATCGAACCTTTGGATTTCCTCAGTTATAAACGCAATGATTCAATGGGAATTACTGAATTCAAAATGAACATAAATGCCGATTACAGGCAATGGAAGTTTACGGAAAAATTTCTTGTAGCAGGATATGCTAAAGGAAATTTTTTAAGGATATGGTCTAAAACTCCGCAAGGACCTGATACGGGCAATTTAGGATTTTCACGGATTACAGGATCATTATACGGAGCTGCGAGTTATTATTTCTCACCGAATAAATTTTATGTAACCGGTGCGGTTGGCGGCGGGTATGATAAATTTAAATTAGACCGCGACTTTCAGGAGACTGAACACATTGATACGAATGTTTCCAGCTCTGCTTTATGGGGAGCATTAGGATACGGGAGAATTAATAACAGAGAAGTGGTTGAATATGCTTACGATTTTAATGAAGATTTAATTAAAAGAGGAATAATAAAATCCAAATTAAATGATAAGGCTTTAAAGGAAATTTCAATATTACTTTATCAGCAAAGAGACGGAGTGTTCCTGGACAAATATGAGGACGATGAGTTTGTAAAGCTTTTCGGTGAAATTGAAAAAACTTTGCTGAACGCCGGATACATTACAGGAAATCTTGATGCAGCTTCAGCAATTAAATTATATGAGATTTTAAGAAACACGAGTAAGAAGTATGTAATCTATCCGAAATACAGCGGCTATCAGGTTCAGGGTCAGGTTCAGTATCAGCTTTCTAATATTGAAAAAAATAAAGCTCACGAGCACTATCTTTCTTTTTCCGGCATTTATTGCTTTAATTTATCCAGACAGACTAATCTAGTATTGTCAGGATTTTATGCGAGACCATTAGATACATTGGCTACAGGTGGAAACCTGAGATCAGGAAGCAATCCGGAAAATGTATTCCAAAATTATCTGCCATTTATTCCGGATAGAAACAATCTTGACTTTTACAGAGAATACCTTGGCACAGGTGTGTTCGGAGGCAGTTATGTACCCGGATTACAAAGTCTGATGGGTGTAAGAGCCGACGTGTTTCACAGCTTAAGCACTTTTGCCGGTGTGCAGGCAAATCTTTTATTAAGCGACAGAATGTTTAAATATGCGGATTCTAAAATACATGTCGGAGCAGCAGCCAGATTTGACTACAATATTTACAGCAAACTTACTTCTTATGCAAGAGGAACATTTTTGGCCGAGAAGGGCATACCTCCGGCATTCACAATTGCATTTGGATTCGGATACAGAATATTTTAGCTGGAAAACTATTTAAAATAAAATTTAACAGCACTAAAAAATACCGGAGAATATTTTCCCTAATGAAAAATGATTCAGATAATCTGACTGATCTGAATTACAGGATTCAAAGGCTTCACTAATGGACTATGGTTCCCGGTTAAAAAGATTCGATAAAAAAGCAAATGAATATCTCAACTCGTAGGTTTCTTTTGCTTTCAATAAATTTATCGGCGGAAGCCCCCTCTTTGGGCGACACTTGTTCTTTATATTCAGAAAGAATTTTTAACTTCAGACCACGGACTCGATGTCTATACTAATCATTAAAAAAAAATTTCACATATGAAATATTTTCAATTTATTATAAAAGAACCAACAATTTGTGATAGCACTATTCCTAAGCTAATGAAATTTAAAATTTGGATTTAATCTCTGCTTCACCAAAATTTTCTTGAATTGCTTACAAACATTATCTTCTCTTAATTTCATATTTAGATGTGACGATTTAAGGGAAGCTGAATCTTTTGATTCTTTTTTTACAGGGAGTGGATACTGAAAAAATGAAAGAGCTTAAGTTGATAATTGAACCAAATGAATGAGCAGAGATTTTCTTGACTCTAAATTCAAAAAAATTAACGAATATTTAAAATATCTTTTGTATATTTACAGTAAACAGATTGTTTTCATTTCACACATACATCTAAAATATTTTTCAATAATTAAAAATTAAGAACAAATGAAAATTGTATTAATACTTTTGGTTTCAATGTTTACTTTTATATCAACTGCATTTGCCCAATGGATACCTCTTGATTCTATAAGAGTACAGGATGCTAATGGAGTTCCTGTGCTTTTAGGTCAGATTGTCACGACACGCGGTATTGTTACGACTCAAAGGGAATTGGGAGCGAGTCTTGTTTATTTCCAGGACAGGACCGATGGTATGGTAGCTTTTGATGCTCCGTTTGGAGCCGGCGTAAAAAGAGGAGACAGTATTGAAGTCACAGGTACAGTGGTTCAGTTCAACGGGCT
>JBDSYA010000015.1:0-3188 GCA_039925865.1 Ignavibacteria bacterium
GTATTAATACTAATTTACAAACTCAACATAAACTTTTACTTTTGTATGAATTAGTTTTATTCTCTGTTTATTAACACCCTTAACTTAATCCCGAAAACCACATGTTTCGGGATTTTTTTTATTTAAACCTTTAATGTGAATGTAATAATATAAAATAAGTATTAATACTAATTTACAAGCTATGTGTAATATCCTAAATTATATCAGTCAAAATATTAGGCAAGAGGAGAATTTTAATTGCGATCTATGATACTTATTTTTTTAAATGCAAATCTTTTAAAAAATTCTATATAACAAGTATAAGGTAGTTCAAATATTATACAAACTCCTATTTACAAATTTATGATAAATTCAATTATCTTTCTAACTCAATCTTTAACCTTGAGGATTGAATCTCCGCCTCTCCTATTTGGAGTACGGCATGCGAAGTGTACGAATAGCTTTGATCACAACATTCCGAGAAGGCAGTTCACTCAAATTATATTGCATATCGAAATTTTCAAACTATGTAACATTTAAATTTCATGATACCAAATTCATCTAACAATATTGATAAAGGAAGTGTAATTCCACTTTTAAAAAGAATTTCAGCAAAAGACACTGAAGCGCTTAGTGAACTTTACGATAAGCATTCAAAATATCTTTACACTATTATTTACTACATACTGTGTGACGATACTGACGCGGAAGTGACACTGAAGGAAGTATTTATTCAAATATGGGAAAAAAGCAATTCTTATAATGAAGAACTCGGCAACGAACTTGGATGGTTAACCCGCATTGCAAGAAATAAAGCTATTGAGCATCTCAAAACCAGAAATAATAATAACGGTAAAAGTAAAATTAATTCCGCCCTTCAATTTGAAAAAGTTTTTGACCTTGCAAACAATACATTATCAATTAACGGAAGTGATAATCCTTGTTTGGATCAGGAACAAAATGAAGTTATCCGGGCTCTGCAGAGCCTGAATCAAAATCAAAGAGATTTGATCGAGTATGCATACTATAGAGGATATACCCAGCATCAGCTTGCGGGACATTTTAACATTCCGCTTGAAACAGTTAAATTCAGGATAAGAGCAGCAATGCTTAAATTGCGTGAGATGCTGGACGTTAAGTTTCATTTGACAGGAAAAAATGCATTAGAGGTGATAGAGTAGAAATGAAAAATGTGGGTTATTAATTATTACTGGGAAAAGAGTAATGTTTGAAAAACACTTTAAAATATTTTACCCGCTCTTAATCAATAATTACCCGGATAATTTTTTAATAACTTTGGTGGAGACATTCGCCCCGTAAGTTTACTTTTTAGCAAATGTCCAACACACGCTGATTCCGCAAAAAGAGAGTCTTTGTTAGCATTTTTGAGATCTTTATTCTGCACAAATCGCAGATATACAAAATTTGTAGCATCTTCCTTGTTAAGAAAATAATAGATATCCACCTCCTTATATTTTTTCTTGTATGAAATATATATTTCATCAGTTATTCCTATCAGTTCATTATCCTCTTTGACATTACAAAGTACTATGAAAGTAATTATCTGATCTGCAACCTTCCACGAATATTCAATATTATATTTTGGTACATTCATAATTACTTCCAGTAATTACATTTATCAAAATTAATGTTGGTGATTATTTGGGGTGAATATAAATTATTGAAAAATAAATAAAGAGTATATAAGTAAAATTACTTATTTTTTTAAAACATTTCTAAATAATTTGTTTATGATATTACATAATGAATGCTTTAAAGTCTAATCATATAATGATGCTGACAGGCGGGGTAAATTAATAAAACTTTTTTAGCAGTTAACACTTTTTAAGGATCTTCATTAAGACTTTTTCCTCAGGTGTCAATCCGGATTTGTCTTTATTATTTGATGCATCAAGTTTTGATAGGTATGTTTCTAATTTATTATTTTCATAAAGCTCGGTTATAGAGGGATGTATATAATATTTTTTGCAGACAGCTTTTGTATTTCCCAGCTGCTTTGCTACAAGATCAAACATTTGAGGAAGTTTTTGTTTAAGTTCAGTTGCACTTGTATGGCCCCCAATTTCCTTTAATGCAATTATTGCCTGGACACTTCCTGCCCACGTCCTGAAATCCTTCGCCGTAAAATCAGATCCTGTAATATCACGCAAATAGTCATTGACCATTCCTGAATCAATATTATGAATTTCCCCTTTGTCATCAATGAATTCAAACAACTCTTTTCCGGAAATATCTTTACAGCCTTTGATAATATTTGCCAGCTTTTTGCTTTGAAGAGAAATTTTATGATTAACACCTTTTTTCCCTTTGAATGCAAAACTTATCTGGGCTCCGTTAATACTGACATGCCGGTTCTTCATAGTTGTCAGTCCAAAGGATCCGTAAAGTTTTTCATAAAAAGAATTTCCTATTCTTATGTTGGTTCTTTCAAGAATGCTCAACAAGGCAGATAGGACTTTTTCTTTCTGAAATCCGGGGAGATCAAGATTCTTCTGTATCACTATACGGACATCGGGCAGTTTTTTTCCAAAATCATACAGCCTGTGAAATTTAGTATTATTACGGGCTGTACTCCAGTTTGCATGATACTTGTACTGCTTCCTTCCCATTTTATCTATACCTGTAGCCTGCAGATGTCCGTTTGGGAGCTTACATATCCATACCTTTTCCCATGCGGGAGGAAGGATTAACTTTTTTATTCTTTCAATTATTACTTCATCCTTTATTTTTTTATTACCATCAAAATAGATAAATGATTTCCCGCTACGTTTTCTGGAAAAACCTTCCTTTCCTGAATTTACATAGACAAGATGCATTGCCTTAGCAGTCTGCACCGGATCAGTGATCTCGGCAGGTATCGGAATATTTTCTAAAGTTTTTTTATCATCATTCATTTATTCTTATCAATAAATATGTTTAAATAAAGATTTACAAAATAATATTTGAGAATATAAGGAATTAAAACTAACGGAAGGTGTACTGTGAAACACAGATAAACTACTTTATTTTCTCAAGCTCTTCTTTAACCTTTTCCTTATTGCCTTCTAGGGACTTTTTGATAAGCTCCGAAACCTTCGGCACAATGATCCCGTCAACATCAGGCTTAAGCTCGACTTTACTGAATCTTTTTCTGTAAACCTGAGTGAATTCAGCTCCAAAAAATAATATAAGACCTGAATAATAGATCC
>JBDSYA010000016.1:0-14037 GCA_039925865.1 Ignavibacteria bacterium
TCCCACTACTTCAATATGTCTGAATGCAATATAAACGTTTTGTCCTGCAACTTGATTAAGACTAACTGCACGTCTGTAGTAAACATTTGGTGTTAAGGCCTCTAAGTCAATATGCACAGGGATGAGAAAATCGTTAAAGCTCCCAACTGCATTATTGGTTGTTGAATACTTAATTTCTAGCCTGCCATTGGCTGAGAGAAGATAGTTTGAGCTTATATAATACACCAGAGAATCTCCTGTTGAAATGGGAATCTGAGGTGTTATAAGCCAGTTATCAGCTAGAATTCCTCCCGCAGATAATATGCAGGCTGGAGCGGTTTTAAAGTTAGATGTTGACCTGCCCCAATCGCCGGCATTTAGCGCCCCCGCAACATGAACTTTTGTCCATCCCGCAGGCATAAATGATGGTGGTGTAAAGCTCTCGTTCAATTTGGTCGCGGAAAATAAATTTGCATTAATAAAAAGGGTTGAAACAATAACTAACAGGAAACGATGAATCTGTAACTTGGTAAGGTTTCTCATTGTGGGTATCCTCTATTTAATTAATTTAAAAAAAATTTAAAGCTAATAAAGTTGGGCAATTCTTCGTCAGAGACGAATTCTAACTTTAATTTATCAAGTACCTAACAATATAATTAATACTTACAAAAAGCTTTCAAAAGGAAATAACTTTTCGGGCATATTGAGAATTTATTATTCGTGAATGAAAAGTTATTTATTAGTGAGGCAACTAAAGTTTGAAAAATTACTTTTGAAGGTGTAATTGAGTGGTTTTTTTTGGACAACAATTTTAGCCGTCAAAGAACGCAATAAACTTTATTAAACTACAGATCGCAGAACCAAATGTATATAAGTATAATCACCTATTTATCTGGAGAAAATCAGATCGGATTGCCTCACAAAAAAAGGTAACCATTACTATAATAATGAGCAAAAAATCACGTAGGGAATATACAATATTCCTTTTTTTAATGAGGCAACTGGTTAAAGGAATTTATAAATTTAGGTATGCTAGTCAAAGAATTTTTTAAAGATAGATTAGCTTAAATCAAAGTCTGTAAATTTCTCTGTATCAGTACCGTCAAATACATAAGATTCCCAGACCGATCTGTCCTTGGAAATATTTATAAGTTCAGGGAAATGTTTTTTTTCGAAAGGGATAAGACCAACTGATTTTCCTTAAAGTAAGTTATTCAGATCAATCCAATAATTCATTGAGATGTTTGCAAAGTAATTGAATATTGTTACTTTTTATATGAAAATTACTAACTGAAAACTGATAATCGCTTTACTGTCCTTCGTTGATCAGCTCAACGGGCTCTTTTTCATTCCAGCTTAGATAGTATTTAGCATCATTCATATCTTCAGCAAATTTTGTAAGCTTAAGCGGTCTGAAAGTATCCATCATTACTGCAGTTTCGAGAGTTTCTTTTTTACCGAGATTTGCTTCGACAGTTCCGGGATGAGGTCCATGCGGAATTCCGTTGGGATGAAGGCTTATCGATGCAAACTCCACTCCTTTTCTGCTTGCAAAATTACCATCAACATAATACAGCATTTCATCGGAATCCAGATTGCTGTGATTATAAGGAATTGGTACTGACAAAGGATGGTAATCCAGCAGCCTCGGACAAAACGAACAAATTACAAAACCCGGCGCAGCAAAAGTCTGGTGAATTGGTGGAGGCATGTGGATCTTACCGGTGATAGGCATGAAATCTTCAATATTAAATATCCATGGGTAATAACATCCGTCCCATCCGACAACATCAAACGGGTGAAATTCATAATGTATAGAAACGATCTGTTCGCCTTTCTTTACTTTGATTACAAAATCTCCCTTCTCATCAAAAGTTACCATATCTTCCGGTGCCTTGATATCTCTTTCACAATAAGGCGAATGTTCCATCAATTGTCCGTGCTTGTTGCGGTATCTGTTGGGAGTTGTGATTGGGCCATTTGATTCAAACATAAGATATCTTGCTTCTTCAGTTTCATGGACAAGCTTGTAAATTATTCCACGGGGAATAACAATATAATCTCCTTCTTTGAATCTCATATATCCAAACTGGCTTTGAAGTACACCCTGACCTTCATGTATAAATATAACTTCATCACATAATGCATTTTTATAGAAATAATCCATCTGCTTCTCAGGTCTGCAGACACTCATCACAACATCGTTATTATACATAATCGGTTTGCGGCCGCTTAATGCATCGCCTTCTTTTTTTGCAGGCTTTGTTCTGAAATGATATGGCCGGAGTGATGCATCTTTCCATTCTTCGATTTTTAAGATCTCAACCTGTGAAGAAATTTCTTTTATCATTGCAGGTGAATTGATATGATATGCGTTAGAATAAATACTGTCAAATCCTACCGTCGAAAAAAGTTCTTCCTTATAAAGCGATCCGTCCTTTTGCCTGAACTGTGTATGTCTTTTTTGAGGTATGGTACCGAGCTTATGATAATAAGGCATTATATATAATTATAAATTTAAAATTTTAAATTATAGATTAAAAAACTTATAAGTCAAACTGTTATTTATTAAATATTAACTGCTATTTGCTCTTCATATTCTTTCAATTCCAAGTATCTTTCCGCATCAATAGCCGCCATGCAGCCTGTTCCCGCAGCTGTAATTGCCTGCCGGTAGTAGCTATCTTGAACGTCTCCACACGCAAATACTCCTTCAATGTTGGTTTCAGATGTTGATTTTTTTGTGATGAGATATCCGGTTTCGTCCATATCAAGAACTCCTTTAAAAATTCCTGAGTTTGGTTCGTGCCCAATAGCAACAAAGAATCCCGAACACTCAATTTCAGAAACTTCATCTGTTTTTAAATTTTTAACTCTGATACCTGTTACAGTTTTTCTGTCATCTTCGACCTTACCAAGAACTTCTTCAACAACTGTATTAAAAACAAATCTTATCTTTGGATTAGTTTTAGCTCTGTCCTGCATAATCTTTGATGCCCTCATTTCCTCTCTTCGGTGTATCACAATGACTTCGCTTGCATGTCTTGTGAGATAATTTGCTTCTTCCATTGCAGTGTCACCGCCGCCGATCACCACCACTTTCATTCCTCTGAAAAAAAATCCGTCACAGGTCGCGCATGATGAAACTCCGTATCCCATAAATACTTTTTCCGATTCAAGTCCAAGCCACTTTGCGGATGCGCCGGTAGAAACTATAAGTGTTTCAGCAAAATATTCTTTATCCTCTTCATCCATTAATCTGAACGGTCTTTTGGAAAGATCAGCTTTGATAATATTTCTGAAAACAGAGCATGCACCAAATCTGTAAGCCTGCTTGCGCATAATGTCCATAAGTTCAGGTCCCTGTATTCCATGTTCAAAACCCGGATAGTTCTCAACTTCAGTTGTGATTGTTAACTGCCCTCCCGGCTGATGTCCTTCAAATATCAAAGGATTAAGACTGGCTCTTCCCGCATAAAGCGCCGCAGTCAGACCTGCCGGCCCGGATCCGATTATAATCACTTTGTAATGGTGTGGCGAAGTACCGTTATGATTGCTGTTCATTTAAAATTGTTCTTAATATTTTTAAATATTTTAACCTATTCTTGTTGCTTCTATTTTTTCGCGAAGAGATTTGTTAACGGGATTTTTTTCAATGGACAGCTGCCAGTATTTAACAGCATTAATATTGTCATTCATTGCGCTGTAAATGTCTCCAAGATGTTCGAGCACAACTGCGCTGTTGCCATTCACTGCAAGGGATTTTTCAATAAATTCTTTTGCAAGTTTATATTTTTTTAATTTAAAATAAATCCAACCTATAGTATCCAGATAAGATGCATTTCCCGGATCTTTTCCAACTGCTATCTTTGACATTGAAAGCGCACTTTCAAGTTTCGTATTTCTTTCCGATAAATTATAAGCATAGTTATTCAGAGTAAGAGGATTTTCAGGATCTATCCTTAAAGCTCTTTCATACATTTCTTCAGACTTTATATAAAATCCCTGATTGTCGTAAGCAAGTGCCAGTGTTGACAGTACACCTACATCGTTTGGATTTAAGTCAATAGCTTTTTCAAAAAATGGAATTGCATCAGCTTCCTTATTACCTCTCTGAAGCGTAAGTCCTTTTATATAATTAAGCCGGTAATCATCAGGAAATTTTGAAAGTCCTTGATCAAGTGTAACAAGGGCTTCATTCACTGCGCCTTCCTGATAATATAAAAATCCAACGTTAATATAAACTTCTCTGGAAGTGTCGGCAAACTCTATAGCTTTTAGGAACTTTTCTTTATAATCATTTTCATTCTTATTCAAAACATCAATTGCGCCCAGATAATAATAAGGGATCCAGTGATCAGGATACTCATTGTTCAGACTTGTAAAAATACTCTTTGCAATTTCCATTGAAGATCTGTCCTGAGAGATCAGATTATAATACAGCTCACCGATCTGAACTTTCTCCCAGTATCCGAGAGAATCTTTCCCGAGCATTCTTCCAAAATTTTCAAAAGCTTTATCGCTTTCATTTTGCTTGAAATAAATTTTTACAAGCTCAGTCTGTACACCTTTGTCATCAGGATTGAGTGTGAAAATTTCTTCGAAAACTTTTCTGGCATCTTCTTGCTGATCATTCTTCAAATAAAGAGAAGCTAAAAGTTTTTTTATTTCTATATTGTAAGGATCTATCGTAAGAATATTTTCAAGAACTTCAGCAGCTTTTACATAATCCCTGTAGTTAATATAAATATCATACATTTTATTCAGCACATCAAAATCATAACCTAACTTGGAGGTTATCTTTTCATAAATGACGATTGCTTTTGCCGGCATTTTCAATTCCTGATACAGTCTTGCCAGGGAATACAAGCCGTATGTGTATGTGGAATCCAGCGACAGAATCTTTTCATAAGTATTCGCGGCTTTGGCAAAATCCTTACGCGCAATATAAATATTAGAAAGTATTTCGAGGTAGTTAGGATTATCGGAATCTAAATTTAAAGCATTAGTTATTTCAATTAATGCCTCATCATATTTGGAAAGTTTAAAATATACTTCAGCAAGAGCATGATAGATACCCGGTGCTTTGTCATACTTGAGTGCTGTTCTGAAGTTTTCAACAGCCTGAATGTAGTTGTTTTTGAGCTCGAGAGTTTTGCCTTCAATGAAATAAAATATTGCTTTTTCATTGTCGGAAACTTTGTCCCTGTCAGATTTTTTTTGCGAATACGAAATATTACTGAAGCAAATAATGAATGATATTACAATCGGAAGATTGAATCTCAGTATTTTAAATAACATATAGTAAAATAAATTCTATGGTTTGAACAAACAACACAGATTTTCCTGTCATTTATAATACAGTTGTAGAAATTAAAAGGTTCATTTGAGAAATAATGAACTCTCATTGTTTAAAAATGTGCTTCACTTAAGTTTTCAAAAGTTAAAGATTGCCGGCGCGCTTTTTGATAAGATTGATCTGTCCTCTGTGATTTATCTCATCCTCAAAAACATGAAACCATAAATGATAATAGTTGGACTCAAATTTTCCGATTGAAATTCTTGTCTCAAGCCATTCATCATCTTTTTCTTTCATAAGTTCATAAGTCTTGTTCCGTACTTCATTTAGTTTAGCAACATAATAGTTAAGATCATTTCCCAGAATCTCTTTTCGTCCCTGTTCACCTAATTCAGCAGCTGCCTGCCAGATCTTAAATTCCTCATCAGTTAATTCACGATTTTCCAATGATAATTTTTGATAATAAAGATCTGTTGATGCAATATGAAGTAACAATGCTCCTATAGAATTACTTTTATCATCCAATTGATAATCAAGCTCATTTGTACTAAGTTTTTCCACAGATTTAAGTGTTGTAAATCTGGAATAGTTCATCATGCATATCAAACGGTCTATATGAGGAGTGTATCCGTGAAGGTCTGTTACTAAAATAATTTGTTCTGGTCAATGACTGTATTGCTCATAAAGTTTACTTGTTTAAGTTTCAATTGGTAATTTGTTAAATTAATTCTTCCAATTTTCAAACTCAATGAGAATCTCTAACATTATATTTAAGTCTGATTCTTCTATGCGAGGATAATTCATATTGAATGTAAAAACTGAATGGATTAATTTGCTGGACCCTATTTGATAACCAAATTTATACTTCGTCATAATCCTGAACTTTCCAAGTCGGGACTTGCAAATATTAAGAATGCGTTTGAGCCATGGGATGAAGTTGTGAATTTAAATCCGGCTAGACATCCATTGAGAGCATGGGACAAAACGCTTAAGGATTTTTGATTTTAGATTTTGGATTTAACTGTTTTGCGTTGGCGGTATATAAACACAAAACCAACTTTAAACCAACTTTAAACCAACTTTAAACCAACTTTAAAAAAACTTTAAAAAAACTTTAAAAAAACTTTAAAAAATAAAGCGGGGATGCTGAAAACCGATTAGAGTAAGCGAAAAATTTAAAAACATTAAAATGAAAAAGACAATTGTAGCACGACACAAGGTAAGTGATATCGATACATGGCTCAAAGGACATCAGGAGCGGGTAGAATTATTTTCACCTTCAGTATCTAGTTTTAAAACGTTTCAGGATGCCGATGATCCGAATTCAGTAGTATTGGTTATGGAAGTTGAAGATATGGAAAAGCTTAGAGATATGTTGAAAGATCCAAAAAACAAGGAAACTAAAGAACGTCACACAGTAATTGAACCTATAATTATGTCAATGCCTGTAGATCTGTAATCAACAGTATCTTATACTTCTCAGGAGAGTCTTTTAACCGTGGCGTTATAACTTCCGTCCTGCACGTCACGGTTACAATGGTTTTTTTTACAGAATTCAATTCTCAATTGGAAGCACATTTTAAAGCAGGACAAATACAAGATTGGTTCAATTAGTAAATTCATTTTTAACCGGCAACTTTATCAGACTTCATTATAAAGAATGAGTGCAGAAAGCGAAAACATAAACCTGCTGTTAGACCACTTGTTCAGACACGAATCCGGAAAGTTAGTTTCTGTGCTGACACGAATTTTTGGTACAGAAAATTTAGACCTGGCGGAAGATGTTGTACAGGATTCAATAATAGAAGCTTTCAAGCAATGGACATTTACGGGAATACCTGAAAACCCGGCCGGCTGGCTTTATACAGTCTCAAAAAATAAAGCTGTCAATATTCTTAACAGAGAAAAACACAAGAGAAAGTATGCTGAGGAATTTGCACGGTATTCAGAAACAGAGACTGCAACAGAACAAACATTAGATCATTATTTCTCTGAACAACATATTTCAGACGATCAGTTAAGAATGATATTTGTATGCTGCCATCCTTCAATTCCCCCTGACTCACAAGTTGCGCTTACATTAAAAACCCTTTGCGGTTTCAGTATCAGGGAAATAGCCAAAGCATTTATGACAAATGAAGAGACTATAAATAAAAAGTTAGTCCGGGCAAGACAAAAACTCCGTCAAAAAAAAATCAATTTTGAAGTTCCTGAAAGCAATAATTTAGAAAAGAGAATAGATACTGTTTTGAAAACAATTTATCTGTTATTCAATGAAGGATACAGCGCTTCAACAGGTAAGGATCTGATCAGGGTAGAGCTTTGTGAAGAAGCTATTCGTCTTGCTAATATGATAAGTGAACATGATGCCATTCATGACAGGAGTGAGGTTTACGCTTTATTATCTTTAATGCAGCTGAACACTTCGAGATTTTCAGCAAGGCAAAATGACGAAGGCAATATATTATCAATGGCAGAACAAGACCGTTCAGTTTGGAATAAAGAATTGATTCAGGCGGGTTTAAATAATCTTGAAAGAACTATTTATAATAATAATAGCGTCAGTGTTTATCATATACTTGCTGCAATTTCCGCCTGCCATTGTACTGCTCTTAGTTTTGAAACCACTGACTGGAAAAGTATCCTGTCACTTTACGACAGTCTTTTACAGTTCGACAATTCACCAGTTGTATTATTAAACAGAGCTGTTGCACTATCTAAGGTTTACGGTGCAGAAAAGGGGATCAGAGAACTTGAATTAATTAAAGTCACTCCTTCCATAAGAACCTATCATCTCTTTTATTCTACACAAGCTCAGTTTTATATTGAATTAAATAATTATTCAAAAGCTGCTGACTGCCTTGAAAAAGCTATTCAGCTTTCGACTATACCTTCAGAAAAAATCTTATTAAAAGAAAGACTTAAAACCTGTGCTGGAAAAATAGTTGCATAGGTTTGTCCCTGTTTTATAAAACCAATTGTCTTACATATAAGAAACCAATTGTTAACATAAAATCAAAAAAATGAAAGAATTCATGTTATTCATCATCTCTGAAGACAACAATATTGAAAAAGCATCAGCAGAAGAAATGCAGCAGCACATCCGGAAGGTCGGGGATTACATTAAAAAAAATGTAAAAGAAGGCAGGTTCTTAGGAGCTCAGCCTCTGGAAAAAAATGGCGTCAGAGTTTCCGGTTCAAAAGGAAATACATTTGATGGTCCTTTTATCGAAACCAAGGAAATAATATTGGGTTATTATCACATTCTTGCAAAAGACATGGAAGAAGCTGTAGAAATTGCAAAAGCTGATCCCAGATTTGAAGAAGAAAAATGGAGCATAGTAATTCGTCCGGTTCTGAAAGTAGAAGGAATAAATTAATTTTTAACACCAGGCTGAGAATTCCAAATGAAGTGTCACAAAACAACGACAAATATTTCACTACCAAGACAGTAAAACACAAAGAGTTTTTTTTAATATTTCTTCATGATGACTTAGTGGTTAGAAAAAAAATCATATAATTATATAATTAATCCATTTAAAAACACAAATGATAAAATCAATAAAACAAACAGAACTCATGTTAAACATGAACACCAGTCTTTTCAATAATGCATTGGAAGGCGTAACTGAAACACAGTCAACAAAACGTATCAGCGACCACAGCAATTCATTGATATGGCTGTATACACATACAGTCTGGGGACGTTATCTTATCTGTGGTGTGCTTGGAAAACCGGTCGCGAAAAATCCTTATGAAGGAATGTTTGAAAATTTCAAGCCTTTTGATCCGTCAGATAAATACCAGACGCTGGAAGAAGTCAAAGCTGAATGGTCCAGATCAACAGAATTACTCAATGAAGCTCTGGCTTCAGTTACCGAAGAATATCTTTCTGCAGACTGTCCGTTTAAAAGCCAGATAGGCGATAATACAAATGGCGGAACATTTGCATTCCTGGTTCAGCATGAAAGCTATGATATAGGACAAATGGCATTTCTTAAAAAGTATTATACAAAGGAAGCTATGAAATACTAAGCTTTGTTTTAAAAGTAATAAAATTTATTTCACACCCTCTTCCATTCCTCAACAATCATCTTTGTCATTCTCGCATTCGTCCCGAAAGGACAAGCTGGAATGACAAAGTTAAGAAACCTTTCCATAACTTCATTCTAAATTTACCGTAAGTAATGTCAATTAAAAAATAAAAATTTATGAAAATAATTATATACTTTTTTATTCAAACTTTTCTTTTTATCAACAGCTCTTTTCCACAAATCCAGACTCCGGAAACTTCCGCCGTTTCAGAAATGACAGTCGAAAAATGGAGAGAAGACATAAGGTATATGGTCGATGAAATGCAGAAAGTTCATGTGAATATATTTCACACTATGACCAAGACTGAACTGGATAAATTTATAAATGAATTGGATGTAAAGATACCTTCACTTTCAGATAATGAAATTATCGTTGAGCTATCGAAGATCATTACAATGATAGGAGACGGACATTCTTACCTGATACCGGAAACCATTCACATGTTTCCAGTGAAGTTTTACGAATTTGATGACGGGGTTTTTGTGATAAGGGCGGAAGGTGAAAATTCAAAACTGGCCGGAGAAAAGCTTGTCGGCATTAATGGCAGGAGCTGGAATGAGATTAAAGAATTAATGAAAGTGATTATTCCCCGAGACAATGAGGAGTGGATCAAAAACCTTGGACCAACTTATGCAGTGATAGGTGAATTCATGAATGGTCTCGGGATCATTGGTAATGTAAACAATATGGAAATTCTTACAGAAGATAAAACCGGGAAGCGGAAGAAAACAATCATAAATTCTAAGAGGGGTAATCAGCATGAATTCTTTCAGAGTGCTCATAACGGTGATGCGACAGACATTTCTGCCCCATTGTATTTAAAGCAGGGGGAGAAATTCTACTGGTTAAAATATCTTGAAGATTCAAAGATCCTGTATATAAAATATAATGTTGTTCAGTTTGACAGGGATGAAAGCATGAAGGCATTTTGTGACAGGATCGAACACATAGTAAATAACAATGATGTAAAAAAAATTGTGATAGATGTAAGAAATAACGGCGGCGGAAATAATTTCACAAGCATTCCGTTCGTGGACTTTCTTAGTAATAATGAAAAGATAAATATTTATGGAAAACTTTATACAATACTTGGAAGGCAGACTTTTTCGGCTGCATCATTTTTTACGACAGCGATGGAGAACAGGACGAATACAATTTTCGCGGGTGAGCCGACAGGCGCTGCTCCGAATCATTACGGCGATAACCGGCCTGTGATACTTCCTAATTCAAATCTTCAGCCGAGATTCTCAACCATTTACTGGCAGAATGCATTCGAGACAGATAAAAGAAATTCGACCGAGCCTGATATTAAAGTAACTTTAAAAAGTTCAGACTACTTTTTAAAACGCGATCCCGTACTTGAACAGATTATAAAAATTGATCACCTGCAGACCCAGCCTCCAAAACCTGATGAACAAATGAAGAAATACCTTGGCAGGTATGAGTTCAGTCCCGATCAGATACTTACTATCAAAGAAGCAAATGGAATCATGATGATGGAGATAACCGGATTTTATAAAACTGTTTTATACCATGATGAGAATAATAATTTCAGGACTTCACGGAAAAATGTTAAGGTTAGTTTTGAATCTGATAATGTTGGTAATGTGGTAGTTATTACAGTACGAGGTGAAAGATCTGAATACAAACTTTTGCCCGAAGGTAAGTTCCTTGCAAAAGAATTTTTAGACATGAACAGAACTTCGGAAGCAATTGAAGTGCTGAGAGAATTGAAGAGGAGCCATCCCGACAGGCGGTCAGTATCTGAAATAAATCTTAATATTCTCGGATATGAGCTTGCCAATCAGCATAAATCCGAAGCTGCAATTGAGATCTTCAAACTAAATGTTGAATTATATCCCGATGCCTTTAACACTTACGACAGTCTTGGAGAAGCATACATGAATGCGGGGAATAATGAACTGGCAATAATTAACTACGAGAAGTCATATGAGCTGAATCCGAAGAATGATAATGCGAAGAAGGCGGCAGAGAAGTTGAAGGGTAAGAAATAAACTTTCATATGTTTTTAGATTCCCATAAATAAATATTTTCAAATTTCAATCTGAGATTTACATGTTAAAAATTAATCATCTAATCCCTTTCCTTTTAAAATGTAAGGTATATATTTTTTAATTCTTGCCTCTCGTGTTTTGGATTGTTTTGCTGCGGAAAAATAAAGTATGTAACCTCTTTGCCGTCCACGTGTCAATGAGTTAAATGCAGTTTTCAAATCAGTATTTTCTTCCAATTTATTCTGTAGTTCTTCCGGGATAATATATTCAAAAGTCTTTTTCAAATTCACTTTCAAGCCGGTTTTTTCCACTTGAATGGCTTCAAGAATGTAATCTTTCAAAACAGTCTCCAGTTCGTTTATTTCACGGACATCGATGAACCGAACCTGCCGTGCAGTCTGCACATTTTTTGTTTGTTGGATCAGAATATTATCGGTGTCTTTTAACAAGACACCTTTCATAAACAAAAGCGCACAATATTCTTTAAATACATGAATCAAAACTATATTGCTTTTTTCCAAAGTGTAACAAGGTACACCCCACTTCAATTCTTCGGTCAGCCCGCATTTAAGAACGATCTTTCTCAATTTCCCGATTTCTTTCTGCCACTTTTTCGCCTTGTCAAAATAGAAATCAACCTTAGAATTCATTTCACTATTTTATTATTAACTAAAATGATTACGATTTATTAACCACCCAAACTGCCTTTATGAATATGTCTGAGAAATCTCTATACTACATTTCCATTCTCAAAAATTGCTACTATCTAATGATGCATTTATCATTTCCTTCAGAACTTTCATATCAATATCCTCCAGCTTATTTATATAGAGACATCCACCACCGGACTTATGTTTGCCAAGCTTTTTAAGTGCTTCAGCATGTTCCTTAATATCAATAAGATACACCGTCAGATTCGCTTTACGGGGTGAGAATCCTATCAGAAACCAATCAACTTCCCTGCCTGTAGTAGGGCTTTTGTATCTTTTATTACCAAAACCTATGATTGATCCGCCCCACATTCTTGGCTCTTCGCCGGTTGCTTTTTTCATCATTTCCAAGATCATAAAACTGTCTTTTCGCTTTTGTTCATCTTTAATGCTATTTATAAAATGCTCCACACTTGCAGAGGTTGGTTTTGTTTTTATTTCAGCAAGTCTTGATTTTTTTTCAGCCATATTAAATATATTTTTTTGCATTTATAAAAATCACTGCAAATCTCTCAGGAAAAATTAAACACTCAGCGAGCCGCGAAACCCCCTTGCAGCATAGTAAGATTCTGCACCATTGTGATACACAAAGACAGTGTTGTATCGCCGATCACAAAAGAGGGCACCACCGAGATCCCTGATATCAGAAGGTGTTTTTACCCAGCTCGACGTCTTCGTGTCGAAATCTCCAAATTTCTGAAGCTCACGATATTGCTCTTCTGTTAAGAGCTCAATACCCATGACAGAAGCCATATCAACAGCACTATTTTTTGGTTTATTTTCTTTCCTTGACTCAAGGGCTTCGGCATCGTAACAAAGACTTCTGCGGCCTTTAGGACTTTCCGCTGAACAATCATAAAAAATGTATTCGTCCTTCTTTTTATCATGATCAACAATATCCGGTTCACCTCCTGTTCTTTCCATTTCACTGAGCGACCACAGTTTTCCGGAATTAACATCCAGCCTTGCTTTTACTTGTGACCACTCAAGACTTTCGTGTCGATTCATGTTTCTCTCAAAACGGGCTTTCAATGTGCGGAGTAGTTCTTCCCGTTGTTGTGATGACAATACCTTTTTATTTTCCACTGTTATAATTTTTTTAATTTAATTTGCTTACAACATCTTGCAAACGGTTATGTGCCATATTTATACCCTGAGCAAATGGCAACTGCAGTAATTGGTCTCTTTGTGCGACTGATCTGTATATTATATGCATATCAAGTTTGCAGTTTCGTCAGTGATTTTTTCAAATTCCAGGAACTCCAGCTGGAAAGGAAATGGCATATTTCGATTTCAAAAGTCCGTGTGATTTTTTGGTTTGGCTAAAGAAACCTGAAGAGCAAAGTTTTTTTATAAAAATGCTTGAAAATAAATTAAGAGTGCTTGGTTTTGATTGCAGTTGATTTCAATTTTGTTTTAATAAATCGAAAATACATCTTAAGTTTCATTAACATTTCAAACTCAAAAATTCACAAGCGCTTCAGGAGTCAGCATTTTTACTATCTCTTCGAGGATCACAATAGCCTTTGCACCGGATGAACGGTCTTCAGACTCTGTAGTAAACATTATTACAGTAAGATCTTTTATGGGATAGTATCCAAACGCTCCGCTGTAACCATTGAATGCTGGATTCTGAGCATACCAGCCGTTTAACACTACAAATCCCGAAGCCATAAATCGATTCGGATCATTTGCTCCCGCCGGACGGCTCACAAGAACATTAAATGATTCTGGTGTAAGAAGCTTTCCCTTCCCAAATGCCGGTGCCCATTTTGCAATGTCATTTAGGTTTGAGTACATAGGTCCTGACTCACGTGTCCAGGATGGACTCCAGAAAGTTGCATCTTCGTATACACCGCGGTCGGAACTGAATGCGTGCAGTACAGGATACGGCAAGTCAGCATTAAAATTGTATTTTGTATGTGAAAGTCCAAGAGGT
>JBDSYA010000017.1:0-6756 GCA_039925865.1 Ignavibacteria bacterium
TAAAACTTTCACTTCTCTTCCTGTGATGTCGAATACTTTTAAAGTTACGAAAGAACTGCTTGGCAGTGAATATCTTATCTTCGTTTCCGGATTAAATGGATTAGGGAAATTCTGTGCTAATGTAAAGCCTTGAGGTTGTGTTAGAATATTAGAAAAAATATTTGACCTGTTATGAATCAGATTATCCAGAATTTCATTTATCCTTTGCTGCTTCCTTGCTATCTTTTCTATTCCGAAGTCGGTGCTTAAATTATCTCCTTCGCCGGCTGAGAGTATTTCTCTATTAATAAGCGCATGTGCGCCTTTTGAGTTATTGAGATTATTAATGTAGATCGTATTGTAATCACTTATTGCTTCTTCAATTTCTCCCTGCTTCACTTTACATTTTATTTTGAAGTCTTCCGAAAGGTTTGTCATGATTTCATTGTAGGAGGTGTCTTCTGAAATGTTTTCGTAATAAGTTTCAAGCGAGCTGTATTCATTTTGCAACGAATTCTTCTTTTCATAACAATTGAATATTCTTGATAAACAGGAAGATGCATATGAACTGTCTTTGTTGTCTTCAACTATTTCTTTATAAATCTCAATTGCATCTTCAAAATTCTCCGAATGTTCCTTTTGATACGCATCAAGATAAAGATCCTGAACTAACAAAGGAGTATCCGGGTCGTAAAAAAATACTGTATCACTTAATCCGAATCCTATATCGTATAAAGTATGAGTGTTAGTTTCCCGTCCTGCACCGGGGTTATCATTATAAGAAGTATAAACAACATGTGCGTCTTCTACATTGAACTTGTTTGAATCAGGGGTTCCGTTCCAGTAATTTTCTACGACATAAAAATTCTCGCTTCCTCCGGTTGGATTTAATCCGTTAAGGTAATAAGTATTTCCCGTTAATGTGAATCTGTTATAGCCATAATTCATATCAGGATATGCATCCTCGTCGAATAAAATGCCTGCATCCGAAGGCGATCCTGTAAATAAATTATCTCCTGAATACCAGTAAGTTGAACCACCTGAAACTATTGGTCTCATCACAGGAACAGATGAAGAAGTAAGCCACATATTGTCATCATAAGAATTATCAAAAGTATTTTTCAATAAATTAGGCGATGAATAAAAAGAATAATACGAAAAATAAAAATTGTTGATGACATTATATTCGAATTTCCCATTTACATTATCACAAAAAATTCCTAACTCGGCATATTCATTACCGTTTATAGCATTCTGTGATACAAGAGGAGAGCTTTGAATAATTGTAATTCCGCTGCCGGAATTATTAATTGAGTTACCGATAATATTAAAATTTCCCTCAGGACAATATTCCGCGTATATTCCGTGAGTAAAACCCTTTACTAATGCTGTTGAAGTTATGGAATTATTCAGGATCAGAATGTTAGTGCTTTGCTCTGCATACACAGCATTATTGAGGACATAACTTGTTTTATTTATGAATGAGCATCCGGAAATTTCAACTGAATAAGGATAATATGTATCTGAGCCGTCATATTTATCCGATATGGAAATGCCATACATTGCATTTTTAATTGTACAGTTTTTTATAGTGTCTTGTGATAAATGTCGCAACGAAATACCATTCCATTTTTTTGTCGAGTCAATCGAAGCAAAGGTAGCATTATTGGCGATCAGCTTTGCTCCGCTGTCGCAGACGATACCTGAGTTTTCTCCGAAGAGTAGTTTAGAACCGGGTCGCATAATAAGAGAAGTTGTTTTCCCTCGTAGGTGAAGAGTTGTGTTGTTAGGAATCGGAAGAATTGCATTTGAATCTAATACAAACTTTACACTATCTTTAATTAAATAGTCTGCTACTGTTGCGCACATAACCTGATGAGTTCCGCCAGTATATATTATCTTTCCTGATCCATAAATCTTTCCTCCTTCATTGCAAAATAAACCTCCGCTGTTAATTCTGATTTCACTATTTGCATTTAATACAAGGTTTCCTTTACTCTTTAATGTGATTCTATTCGGGGAAGAAACAATTATTTTTGCATAAGATCTGACAAGTAAGAATGCTGAATCCTCAACGATTAAATTTGTATAACTGCTTGACGGAGTAATCATGTTAAAAACTTTTCCATTGTTAATTTTAAAGGTTGCTTTATTTGCAACTGAAATATTTGTTGGGTTATCAAGTAAATTACTTAAAGTTGATATGTTACTGTCAATTGTAAGATTTCCGGTAAATTCTCCTGACTTAAGATGCTGAGGAATTGTGTATGGACTGGGAAGATTTCTTCCGTCTAAGGGATAATTTAGGAAATAATCTTTCCCTGAAGAATTTCCTCTGTTTGGTGTTCCAAAATAACCTTGCCATTGACTGCTTTGAAATTTCCAATATTGATTATAAACTTTTAAAGTATCATAAACCGGTGGATAACTCGAAAATAGTGATAATTCCTCACCTTCAACGCCATTACCACTTGGTACTCTCCATTGAAAAGTTATATCTAAGGATTCAAGAGAATTTACTCTTATCCATAAATCATTACAACCATTCCACCCTGCCTCTGTATAGTTAAAATCCAACCAATCTATAGTGATTGGTGAGCATATTTGCTCGTAAGTAGTACCATATAATAATTTATAGAATTCTAATTTATATTTCCCGTAACTGGTTAACCCATCTAAATCGGAATTTTGTGAGTTATCATTTCCAATTAATAACCATTTAACATTAGCTATTTCTCCGGGGTCTGGGGATATTTTAAAATATCCAGAAGCACCTGAATTATTTAAGGCGTAGTCATCCAACCCTATTGTATATAAGATTTTGGGAGGTGTCCCATTTCCTCTTCTTCTAAATCCATCTCTATCAATACTCAATTGCGTATAATAAGTATTTTTAGTAATAGCTTCATGTCCACTGAAAACAGCTCCAACAGGATATAGTTTTACAAAGAGATCTTGCTGTTCAGAACCTTGTAATTTATTAATAATATATAGTTCATTATTTGGAAGTTCTGCAACAACTGTTGATACGAAAAATATTAGTAATATTTTTACATAAATTAGTTTAATTAATTTCATAATGTCCTTTCAAAAAAATTTAGTTTGCTCTATTGTATTTTATTTTAAAAAAATCATTTTTTTAGTTTCGGCTAGCTTTCCATCTAAAAAAATGGAATAAAAATAAATTCCACTTGATGATACATTATCAAATTCGTTTCCCTGTATTTTGAATTCTATTTTATATACTCCTGGGCTGTGAAGACTATTGACCAAAGTTTCTGTTTCTTTCCCGGTTATATCAAATACTTTTAAGGTGACAAAAATAGTAGATGATATCTTGTAAGATATAATTGTTGTTGGATTGAAAGGGTTAGGATAGTTTTGTAATAAATTGAATGATGAAGGAAATTCAAATTGTATGTTGTTTATTCCAACAACAGGATTTGCATATCCGGATTTATCTGTTTTAATTATATAAATATCACCTCCATTAAAATTGTCTCTTATTCCAATAATCACAAATCCACTGTCCTTAGTTTGTCGTATCGTATAACCATGATCATTATCATTGAATCCATATGATTTTCGCCACTCTTCATCTCCATTAAAATCCAACTTATACAATCTGACAAAGTAATTAGAATTACTTAACGAATCCCACGTTCCCGTAAAAGCAAATCCTCCATCGTTTGTATTAATTAAAGAATTACATTCTCCATAGTGCAATGAATCAAAAGTTTTTTTCCAAAGAAATAATCCATTAACATCAAATTTCATAAGAATGCTTCTACTAGTTGACCCTCCAATGATAAATTCTCCATCATAAGATTTTGTAATTGATTCTGCATAGTTATATCTAAGTGAATCATTATCTCTAAACCACAATTGATTTCCGGAGGCATCCGTTTTTAACAAGAAAACTTTGTCAGAGATAAAACTTGAATCACTGTAATTACCACATAGTACAAATTCATTATCATTTGAAACGACCAAATCGGAAAAATAACCATCGAAATAATTTGTCAGGTATTCTTTCTTAAAAACAGTATCACCATTAGGTTTTAATTTTAATAAAACCGGTATTCTTAAAAATCCATTATCCCGAAGACCGCAAACTAATAAAGTACTATCTATTGCTTCATTAAAATTAAATGCCCGGAACCCGTAATTTCTTTGCCAAATAGTTTCTCCTTGCAAATTGATTTTAATAACATCTGAAAAAGTACCTAAGATTACATAGTTATTATCTGCAGATTTAATAATAGATGATGCCTGATATCCAGGAAATTCTTTTGTCCACAAAGTATCACCATATTGGTTCAGTCTCATTACATAAATATTGGAGAATTTTCTTCCGGCAGCAATATATCCTCCATCAGGTACTTGTATGATTGCGTACCCATATTGCATTCCCGGACCCCCATAAGTTTTCTGCCATGTAATGGATTGAGCATACGCGGAAGTAACTAAACAAAAAAGAAAAAATATTTTAAGAAATGCTTTCATCGAATTACAACTACTTTATTCAAATCGATTTTTTAATTTCATCAACCACTTCAAATATTTTATCAGTGAGTTTTTTTATCATCTGTGTTATGAGAGTTATGAGAAATCTGAGCCAACCCGTTGCTGTGCGGATGCGGGTGAACAGTAGGCTGCGCGCCCTCCACTACAGCTTTTAATTCTGATATAGAAACTAATGGTAAAGTTTTTAAGAACAATAATAAAAATGTGAAGAAGAAGCCAAAGCTTCCAAGAAGAAGCCCAAGATCAACAAGCGTTGGCGTAAACATTGCCCAGCTTGACGGCAAAAAATCCCTGTGAAGCGAAGTTACTATAATTACAAATCTTTCAAACCACATACCGACGTTGACCAGAATTACCAAAATGAGTGTAATCGGAATCGATCTTCTGATCTTCTTAAACCAAAAGAGTTGAGGAAAAAACACATTGCAGCTAACCATTATCCAGTAAGCCCATGCATAAGGACCAAACGCCCTGTTTATAAAGGTAAATTGCTCAAATGTGTTTGCGCTGTACCATGCAATAAAAAATTCCATTCCATAAGCATACCCAACCATCATACCTGTCGCCAATAATATCTTATTCATCTTTTCAAGATGCCCTATGGTAATTATGTGCTGCATATTAAAAACTTTTCTTACTATTATAAGCACGGTGGAAACCATTCCGAATCCTGAGAAGATTGCTCCCGCAACAAAATACGGCGGAAAGATAGTTGTATGCCAGCCCGGTATTACCGATACCGCAAAGTCAAAACTAACAATGGTATGAACAGAAAGTACAAGCGGAGTCGAGATTCCGGCTAAGATCAAATAAGCTCTTTCATAATTACTCCAGTTCTTATTTGAATTTGTCCATCCGAGCGATAGTACTGAGTAAATTGTTTTTTTAATTTTACTGGTGGTTCTGTCTCTTAATGTTGCAAGATCGGGGATCAAACCTATTCCCCAGAATAAAAACGAAATCGTAAAATATGTTGACACTGCAAATACATCCCATAACAAAGGTGACATAAAATTAACCCACACTCCGTTTTGATTTGGCAGAGGTATAAGATAACCTGCGAGCCACGGCCTGCCTGTATGAATAATCGGAAAAAGTCCCGCGGTCATAACCGCAAAGATTGTCATCGCTTCAGCAAACCTCGCAATACCGGTTCTCCACTTTTGACGGAACAAAAATAAAATTGCAGATATCAGCGTGCCTGCGTGGCCGATACCGATCCAGAATACAAAGTTCACAATTCCAAATGCCCAGCCTACAGGCTGATTGTTGCCCCACATTCCGATCCCATAATAAAATGTCAGTGCAAGACAGAATCCTCCGATCAAAAGTGCAGTCAGGGAAATTCCGAAAGCAATCCACCAACCTTTAGTTGGTTTGGTTTCAGTTGGGAGCGCAATGACCTGGTCAATTTCTTTAAAAGAAGTTTTATCTTCTACGAGAGGAAGCTCTTTTGTATAAGTTGTATCAAGACTCAATGGTGCTCCTCCATATTTTCCTTTTCAAATACATTTCTCAATTTCGCTAAGTATGTAATGTTTGGTTTGACTTTTATTTCTTCCAGTACACGGTATACAAGGGGACTTTGATTTAATTTATGCAGCTCTGAGTTTACATCATTCTGATCACCAAACATGATTGCACTGGTATTGCATGCTTCCTGGCATGCGGTCTTAACATTCGATCCTATGACATTTCTGTTTTCCTGAATTGCCATCTGCCTTTCATTCATTATCCTTTGAAGACAGAATGTGCATTTCTCCATAACACCTCTTGATCTCACAGTAACTTCCGGATTTGCCATCAGTGAAAATGATTCCTTTTCCTGAATTCCGTCTCTGAACCTGTCTCTGAAATTAAAATAGTTGAATCTTCTTACTTTGTAAGGACAATTGTTTGAACAATATCTTGTGCCTACACACCTGTTATAAGCCATCCCGTTAATTCCATCAGGGCTGTGAGTTGTAGCAGCTACGGGACATACATTTTCACATGGAGCAAAATCACAATGCTGACAAAGCATTGGCTGAAAACTTGCTTTAGGCTGTTGTGGAGTTCCTGAATAATATCTGTCGATCCTCATCCAATGCATATTCCTGTGTTTTCCGGCCTGATCTTTTCCTACTACCGGAATATTATTTTCCACATTACAAGCGGCAACGCATTCATTGCAGCCGGTACATTTATTGAGGTCGATAGCCATTCCCCATTTTACACCGGTATGATTATACTGCTCATTTATGCTGCCGA
>JBDSYA010000018.1:0-4657 GCA_039925865.1 Ignavibacteria bacterium
TTTAAATAAAAAAAATCCCGAAACATGTGGTTTTCGGGATTAAGTTAAGGGTGTTAATAAACAGAGAATAAAACTAATTCATACAAAAGTAAAAGTTTATGTTGAGTTTGTAAATTAGTATTAATACCTATTTTTGTATTTAGTTAAGGGCATAATTAACTATAAAAAAAACACTGAGAGAATCCCGGGATTTAAGTAAAGGAATGAAATGATTAGAAGAATTATTCTATTTCATACAAAAATAAATTTATTAGACAGGCTGTAAAGAAGTAATACTTAATTTAACTATGCTTATGTGAATCCGGGATGTATATGTTCAAAAAAATCAATCTACTTTTATTAAATTTTTTAAAATAGCATACTTTGTAAAATCTGCAACAGTCCCAAGCTTCAGTTTAATTTTTATATTGTTACGATGTGCTTCTATAGTCCTCACACTCAGGAATAATTTATCAGCTATGTCTTTATTCGATTCGCCTTGTGCGATATGTGTAAGGATCTGTTTTTCACGGGTTGTTAAAATCTCCTGATTTTGAGTTACTTTTCTTTTGTTTGTTTCTTTATTTATAATCAATTGAGATCCTGAGCAAAAATATTTATTACCTTCCTGCACCTCGTAAATGCCTTCGATTAAATCATCAAGCGGGCTGTCTTTTAAGACATAACCGGAAGCACCCATTTTCATCATCTCTTCGATGTAATTTATGTTATTTTGCATGGTCAGTGTAAGAACCTTTACTCCCGGTAATTTTTTCAATATATGAGGAGTGATCTCCATTCCATTGACATCAGGTAAACTAATATCCATCAGTATTACATCCGGTTTAGATCTTAAAATTTTCAATACTGCACTTTTCCCATTAGCCGCATCACCACAGATTAAAAAATCCTTATTTTTTTTTAATTCTGACTTTAATCCTATCTTAACAAGAGGGTGATCGTCAACGAGAAAAATTTTAATTTTTTTTTTAACTTTTGACATTTTTCTTGAAATTTAGCGGAAGCGAAACTTTGATCAAAGTTCCTAATCCACGTTCCGTTTTGATAATTAATTTTCCGCCAATAGATTCGGCACGCTCTTTAATTCCTAATAAACCCAGTTGCTGCATATCCTTTTCATGTGAAATTGTCTGTGAATAAACAAATCCCCGCCCGTTATCAGATATAGAAAGATGGATCTGATCTTTTCCCTGACTGATCTCTATTTTTACATTTGTAGCCTTTGAATGTTTTGCAATGTTCTGCAATCCCTCCTGCACAATTCTGTAAAGTGTAAGCTGCAGTTCGTCGGAGACTTTTTTTTGAATTTTGTTATCCTTAAACTCAACATCTATGTGTGTTCTTTCTTTGAATTCATCTGTCATGGAATGTAGGGCAGCTGTTATCCCTAATTCAATTAAAGCAGAAGGTCTGAGAGCATATGAAAGTCTCCGTACTTCTTCGATTGCTTTCTCAATGTAATTTTTCGTATCCGCTATATACTTAAGATTTAATTTCGTTTTACCGGTACTATTCATTTGTTGCTCAGCGGTATGTGCTTTTAGTTTGGCAACGGATAGGATTTGATTTACACTGTCATGAAGCTCTCTTGATAATTTAAGACGTTCTTTTTCCTGTGTATCAATCAGATTCTGTGAAAGTATACGGAGAGAATTTTCCATATTTTTTCTGTCTGTTACCTCAGACCGCAGATCTTTGTTCATTGTAGCCAGCTCAAAAGTTCTGTCTTCAACCCGGGTTTCAAGCTCGTTATTTAATTTCAAAACCTGCTTTTGCTGCTCCTTCTGTTTCATCAAACTTAATGTTATATCAGTAATATCAATGAAAGTTATTATCACTCCGTCGATCTTATTTTCAAGTGTTTTGTAGGGCTTAATCCTCAATGTGTACCAGCATTTTTTATCACGGTCCTGGACATTAATTTCCCTGAACTGAAGACTGTCCATAACTTCTTTGATGAGTTTTTTCAGATCCGGTATGATGAGATTGGGATTTATATCTGTTATTTTACGACCAACATCTGAGGGGATAATGTTAAGCAGTTTAGAAGATTCTTTTGTATAACGTTTTATTTTGAGATTATTATCAATGATCAAAGTGGAAATTTTAATACTGTTCAAAAGATTGTTGAGATCATTGTTCACATAATATAGCTCCAAATTACTGTCCTGCAACTCTTCATTTACTGTCGTGAGTTCCTCATTTGTTGATTGCAGCTCTTCCTTTGTAGTCTCCAGTTCTTCATTAGAAGATTGCAGTTCTTCATTGCTTGATTGGATCTCTTCATTTGCAGATCTTAATTCTTCATTTGTTGTTTCCTGCTGTTCAACAACTGACTGCAGATATTCTTTATTGTCTGCGAGTTTCTTAGTTACAGTTGCAAGCTCCTTAGTTTGTAAACTAGATATTTCTTTTGATGTTTTTGTATTTAGATCAACCTTTCTTGTTGTAAGATTTTGTACTTCTTCGAAGAAAACAAAATATAATATTTCCTCTTTTGAATAATTTTTCAGGGGTTCAATAACGACATTTATAATTCTATCTTGGCCATTTGACTCAAATGTAAAATCATTCTGTCTAACCGTTTTGTTATTTTTAAAGATTTTTTTAGTTAAAAATTTTAGAATCGTTTGCAATTCGCCACTTGCCATTTCTATAATATTGGATGTCTGCTGCCCCTGTGGCATTTCAAGATATTGTTGTATCTCTCCTTTAACTAATACTACTTCCAGATCTTTGTTGATTATTACGCCCGATGATGCATGCCTGTTAATAGTAACTGAATCAGTTTCTTTTTTGAATTCTGGAAGTATGTGCTCTTGTATTGGAATTAAATTATTTGGAGAAAATTCTATATTTTTGTTAAAGCTAAGGCCATTCTTTAATAGAGCTGAATTTTTTAAATAGATCCTGTTTTTTTTATCAATTACCTCGAAATATTGTTTATAAGCACCCACAGTTTCAGCAGTCCCTAATACTAAAAAACCACCGGACTCCAGTGCATAATGAAATGTCGGAATAACCTTACTTTGTAAACCAGGACCCAAATAAATAAGCACATTCCTGCAGCTGATAAGATCAATCTTCGAAAATGGAGGATCCTGTACGAGATTTTGTCTCGCAAATACACATAGCTCTCTTATGTTCTTATTGATTTGATATCTGTCATTCACTTTGACAAAAAACTTTCTGAGCCTTTCCGGAGAAACATCATTACTTATATCAAGCGGATACACTCCCTTTCTTGCTTTTTGTATGCCAATATCACTAAGGTCAGTTGAAAAGATCTGGATCTTATAAAGAGGTAATTTTTTTCCAAGGAACTCTATCAAAGCGATTGCCATAGAATATGCTTCTTCACCTGTAGAACATGCAGTTACCCAGATTCTGATACTATCTCCGGGCTTTTTTTTCTTTAATATTTTCGGAAAAACATTTTTTTTAAGACTAAGGTACATCTCGGGGTCACGGAAAAAGCTTGTTACATTGATCAGTATATCTGCGCATAAAGCATCTATCTCTTCAAAGTTTCCTGTAAAAAATTTTACATAATCTTTTATCAGATATATCTTATTCATAAGCATTCTTCTCAAAATACGCCTTCGTACCGTTGTAGGTTTATACAGTTTGAAATCCACGTTTTTCCTGATCTTAAGCATATTTAAAATTTTGGATACATGTTCCTGAGATTCGGAGAGAATTTCATCTGGAACAGTATAAATTTTTTCTTTTAAATATACATTTTTTCCCAGCCTGTTAAGCTCTCTTGCTATTCCTTCCGGAGTTAATACAAAATCAACAACACCTGCAATGATCGAATTTCTGGGCATGTCCGGAAATTTAGAACTTTTCGCATCCTGGGCAAATGTTATACCACCTCCGGTTTTAATATAGCCCATCCCGATCACACCGTCAGAGTCTGTACCTGATAAGATGACACCGATATTGAAATGTTTGTTATCTTCTGAAAGTGATCTCATGAAGATATCTATAGCTAAATATGGTTTCTTAACTTTGATTCGCGGCGTTAAATGAAAAATCCCTCCGCTAATTGTAGCGCTGTATGCCGGTGGAGCGACATAAATTTTATCCGCCATGGGACTCATGCCGTTTTTTATGATAATAACTTCTATCTTTGTTTCCCGTTGTAAAATAGTTTTCAGATAACTTTTATAATCCGGTGAAGAATGATGGATTATTACGTAAGCCATTCCGGTACGGGGCGATAAATTTTTTATTAGTCTGGTTTCTGCTTCAAGACCACCGGCTGACGCACCGATTACAACAATGGGAAATAATTTATGAGCGGGGCCTGAGGAAGAGACGGCTGTTGCCATTTTTTTCTTTGGTGCTTCCTTAGTATTTGGAGATTTTTTTACTGAAGTTCTCTTCTTCTTTAATAGTGTTTTCATTTTTTGAAAAAAGTATGAAATAAAATACGAATCTCCATGTAAATTTACTAACTAAAAGAAATCATTACTTAACATGAAGTCTCATGAAGTCTCATGAAGTCTCATGAAGTTTTCAATAATATTGTAAAGTAATATTCAGAATTGAGACGTTCATATTGAACCCATTTTAATCCACCTTTTGGAAAGGGGGAAACAATTATAGATCCAGGGATGAGATACAATATTTTATTAAATTTTAAGAGTTT
>JBDSYA010000019.1:0-9540 GCA_039925865.1 Ignavibacteria bacterium
GGAAGATCTGAACTGCAGAATCAAAAGACACAATGCAGGGAAAGTAAAATCCACTAAGCACAGACGTCCATTGGAAATAATTTATAGTGAAGAGTTCGTAACGAAATCAGAAGCTATTAAGCGAGAGCTATTCTTTAAAAGTATTGCCGGTTATAATTGGTTAAAAGCAAATAAAATAATTTAAGAAGAAGGCTGCAGGTCTCGCCACGTAGTGGTACCTTCGGGAAAAACCGTTATAGGGGCAACTCTATCAAGGGTTCTCCCATAGGGATTTATTCGAAGAAATCCCTCCTTCTCCGCAAAATGTTTTACGCATATATATTAAGAAGCCAATAAGATTCAAAGCATTATTACGGTAGTACGGAAGATCTGAACGGCAGGATTAAAAGGCATAATGCCGGGAAAGTAAAATCCACTAAGCAATCAGGTTGAAATAATTTAATATATAATTGATTACGGCAAATGATCAGATTCTGTAAGAACTTGACTTCTTAAGGACACAAGAAATAAATAAGTTTGATTTCAAAACATTTTCCTAAGATCATCTTTATGGATTTTATTGAGCCGCAATTTTGAAATTGATATTGCTGATAGGCAGGAAATCCGCACAGACTGTGACTTCCAAACAAAATAAAAGTTGCTTTTTAATATAAGCTATGTTATTTTTGTGTTAGTAATATTTTTATTAAACTAAATAAACACAAATGACAAAAGAAGAACTCATTGACAAAATGGCAGGTGATGCCAAAACAACAAAAGTTCAGGCAAGAGCTGCACTTGAATCTTTAATGGATTCTATTAAAAAAACTCTGAAAAAAGGCGGAAAACTTTCATTGGTAGGATTTGGAACTTTTTCTATTTCAAAAAGAAAAGCAAGAATTGGAAGAAATCCACAAACAGGAAAAGAAATAAAAATTGCTGCAAAGAAAGTTGCAAAATTCAAAGCCGGAAAAGGATTAGCCGATCACGTAAAATAATATTTTATATTATATACATATGAATCAAAAAGGCGGCTCTAATCCAGGCGCCTTTTCTTTTTTCAAATAGCTATCTGACAATTGCAAACTTGCCCATTTTTTCTTCTACCTCAAGACCAGCCGAATTTTTACCTGTAGCTCTGAAAATATAAATTCCCGAAGTCATTATTTCCCCGCTGCTGTCTTTAAGGTCCCATTCAACGCCACCGTTACCATTTGTTTCCTTAATATTTATTATAAAGTTTCCGTTCAGATCATAAATATCAATTGATGCATCTCTTGTGGTATTCGCGAAGGTAATGTAGTTTTGATTTGAATTTACACTGAAAGGATTTGGGTAAACATACATTTCGTCGAGATTTTCTTTGTTAAAGATCAAACCGAAACTGCTGCCCGCGCCTTCAACAATCTTTATTCCATCTTTCGAGAAAACATTGGAAACTCTCAACAGGTAATTTTTTCCGGTTGCACCAATCACTGATCTGTTTTCAAGTTCAAGATAAATAACTCTGCGGTCGTTATTATCTATTTTTACCGAAAGAATTCGTATATCAAACGGCTCAAATTTATAATTACCCGGATCCTTTGCCGTTATGCTGTCAGCCTCAAGATTGAATTCAACTTTTAATTTCTGTTTGGCAACAAGTGTTATCTTACTTATATAAAATTCTGAAGTATCCGACTGATCAACAACGAAAGACACCGGATTTGAATCAACAGGTGAATTATAAATATCAACTAACCCAAGGCTTTTGACAGAGTAAGTTCCATTTTCCAAAGAATTATTAAATGTCAGAAAGTATTCGAAATTATTTTTTACCGCAACATTTTTGGGATTACCTATACCATTATCTATTATAAATGAACTCAGATTTGGAATCAACGAAGGTATTCGTTCAGTAAACCGTAATGTTAAAAATCCATTATTTTCATAGACAGCACTTAACAGCCGGGACTTGTTATGAGAGTAGACTAATATCACATCGGTAAACTGGCTTTCACTAACCGGATTTTGATCGTCGATTGCGGAAATCTTATAATAATAATTTTTACGGTTAACTATATTAAAATCATTATAAAAATTTGTAGTTGTGGAATCATATAACACAAAATTATCAGTTGTATCACTGCGGTAGATCCTGTATCGTTCAGCTCCCGGGACTTCATCAAAAGTAATCCTTATTAGATTTGAATCAATGCTGTAACCTTTAAAATTTAATGGGGTTGCCGGTCCAGTAAAAGAAATATTTTTTTCATAAAAAAGCAGTGTGTCATTTACAGTATTAAGCCCTATCTCCTTGACCCCGTTTCCGTCAAAATCAAATGCGATCTGATTAATGGTATTAATATCTTTCATGAAAAATTCAGGAACAAACCTTCCGAAAGCCTGATTAAATTTCAATATGTAAAAAAGTGTACCTGTATTAACGAGCACTTCATCTTTGCCATCATTATCGACATCTGAAGATTTTGTTGAAGTTTCGGCATAACTTTTATAATTGTAGATATCCGTTATATCCAAAATTGAATAAGAATTATTGCCGGTGGATGTGTACGCATACAAACTATAATACTGAACAAGATCTCCGTCTTTGCTCACTACTCCTAATGCAAAATCCTTTTTCCCATCTCCGTTAAAATCTCCTGCAATTAAATTATCACCGCGGATAAATCTGTCTATATTATCCGTAAACACTCTCACATAATTATTATCTGAAGTATTTTCATAAACAGAAAGGCCGGTCTTAGGAAGAGAAGCTCCGCTGTTCTCATAATAAAGATTTATGAAAACAATTTCTTTTTTTCCGTCTGCATCAAAATCTTCAACAAGAACATTTTGAGAATTTGCAACCGAGTCAATTCCAAAATATTCCAGATTGGATATTTGTACAAAGGAATTATCGGGACCTGATTCCAAAATTCTCAGACCTGATTTTCCAAATCCCAGAATTTCTTTTTTGTTATCATTATCAGTATCAGCAATTCTTGAAGACCAAAAATTTCCATTCAGTGAATCACCCCAGATAAGTTCAGTCGGAAGCTGATTTGCCTGTGGAGCCTCATAAACAAAACCATTTCTTTCTTTGGAAAATAATATATCGTATTTACCGTCATTATCTATATCCTGAATATCCCTGGCGATCCTGAAATCCCCCCAGTTATCATTTGAGATTTTATTAAACCCGCCGTTATTAAATTCAAAAATATTCATCCTTAGATTTTTCCGGATATCATTTAACATAATATCATTTCTGCCGTCTCCGTTGATATCAATGATCGAATTACTGGACTGTGAATAATTTAATGAATAGTTTTTCTTGTTGTATCCGTAATTATTGATCTGTGAAAGTGTAAAGAAATAAAATGAAGTGTCGGTTACAGTAGTGGTTCGCCCGTTAAGTGAGATTGCTTCAATATAAAATTCGTATTCACTGTTGGGTGTAAGATCATTACCATTCAAAAGACCAAAGTGTGCATCTGTAACAAATCCAATGTTTGGAGTGCCTACATCAGCCAGAATAAACTGATATGGTTCATTAGAATTCTTCCTTCTGTAAAAGATCTTTCCTAAAGTTCTCGTGTTCGTTGCAAACAGGATCAGTTGCGAATAATTATTTTTATCAATAACAGGTCCGAATACAATATCAGTTATAACAGGAGGGTTTCTGTCTTTAAAAATGATCATCCTGTGTTCAATGGATCTTCCGGAATTACTATTGATCGCAAGGCGCAAGGTATATGATGTATCACGAAGCGTCGAAGTATTCCAATTTGTAACAGTGTCATTTAAAACCTGTGAAGTCTGATTTTCAAGAAGCGGTATCCATGTTGAAGGTTTCTGTCCAACTCCGTAATAAAGTGAATATGAAAGAAACAGCGGAGATGCCGCTGAAATTGAAATAGGTATATTATCAACTGCAAATGTGTAGTCCTGACCGGGATTATTAATTCTTGCAACAGATGGGTTATTAAAATTCTGAATTGCATCTAAAGCATTTATCCTGCCCGAGGAGTGTAGATGATCCCAAGAAGACTGGTTGCTCATTAAAGTTGTTGTTGATACAAGGATACCCCTGAGCTCTTCATTTGTTAATTGCGGATTTCTTGACAGCAGTAATGCTGCAACACCCGCTACTATTGGTGCTGCAAACGATGTCCCGTTTAATTTATCATAATCACCATTGTACAATGAATTTCCTTTTCCGCTTCTGACAGTTGTAAGATTTTGAAAGCCCGGAGCATATATATCAACCGTTTCACCAAAGGAAGAAAAACTTGCTTTAGAATCAAGATCGTCAGATGCTGCAACCGAAATAACTTCATCATATGCGGATGGATAATGAAGCCTGTCGCTTCCGTCATTTCCGGCAGAACATACTATCAATGCATTTTTTGTATATGCAAATCTTATAACATCTCTCAGTAAATTACTAAAAACATAATCTCCAAAACTGAAATTAAAAATTCTCACACCGTTGGAAATACCATAAAGTATTGCATTAGCAACATCATCTTCCTCTCCGAAACCTTCCGCATCAAATGCCCTCATTACAAGTACTTTGCATTTAGGCGCTATCGATGATATACCGGTATTGTTATTGAAAGACGCATTGATAATTCCTGTTACAGCAGTGCCGTGCGACTGCTTGTTATCGTCAGTCGGATCATTATCAGGCGTGAGATAATCTCCTCTTCGGGGATCACCTGAAAACGGTTCATCTGTAAAATCCCATCCTCTCCAGTCATCAATAAATCCGTTCACATCATCGTCGATCCCGTTTGACTGCTTTCCATCACCAAATTCTCCTGTATTTATTTTAAAACTATTTTGAAGATCGGGATGAAGGAAATCAATTCCCGTATCAATTACTCCAATGACTACATTAGAATCTCCCATTGTAATGTCCCAGACATTCTCCATTCCTATTTTAGACAGATAATACTGAGTGCTGTAGTATGGATCGTTTGGAATTACAACCATCTTGTTCAGATCTTCAACTTTGAATTGATTATTCGGCTGGATATATTCGATGAATTCATTTTTGCTTCCAATATTTATCAGAGGAATCAGATTGCTTTCATCAATTTCGAATAGAAAGATTTTATCTAACCCGATCGATTTATAATCCTGATTCTGGGAATATTTAGTATTTGATTTCCTGAAGATCTCTCTGGAATTTTTTATGTCAAGATCTTTGCTGAGTTTTGAAACGGATGTATTGCCTGACTTAGGTGAATTATTTTTGAAATTGTTTATTACTTCAGGCGGGGTGTTGTTTTTGAATTTAATTATAATATTCCTGGATTGTGAAAATGCATTTGCACTTATTAAAAATATTGCTGCAAGCAGGAATGACGTCATATTTTTCATTTATTTCCTGTTAACTGATAATGTTCAATTAGTAAAACTATCTTTATAATCCTCCTTTTCAATTTTTTTCATGATCCAGTTTCCATTATCAATTAATACCTCGATAGGTTTGCCGCTAACGGGATGTTCGAACTGCTGGGTTTTTTTATCATTGAAAAAGCTTAATTCCTGTGTACCATTTTCCGTTTTAACCGTAACTCTCACAGGCATTTTATAAACTTCATAATCTTCCTGCGTCTGTCGGAGATTCAGTCTTAATGTATAAACTCCTGTACTTTGCTGATCCTGAAAATTTTCAGTCTTCCATGAATATTTATAAATCGGCCTTCCGGTGCCTGCAAATATCCACTGATCGAAAAAGTATGTCAAGTCAGTTCCCGAAACTTCCTCACAGACCTTTTTAAATTCTTCGGTAGTTGCATTCTTATATTTAAATTTTTGAAAATAATTTTTGACAATTTTGAAAAATATTGAATCACCGGTAACCCCTCTCAGCATATGAAGACACCACGCTCCTTTATTATAAACCGTAGGTCCGAAAATAAATCCTTCGGGATCATAAACTGTTCCCTGAAAATATCCGTAATCCTCTTTTTTCATGAAATTAAAATAAGCTTCTTTCCCGTTTTTGTTTTCTTCCCATAAAGCTTCACCATAAGATGCAAATCCTTCGTTAAGCCAGATGTCTTTCCAGCTTGCCGGTGAAACCGCATCTCCAAACCATTGATGAACAAGTTCATGCACAACTACATTCTCATATTTTCCGGTTCCGGTCACAAGAGTGTAGCCCATACTGGAAATAGTCTGATGCTCCATTGCACCGCCCACCCATCCAAACATTGCCATTCCATATTTTTCATTGATGAATGGATATTCCCCGAAAGTTGCGGAAAAATATTCGATCATTTCTACAGTATTTTTCCAATCCTCTCTTGCCTTTTCTGTATAAGAAGGATATGTATAATAATCAACAGGCATTTCTTTAGAGCTGTCAATGGACCTGTAAGTATCGTTCCAATGATCATATTTTCCAATAGCGATCGAAACCAGATAAGTAGTTATCGGATAAACGGATCTCCACAAAAATGTTTTGTCACCATTATTCTCATCTTTGACTTCCTTCAGCAGACCGTTTGAAACAACTGTAAGTTGTGACGGAACGGTTGCCGATAATTCAAATGCTGACTTGTCATCCGGAAGATCTTTACATGGCCACCAAGAAGGTGCATAATCCGGTTCGCTTAGTGTGTATATAGCCGGTTCGTTATCAAAGTTTTTAAAGCTGAACGAATCAAACCCCATGTTCTTTGGAGAACCTTCGTAATTTATTTCAATTACAAAATCCTTTGAGCTTCTGAGATTACCTTTTGTATCAATTATTATGTAATCATTCTTATGCTCATAACTTATTTCTTTACCGCTAAGCCTCAACGAATTAATTTTCATATCCGACACAAGATTGATATACACTAAACTTAAAGTATCAGAAAGTTTTACTGCCCTCATTTCCAGATTACCAAAGATTATTTTATTTGGAATATCGAATGAAAGTTTTAAATTATAATTCTGAACATCATAAAGATTCTGTTGAGCTACTATTATAGAATCATCTTTCCTTTGTATATTCGGATATTTAACATTTTCATATTTATTTGAAAAATAACTCATGTATTTTCTGAACACATCCCCATCCCAGACCTTTGAAATGAATTTAATACCGACAAATCCCCAAAAGGAAATGGACATTAAAATCATAATCGCAGTAAATAAAATTATATTTGACTTTCTCATTGAAAATTTCAGGTAAGATTTTGTTCAATAGAACAAACTTGCAACATTAAAGTTTAAACTGTAATTAATTATACACCTCAATATTTAAATAAATTTTATAAATTGAAACACATTATTAATTTAATTCACATTATGAGAATGTTTAAAAAGTTTTATCTTCTGATCCCTTTGACAGCCTGCGCTTTAATATTATCATCCTGTATTTCAATCAACAGAAATATTTCTATTAATAAAGACGGGTCGGGCACAGAAATCATGACAATAAAATTCGATAAAATGTTTTACAGCATGATGGCTTCAATGAGCACATTAATGGATTCAAGCCGAAGGCATGGGTATCTTGACTCATTGTACAGCGATGAAGTTTTTATGGATAAAACCAAAGATAACTACGATTCAACTCCGGGAATAAAAGTGAATGATATTTTCTCCGTTAAAGATCCGGATTCTTCAAATAGCTTTGTAATTAAATATGAATTTGACAGCCTTATAAAGATCGGATCTTCATTAGATAATATCAAAACATCCGGACCTGCGGCTGATCAGACAACAGTAACATATTACAGGGAAGGAAATAATATTCTTTTTAATTACATTTATCAGGAGAATACACCACCGGGTTTACAAAACAATGACTCAGTGAATGCAGAGATGCGAAAAGGAATGGCAGAGCTTTTTAAGGGAGGCAATTTTAATTTCGAAATACAATTTCCTTATGAAGTGGTAAGCTCAAATGCAAATTCCTCTGAGGGTGGAAAACTTAAATGGAGTTATTCGATATCAGAATTAATGTCAATGGGGCAAATGAAACTTGAGGCTGTGTTAAAGGAATATTGAGTTCATAGTTATTCATTCTCTTCTACATTCACTACTTTTCCTGCGATCTCAAAACTAAATCCCCTTGAGATCAGATATCGGTAACACTTTTGCTTTTTATCAGCACTGTCTTTTGCTTTTACTTTACCGGAATATTTCCGGTAAAGTTTAATTGCTGATTCAAGTTCTTTTTCTTCCGAATAATTTTCCTTCAGCATATTTTCCGCAGTTTCTTTGTCAATTCCCTTTTCAAAAAGTTTGATCTGCAGTAATCTTTTACCAAGAGGTTTACTGCGGATCTTTGATTCAAGAAATAATTTGGCAAAAGAGCTGTCATCTATGTATTTTTGATCTTCCAGCAACTTAATAATTTTGTCAATAATAACTTCAGAGATCTTTTTTTCTTTAAGTTTCTTAGTAAGCTCCTTTTTGCTTCGTTGCCTGTAAGATAAAAAGGAATAAGATATCTTTTTGCCGAAATTAAATTCATCCTGCTCTCTTATTTCTTTGATCTTCTCTTCTTCGATCTCATCACCTGACCTGAGTCCAAAAATTAGAATTGTATCTTCATACAAACCAAAACCAAATTCTCCGTCAATGTACAGGTTATATCTTGTACTGTCTTTTTTCTGTTTTTCGATCTTAGTGATCTTCATATTACAAATAAAAAAAACTGCTGAAAGTATTTTTTCAACAGTTTTTAAAATTAAATTATTTCAACTTTTTATTTTTTCTTTGCTGCAGTATCTTCTTTTTTAGATTCTTTTTCATTTGTTGAATTTGAAGGTGTATCAGTTGTTATGCCGAGCATCTTTTTTACTTCACCGAATAACTGCTTCAGAAGTTCTTTATCTTCAATCAGCATTTTCTTCACGCCGTCTCGTCCCTGCATTCTGTTATCACCATACTGAAACCACGCTCCTGATTTTTTTATGATTTCCTTATTCACGGCCAGATCTACAAGATCACCGAGCTTTGATATTCCTTCGTTGTACATGATATCAAATTCAACTTCTTTGAAAGGCGGCGCAACTTTATTCTTTACAACCTTAACTTTTGTCCTGTTGCCGATGACTTCAGTACCGTCTTTTATTGCAGCAATCCTTCTGATATCCATCCTGATGGATGCGTAAAATTTAAGCGCTTTACCTCCTGTTGTAGTTTCCGGGCTGCCAAACATCACACCAATCTTTTCTCTTAACTGATTTGTAAATATCAAAACTACATTTGATTTAGAGACTGCTGCAGTTAATTTTCTTAAAGCCTGCGACATCAGTCTTGCCTGCATCCCCATTACCGAATCACCCATCTCGCCTTCTATTTCCGCTCTTGGCGTTAAAGCTGCAACTGAATCAACTACAATAACATCAAGTGAATTGCTCCTTACCAGAGTTTCACAAATTTCTAATGCCTGTTCACCATACTCGGGCTGTGAAATCAAAAGATTATTAACATCTACACCCAGTTTTTGTGCATAACCGGTATCAAGTGCATGTTCAGTGTCAATAAATGCTGCCAGTCCTCCTGTCTTTTGAGCTTCAGCAATTATGTGAAGACTCAATGTAGTTTTTCCGGAGGATTCCG
>JBDSYA010000020.1:0-7591 GCA_039925865.1 Ignavibacteria bacterium
GGTCTGAAATTGAATGATGAAATAAAAGTATTGGAGAAAATAAATTTTGATAATTCATTGCAGATCCATTTCAGATCGGGAAATATATTTCTGAGTGAAAAACTGGCGAGGAATATCTTTGTAGCAATCAAAAAATAAATTTAGATTAATGGAAGAAATAAAATTAGAAAATAAAACCTTAAAAAACGAAATTTCAGAAAATGGTTGGAGGAAAAAAAATATTTCCAATTCACTTCCTGAAGTTTTCCGTTCTATAAATGTTCCTGTAAACGGGAGTTTCTGGAAGAAATTGTTTGCCTTTGCAGGACCGGGATTAATGGTTGCAGTAGGTTATATGGACCCCGGTAACTGGGCTACCGACTTAGCAGGGGGAGCCAGGTTCGGTTATACATTAATCAGTGTAATATTAATTTCAAATATCTTTGCAATTTTTTTACAGCATCTTTCTCTGAAACTCGGCATAGTAACGGGAAGAGACCTCGCGCAAGCGTGCAGGGATCATTATTCAAAACCGGTTGCATTTACGTTGTGGTTACTTTGTGAAATTGCAATTGCAGCATGCGATCTTGCGGAAGTAATCGGATCAGCCATTGCATTGAATTTACTTTTTGGAATTCCATTAATTATTGGAGTATTAATTACCGTTGTGGACGTTTTAGTGATCTTACTTTTTCAATATAAAGGATTCAGATATTTGGAAAGTATAGTTGCAGGTTTGATTGCTGTAATACTTTCCTGTTTTTGCTATGAAATAATCGTTTCAAATCCTGATTTCTTTCCTATTTTAAAAGGCCTAATTCCGAGTGGACAAATTATTTTTAATCCCGAAATGCTTTACATCGCAATCGGAATTCTCGGTGCTACTGTAATGCCTCACAATCTTTATCTTCACTCCAGTATTGTTCAGACTAGAAATTTTGAAAGAAATGATGAAGGTAAAAAGATGGCTGTCAAGTTTGCAACAATTGATTCCACTGTTTCATTATTCCTTGCTTTCTTCATTAATGCAGCAATACTTATAGTTGCAGCAGCAACATTTTATTCAACCGGATATCAGGATGTGGCGGATATTACCGATGCATATAAATTACTTTCACCTTTGCTTGGGGTAAGTCTGGCGAGTACATTTTTTGCAATCGCGCTACTAGCATCGGGACAAAATTCAACTCTTACGGGAACACTAGCCGGTCAGATTGTCATGGAAGGATTTTTGAACATACGATTAAAGCCATGGCTCAGAAGATTAATTACGAGACTTATAGCTATAATTCCTGCATTTATAATTACATGGTTATATGGTGAAAAAGGGTCAACAAGTCTTTTAATATTAAGCCAGGTGATTTTATCAATGCAGCTCAGCTTCGCAGTTGTTCCATTAGTTCAGTTTACCAGTGACAAGAAAAAAATGGGTGAGTTTGTAAATAAACCATGGCTTAAAATAACTGTTTATATAATCAGCATAATCATAATTTGTTTCAATATTTACTTATTGTATCAGACTTTTGCTGAATGGTTTTCATAAATTTCTAAACTTATCTTTTATAGATCTTGAGATCAAGATATTTGAAATATGAGTATTTGTCATGGTCGGTAAAGTTGAGAGTTTGTGATGTAATAGAAGCTGATTTGGAAATTAGACAAAGAATAATATTTTCATACTAAATGATAGATAAAAAGACACTTTCGATCTGGATGCACCATCTGCAGGATGAAGCCGATGCAGCATACCTTTACAGAAAACTCGGGCGTATGGAAAAGATTGAAACAAAGAAGGATATTTATCTTCAGCTTGCTGATGTTGAAGATCGTCATAAAGATACATGGCTCGACCTTCTTGCAAAAAATAAAATTGAAACAAAAGAACCCATACCGTCAACCCGGGCAAAGATCTTTGGGTGGATTGCTGAAAGATTCGGTTCAGGTTTTCTTTCGAAGATGATGTTAAGGGAAGAAGGGCTTGAAGTAAGATCTTATCTGGGACTATACAATTCCAGTGATTCAAATCAGACGAAGGATATTGCTCTACAGCTTGCAAAAGATTCTGCTGAACATTCGGGGAAACTTTCAGTTCTTCTTGAAACTGAAGGTGAGTCATGGCATCAGGCTGAATCCGGAGGGCTGCTTCGCAATATCATCTATGGCTTCAATGACGGTCTTACCGCAAATTTTGGATTGATTGCCGGTGTAATTGGAGCAGATCTTGCTCCCCATATAATTTTGATTTCAGGAATTTCAGGAATGGCTGCTGATGCTTTATCAATGGCTTCTTCCGGATATCTTGCTGCTAAAAGCGAGAAAGAACTTTATGAACATGAAAAAAAAATGGAAGCTGAAGAGATCAGATTAATGCCGGAGCTTGAGGCTGAAGAACTTTCTCTTATATATCAGGCAAAAGGTATGAGCAAAGATGATGCTGTACGTTTAGCCAATAAAGTCATCAAAGATCCCGAGCTAGCATTGAAGGAAAGTGTCCGGGAAGAATTGGGAATCAGTGAAAGTAATACCAGTCCTTTGAAAGAAGGCTGGATCACGGGCATTGCAACAGCTATAGGAGCATTAATACCTGTGTCTCCATTCTTTTTTCTGGAAGGAACAATTGCAATATGGACATCCTTCACGATATCTATGGTCGCACATTTTATAGTAGGTGCAGCCCGCAGCACATTTACAGGCAGGGGAATTTTCAGAAGCGGTATCGACATGTTTGTAGTTGGAATTGGAATTGCGATAGTTGGATATTTTATAGGAGAGATGATTTCGAGATTTTTATAGTCTTGTATAATAAATGAATTTACATTATAAATCTTTTCTGAACATCTCCATTAATTTCTCAGGTTCTTTCAAGTTTGTGAATCCAAACTTCTCATAAAGTGAATGTGCATCCTTTGTAGCCAGAAACCACCTGCGGAGATTTTGCAATTCATTGTAATTCAATATCACTTCCATCAGCCATTTTGCCAATCCTTTCTTTCTGTGCGCTTCTAATATGAAAACATCCGCAAGATAAGCAAAAGTGGCATAGTCAGTCACCACACGGGCAAAACCAATTTGCGAATTTTTATAAAAGATCCCGAAGCAAAGTGAATTTTTCAAGGTAAGTTTAGTCGTTTTAAGAGTCCGGTTTTTAGCCCAGTAAGATGTGCTTAAATAATCCTGTATAACTTTTACATTAAGTTTAGACTTATCTGTGCTGATAAGATAATTTTCTTTCCTGAAATTCTTTTTCATATTTTTGATATTTTTAAAAATAATGAAATCATATTAAATATAAAATTTAACTTTCAATAAATTTCCTGTTTGTATATCTTTTAACCCGTGACAACATACATCAAGGCTTTTTTTATTTCCATTCACTGTATAATCATAGCTGTCCTGACAATTATTGTTTCTCCCTTTGACAAAAGTGGAAAAGTTATCCATTATTTATCAAAAACTTTTGGTAAAGGAATTTTATTTATTGCAGGTGTAAAAGTTAATGTTACGGGAAGAGAAAATCTTGATTATACTAAAAGTTATATTTTCATTTCTAACCACGCTAGTTTTTTTGATATACCAATTTTAATGAAGGCAATACCCAACAATGTACGCTTTATTTATAGAGATTCTTTGACTAAAATTCCTATTCTTGGATGGGGAATGTTTCTGGGTGGTTACATCCCGATCAACAGGGAAAATGTAAGAGGTGCTATAAAAACTTTAAAAAAAGCAGCCGTCAAAGTTATAGAAGGTATTTCAGTAGTTATTTTTCCGGAAGGTACGAGGAGTGAAGACGGCTTACTTGGTGAATTTAAGAGAGGCATGTTTGTAATTGCGGATGAAGCGAAAGTTCCCCTGGTTCCGACAATAATAATCGGATCTAATAAAATAATGCCAAGGAATAAATTTGCCATCAGATCAGGTTCAGTAAAAGTTGTGTTCAATACGCCGGTCAATTATAAAAAAGATAAAGATTTTTTAAATGAGATCAGAAGCAGCATTGAAAGTTCATTGAGTAGTTAGTCAAGTAAATATATTCAACATTCACCCTTTAAATTTATCATTTAACATTTAAAAGAATTATGTCTGTAACATTAAACGATGTTGATAAAATCGCAAAGTTAGCCAAACTTAAATTTGCGGATGAAGAGAAAGTAAAGCTTCAGAGTGACCTTAATGTAATTCTGGAATACATTGATCAGCTTGACGAGCTTGATCTAGATAATGTTGAGCCACTGGAAAACATTAACGAAACGGAGAATGTATTAAGGGAGGATAAGGAAGTAAAATGGCTGAGCAATGACGAAGCTTTGATGAATGCTCCTGCGAAAACCGGAAGATTTTTCAAAGTCCCTAAGGTAATTGATAAATGAAAATAGTTGGAATAATTCCTGCGAGATATTCTTCCTCACGGCTCCCGGGAAAGCCGCTATTGTTAGTAAGAGGCAAACCAATGATACAAAGAGTTTATGAACAGTCCAAAAAATCAAAATTAGTAAATGACGTTATTGTTGCAACTGATGATAATAGAATATATGATTGTGTAAAAAATTTTGGAGGAGAAGTGGTTATGACTTCAGTCAAACACAGATCCGGAACTGACAGAGTTTATGAAGTTATAAAAAATATTAAGTGCGAGATAGTGGTTAACATTCAGGGAGATGAACCTTTCATAGACCCGGCCAATATTGATAAAGCTGTGAACCCTCTTTTAAAAGACAGATCTTTCAACGTTTCAACACTTGCAGTTAAAATTAATGAAGTCAGAGATTTGATGGATGAGAACAAAGTAAAAGTGGTTTTTGATAAAAATTATTTTGCACTGTATTTTTCACGAAGCTGTATTCCTTATGATTTGAATTATAACAATTCTAAGACATTAGATTTAAAAAAAAACAACTATTACAAACATGTAGGGCTTTATGCTTACAGAAAAAATTATCTGCTAAGGTTTAGTAATCTTAAAGTCAGTTATTTAGAAAACATTGAAAAGCTGGAACAGCTGAGAATTCTGGAAGATGGCGAGAAGATCAAAGTCGTGATAACAAAAAAAGATTCCTTTTCAATTGATACAAAATCAGATCTCGAACTGATCAATAAATTATGATAGAACTTGTAAAACATTCAGCAAAGCACAGAGACAGTCTGGTTAAATTGCTTAACAATAAGAATGTTGAAAAATGGCTTCTTCAGGTTCCATATCCATACTCTTACGAAGATGCAGATTTTTGGCTTAACAAATCAGTTAACGATTCAGATTCATTTTCTTTTGCAATTGAAAACAATGGATTGCATGTCGGGGGAATAGGGCTTCATAAAAAATATGATCATTCTGCTGAAGTTGGTTATTGGATAGGAGAAGAGTATTGGGGGAAAGGATTTGGAACGGAAGCGCTGGAAAAAATTCTTGACGTCGCCTTTAATGAACTGAATTTAGTAAGAGTTCACGCGCATGTATTTGACGGAAACATTGCTTCGGAAAAAATATTGATTAAATGCGGATTTGAATATGAAGGTTTTCTTAAGAAAGTTCATAAGAAGAATAATGATTTCATCAACTCAAAATTATACGCAAAGGTAATTTGATTAGTTGATTAGTTGATTAGTTGGATGACGAATATATTAATGATGAAAAATTTAAGTTATTAAAGGATAATTGCACCGATTGTTTAAAATTATTAAATGGATATATTAGATATCTCAAGGAAAGAAAACAGAACGAAACTAACAGCTAAATAACAAGTTAACTAATCAACCAATTAACTAATTAACAAAATTTGAAAAATCCAAAATACATTTTTTTGACAGGCGGAGTTGTATCATCTCTTGGAAAGGGCATTGCTGCTGCATCTCTCGGACTATTATTAAAGTCCAGAGGATTGAGAGTTACGATCCAGAAACTGGATCCTTACATAAATATTGATCCTGGTACAATGTCACCTGTTCAGCACGGGGAGGTATTTGTCACAGAAGACGGAGCAGAAACAGATCTTGATCTGGGTCATTATGAAAGATTTTTAGACGAGAATATGTCAAAGGCTAATAATATGACGACCGGGCAGATATATAATGAAGTTATTACAAAAGAGAGAAAAGGTGATTATCTTGGAGCGACTGTTCAGGTAATCCCGCATATAACTGATGAGATCAAGAGAAGGATAAGGCTGCTTGAGAAGGAAAATAAGTATGATGTAATTATTTCTGAGATTGGGGGAACCGTTGGTGACATTGAATCACTTCCGTTTTTAGAAGCAATGAGACAGCTGATGTTTAATGTCGGAAAAAATAATTCATTATGTGTTCATCTGACATTAGTACCGTATATAAAATCCGCAGGAGAATTAAAGACGAAGCCTACACAGCATTCCGTGAAGACCTTACTGGAGATAGGTATACAGCCGGATATTTTGCTTTGCAGAAGTGAGCAGGAGCTTTCAAAGGAAATGAAAGCCAAGATCGGATTATTCTGCAACATAGAGCCGGAATCAGTTTTACAGGCTTTAGATGCAGACTCTATTTACCAGGTGCCGTTAAATCTGAAAGGTGAAAAATTTGATGAAGTGGTTTTAAAAAAATTAAATATTAAAGCAGGCAAACCGGATCTTAAAAACTGGTCGAAAGTTGTTAATAAAATTATGAATCCATCCGAAGAAATTACGATTGGTATCTGCGGTAAATATAATATTGTGCCCGACGCTTATAAAAGTATTACAGAATCATTTATTCATGCCGGAGCTTTTAATGAGGTGAAAGTCAATCTTAAATGGATAAATTCGGTGGATATTGAAAAAGGAAAAGGCAGCGTTAAAGAGATAATGAAGAATACAAAAGGTTTACTGGTTTGTCCCGGTTTTGGAGACCGAGGAGTGGAAGGTAAAATTGAAGCTATACGTTATGTAAGAGAAAACAAAATTCCTTTTTTTGGAATCTGTCTTGGCTTGCAATGCGCTGTGATTGAATATGCCAGGAATGTATCTAAACTGAAAAACGCGAATTCTTCCGAGTTTAAAGAATCAAAGTACAACGTCATTGATATCATGGAGTACCAAAAGTCTGTAAAGATCAAAGGAGGATCCATGCGTCTTGGTGCGTACCCATGCATTATTGAAAAAAATTCTCTGGCATTTAAATGTTACGGTAAGGAATTTGTGAATGAGAGACATCGTCACAGATACGAGGTGAATAATAATTTCAGAAAAGTTTTATCGGAAAGCGGAATGAATTTCTCAGGTGTATCTCCTGACGGTACGTTAGTCGAAATGATCGAGTTATCCAAAAAAATGCATCCGTTTTTTATTGCATGCCAGTTTCATCCTGAGTTTAAATCCAGAGTTGTAAGTCCGCATCCATTGTTCAGAGAGTTTGTTAAGGCGTGTAAGGAGAATGGTTAATTGGTTGATTAGTTAAATGGTTGATTTGTTTTCGAATGTTAATGTTGGTACTGCCGTCTTAGATTATTGTAACAATTTAGAAGATTTTGTCGAGGAATCGAGAAAATGGTTACTAAACTTGGAATAAAAATGAAATCAAAATACAACCTCGACGAAGAATTTAATAAGACTGTAAACTCAATTACAAAAGAGTTCATGCTCGAACGATGTAAATTGTATAAAGT
>JBDSYA010000021.1:0-4558 GCA_039925865.1 Ignavibacteria bacterium
TACTTCCTGAGCCCATTTCGCTGAAAATTCTATCCTCGGATTATTTGTATTTATCAGATCAATAGTATCACGAAGTGTGAAAGTATTATTTGTACTGTTCCGTGAATTTCCATATCTTGAATCAGCAAAATTTTTATTTCCATCGTGAGGATCGATAAATGTTGTGTCCCACAAAATTCCAGTGCCTGCCCGCGTCCATTTGACAATTCCATTTTCGGCATTATCGGAGAAGAGAGAAATTGTCTTACCTACGTTTATTCTGACAGTATCAAACGAAGTTTCCACGCCTTCCTGTTTTACTGAAACAAAAAATTTCATTTCATCCATATACACAGCTGCTGATGTAAGGATAAATTTAAATGGTGTTGATTGATTATTTTTAAATTGTCTTGCTTGAATGCTGTCATAATTTACACTTGAAGTCAGGCTTGTAAGATTGGGATATGAAGTTGAAATATCAACCGTAACATTTTTTGCGGTTTGTAAAAGCCCGCGGTTTTTCAGGGCGATCTCTAAAATTAAAGTGTCATTTTTCTGTACGTAACCGTTTCCTGAAATTTTATAATTGACAAAATCAGTAAATGCACCACCAACCCATGTTAAATATTTCATTCCAAACAAGGTTTCATTTGCAATGGGAATAATTTCAGACTGCAAAGGCCAGAAGCCGCTTCCGCCTACTTCCGGTGTCCAGCAATATGTCCCCTGCGAGTGAAGATAATCTCTTGTAGTTCCGCTTGAATAATAAGCAAGCATTTCATTGACAGTCCCGTAAGTATAATCATTGCCTGAAGAGAAGTCCGAGGAAAATTCAGAATAGATCTCATAATTTATTGCAGAATCATTATAGCCGTAAGGATTTAAATATCTGCCCGCAACCGAATGATTTGAAAATGCAATTTTGGGACGAATCGAAAACAGGAAATTTTTAATTGCCTGCGTCTCGGGCTCGGAAGCAGCTGAACTACCTCTGTAAGTTTCTGAACACGGATCACTGCTTGATCCGCTGTTATCTCCCCAACCGTAATTATAATTTCTATTGAGATCAACTCCGAAACAGCCCCCGCCATTATTCTTGCGGTTCTTCCTCCAAAAACCTCCTCCGTTGGGATTTGTAGTTTGATTATATACATATCCATCCGGATTCACGACAGGCACAAAAAATATTTCACGGTTATTTATCAAATAAGTAGCTTCAGGATTTATTCCATAATTCTCAAGAAGCCAATACATGTAATAAATTGTGCAGGCCATGGCTTGAGGCTCGCGAGCGTGATGAAGCGCATCAAAATAGATTGCGGATTCTGTTGCAGATTCATTTACATCCGGATTGTCAGAAATTTTAACAGACCATATTGCACGGTTTTCACTGGTGTTTCCGAGATTTTGCTTAACAGTAATAAGATTTGGATACTGCAGTCTCATCGAATCAAGCTTTTGGCCGATCTCAACGTAAGTATAATATCCACCCATGCTTCCAAATGAAAATCCACTGATATTATCTTCATGAAGAATTTCAAAACTTTTCTGCATTTCAAAAGCTGTCGGAAGTTTTCTTTGCGAATAAAAATTATTGAGATCCTGAATCTTAATTTCATAACCGGCACCGGAAGTTTTCAACCGGTTTATTTCTTCCTGATTTATAACGACTTCGATCCCGCCTTTGACATTGCCCGTGTAGTGTTCAACAGTAATATCATTTTGCTGCAGCATTATAATATCTGAAGGCGAGGTAATATTTATTTTGACAAGACTATATGTTTCGAGCTTACTTTTTTCAGTTTGCTGTGCTATGATTGTAAATGGAAGGATAACGGATAATAAAAATAATCCTGAAATCATAAGTTGTTTTGCAATTCTCATTAATATATTGGTTAAAGATTTTTTAAAACTAAATTATTTAATGTGTATAGTAAAGGAAGATTCTTTAATACGGGTGCTTCAGCCTGTAATACTTTTTAAAACCATTTTACTCAAATTTTAGAATGATTAAATTAAAATTTGGAATATAAAAATTATAATGGATAATATTATAAAAGTTAAAAACGGAGTGCTTGAAGTACCGGATAATCCTGTAATACCTTATATAGAAGGAGACGGCATAGGTCCTGAGATCTGGAATGCAAGCAGATTTGTATTTGATTCTGCAATAGAGAAGGCATACGGCGGCAAAAAGAAAATCGAATGGATAGAAGTACTGGCGGGTGAAAAGGCATTTAAGAAAACAGGTGAATGGCTGCCTGATGAAACTCTTCAAAAATTTGCTAAATACTTGGTTGGAATTAAAGGACCTCTCACAACACCAATAGGCAAAGGTATTCGCTCGATAAATGTTGCGTTACGGCAAAAGCTCGATCTCTATGTTTGTCTCCGTCCGGTTAAATATTACGGAGGTATTGAAACGCCGATGAGAAGACCGGATAAAGTTGATATGGTGATCTTCAGGGAAAATACGGAGGATATTTATACAGGAATTGAATTTAAAGCGAATACAGAAGATAATACAATTTTGTTAAATTTTCTCAAAGAGAAATTCCCTGAAAGATTTGAAAAAATAAGGTTCGGTACACTGGAAAAAACCAACGAATTTCTCAGGGCAGAAGGGCTTCCCGAGACAGACGTTGTAGAAGTAGGGATGGGTTTGAAAGTTATTTCGAGGGTCGGAACTCAGAGGCTTATGATCGCAGCTTTGAATTATGCCATAGAAAACAAAAGAGAAACTATAACCATAGTGCATAAAGGAAATATCATGAAGTATACTTCCGGATCATTTATGGAATGGGCTTATGAGATTGCTGAAAATATGTTTAAAGATAAAATTTATTCGATGAGAGAATGGCAGAAAAAATTTGATACAATCGGACGTGAAGCTGCTGATAAAGATAAAGACGAAGCAATTGTCAAAGGAAAAATAATTATCAAAGATGCTATCGCAGATAATGCGCTGCAGAAAGTTTTAACAGATCCGGAAGATTTTGATGTAATTGCTACTGCTAATCTAAACGGTGATTATCTTTCTGATGCCATTGCTGCTGAAGTGGGCGGTATCGGTATTGCTCCCGGCGGAAATATTAATTTCATTTCCGGCACTGCAATATTTGAGGCTACACATGGAACTGCGCCAACCTTTGCCGGACTGGACAAAGTAAATCCATCTTCGCTTGTCTTATCCGGGATGATGATGCTTTCATATCTGGGCTGGAAAGAAGCGGCAGAGCTTATTGACAAAGGATTGAGAGCTGCAATATTAAGCAAAAGGGTTACTTTTGATTTTGCCAAGCAGATGGTTGGAGCTACAGAAGTTAAATGTTCACAGTTTGGAAGAGAGATAGTGAAGAACTTTTAAATCTGAAATTTATTCATCAAAAGATTTTTTTGAAGTAAGGAAATTTCGAATTAAATTCAGATCAAAATAGATTTTAGTTAGCGATCAGTTTTATTAAATTACAAAAATAAAAAGAAAGGAATATTTAAAATGTTTAATATAATAAAGAGAATTTCTTTATTTGCAATTATAATTTTTTTAGCTTCTTCTATATCCAATGCTCAGGAAGACAAGCATGGCACGCATAACGGAGATAAAAAATCCGATGAGCCCGTCGGTATTAAAATGAATGACGGTATGCTTTATGGAAAGGATTATGATCCGTCAATGAAAGTAGTTGAGTTTGGAGACCTCATTTCATCCTCAAGCGAAAATAATAATAAACTTGTGCTTGTGAGAGGAACCGTAGCTGAAGTTTGCCAGGCAATGGGGTGCTGGATGACTATGACAGACGGTTCAGTTACCGCACGCGTGAAAACAGGTCATGAGTATTTACTTCCTAAAGATATTGCGGGACAGAATGCTGTTGTGATAGGAACATTTAAAATGACCGAGATCTCAGAAGCAGATGCAAGACATTATAATGATGAAACAAAAAACCCAAAAGTTAAAACAGAAGATATCATAGGCACTCAGAAAGTTTATGAGATCGATGCAATGGGAATAAAGATCTTAAACTCTGTATCAGAGCCTTCTAAGAATTAAGAGATAATTTTCTGAGAATCTTAATTTTGTAATCGGATAATTTTCAGAGTGTGATTATAGAAAGAAAACTTAAATCATAAAGCCAGCAAAAATTTAGCGGGCTTTATTTTTAGCAACCATTTTATGACAGAAGATAAATTCTGGAAAGTAATTGAAACCTCGAAAGGGTTTAAAGGAAATTGGATACACATAAATTTAGACCGGGTAGAATTGCCGGATAAGTCGGTTATTGAATTTGAAGCTATCGAATTTCAGAGAAACGGAACAGGTGTTGTGGCAGAAAATAATAATGGGGAAATTATACTTGTAAAAAATTACAGATATATAAATGATTATTACAGCTGGGAAGTGCCCGCTGGTACTATCCCTCCGGGAGTTGATCATTGCGAATGCATTTTAGAAGAGCTTAAAGAAGAAGCCGGCTGTGAAGTGAATAAAGATGATCTGAAATATCTTGGAAATTTCTATCCGTCAATTGGATCGAGCAGCCAGGTATTCCACTGTTACTACGCTAAGAATGTTAAACAG
>JBDSYA010000022.1:0-18332 GCA_039925865.1 Ignavibacteria bacterium
ATTTCGGTGAGCCTCACATTGCCACCAATCCACGTGATCCTTTGAACAGCATATGCGCATTCAATATAAATAATTATTACTATACACTGAATGGTTTTGACTGGACAAAGATCCCGGTAGCTTTTGTTGGCTTTGGAGTTCTTGGAGATCCCGTACTTGCATATGACAGTTTGGGCAATGCTTATTATGTTCAGCTTTATCAAAACGGTGCTACTTATGGACTTTGTATTGCAAAATCAACAAATAAGGGTGTTAACTGGACATCAACATATAATGTTGCCTCTACTACTGTCGGACTTTCTGATAAGGAGTGGATAGCGGCTGATCAGACTTCAGGTCCATATTCAAATAATTTATATATTGGCTGGAGACAATTCGGAGCTTCCGGAATGAGAGTAGTCAGCAGTTCAAATCAGGGAGCGAACTGGAGTTCACCGCAGACTTTTATCGGCGGTCAAGGAGCATATGTATCAGTTGGTCCAAACGGAAGCATACAGGGTGGAAGTGTTTATTTTGCCGCGACAAACGGAAGCTCGATAATTGTAAACAGGTCAACCGACGGTGGACAAAACTTTACTCCGCAGGAAGTTGCTGTTTCATATGTTACAGGCGGAGTACCGTGTGCAGGAAGAAACACGGTTAAAAGCTGTATCAGAATGAACGGCTTTCCGAGAATGGCAGCTGATAACAGCTATACTTCAACAAGAGGATATGTATATATAGTGTATGCAAGAAATCCTCAGACGCAGGATGTAACGGATATTAATCTTGTCAGGTCAACAGACTTTGGTATTACATGGTCAGCACCTGTCCGAGTAAATGATGATGCAACTACAACAGATCAATGGGATCCTGCGATTTCCGTTGATAGTAAAACCGGGAAAATCTTCATATCATGGTTTGATTCTAGAGAAGATCCTGCTAATAATCTGCTGACAAAAGTTTACGGAACAGTTTCTACAAATGGCGGAATTAGTTTCAGTCCAAACACTGCCGTATCAAATGCTCCGTTTAATCCAAACAATATGGCAGTAGGTCAGCCCGGTGGTGAAAAATATATGGGAGACTATTTTGGAAACTCTGCCATAGGAAATACATCTTATGTTGTCTGGATGGATGGAAGAAATAATAATTTCGGAAGTTATACCAGTTATTATCCTGACTTTGCAATGACAACAAATACTTCTTCGACTAATTTAGGAAATAATGACAGCGCAAAGATCATTGTAAAAATTCCTGCGGTAAATGGGCCATTCACTCAAAGAGTAAAGTTCAGCGCAGCACTTGACACGCTCCCAACTTCGGGAAGTATAAATTTTTCTTTTCAAAATGGTAAAGATTCCATATCCGCATATCCTGATTCGGTAACACTTGTAATTAAAACCGTGGGTAGTGTACCTGCCAAAGGTTATTATTTAAGAATAACTGGCAAAGGTACTACAGGCCCGCCTGTTCATATTCGAAACGTAACCATGCTTGTAAATTCTTCATTTGTAACTATAGGTACCAACAGACCCGGAATAGTTGAATTTAAAATTAATGGCGTTACTTATAATCAGCAGCAGCAATTGGTATATCCAAACGGATCAACTATTACTGTACAGGCAATAAGTCCGCGAACATTAGGCGCGACACAATATTATTTTTCTAATTGGTCTAACGGCGGGGATACAACTCAAACCCTGACTATTAACGGAAATCTGAATCTTATAGCAACTTATAAAACCCGGTACAGACTAACAACAGTCTCTTCACAGGGTACAGCTTTCGGTGGTAATATATTCTATGATTCTGCATCAACCGCAACATTTTGAGTGACTTCAAGAATAGTAATCAACGGGGGAACGACTTATTATTTCCGTGGATGGTCGGGAGCAGGTAATGGATCTTATACAAGTCCGGATAGTACAGGTATAGACAGCGTTGTGTCAATTTTTATAACTGCGCCAATAGTTGAAACTGCAAGATGGACGACAACTGTAGGTATTATCAACATCAGTTCCGTAATTCCTTCGACCTATGACCTGTTTCAAAATTACCCGAATCCATTTAATCCGGTTACTAAAATTAAATTTGATATTCCGCAATCCAACGGACAGATCAAAAATACAAAGCTTGTTATATATGATGCGTTGGGAAAAGAGATATTGACTATTGTCAATGAAAGACTTGCGCCCGGAAGCTATGAAGCTGATTTCAATGCGGGTGATTTTCCTAGCGGATTATATTTTTATAGAATAGTTTCAGGAGAATTCAGCAAAATTAAAAAGATGATCCTTGTGAAGTAAAGATTTTTTAAGAAAAATCATAGTTGAATATTGCTGATAATTTAAGTAGAGTGGGTTGATCAAATTTTTATTTTTGATTAACCCATTCTGATAATTAGTGGCAACTGCACATAAGCAGATGAGGTCTTTGAGTGGTAATTATTTTATGTTTTATAAACTCAGTAGTGCACAAAAAAAATACTCCGACTAACGCCGGAGTATTTTTAAAATATGTAAGAGATGATTAAATAATTAAAAACCTAATCCTATAGTGAATCCATTGATTACTGCATTGCCTAAGGAACCGGTTTGCGTTGCAGCACCTGACGTGGTGTTTATCCTGTAAATATTTGTGTTATAACCCGATTTAAAAACAGCATAAGCATTGTTGCTTGTACCGCCATAATCAAAACCGTTTGCAGCCGGAAGATTTATACCAAGATTTCCTACCAATACTAACGTACCCGCATTAGGTGGGTTTATCTGGTATAGCTGATCATTATTATGATCAATTGCAAACAGTGTGGTGGTTAATGTGCCTGCAAAGTTATTATTGTAAGCCACAGATGATGCGGAAGGTGTGCCGGGATTAAGGCTGCCATCAACTGTTAACGTTCCATCATTTGGATTAAATCTTCTATTTTCCCCGGTGTTGCTGACAATACGAATGCGATCAACGACAGGGTTAAAATCAAAACCAAAACTTGTGCCCGGGATTGACGGGCTTAAACTGTAAGCAAGTGTTGCGAGTCCTGAAGCAGTATTTATTGTATAAATATTACTGTTACTTCCCAATGCATATAGCTGGCCATTTAGCGGACGCATATCCAGTCCTAATATTGTTTCGCCTGATGATAAGCCGGTAATTGTTTTGGTAATAGTACTGCCACTATAGTTACCACCTCCACCGTAACCGCCGCCATAGCCTCCACCATATCCACTATATGAATTCAGACCAAAAATTAATAATTGATTTGTTGAAGTTGCAGCATAAGCAACTGAAGCAGTGGGAATTGCAATTGCGGTATAAATAGAACTGCGAAAAGTTGCTAAAACATTAGCATTACCCAAATATAAATTCACTTCAAACAAAGTTGATATATTGTTGACTTTGAAAATTCCCAATGCGGCTCCTCTTGGAGAAATATCAAAACCACCTTCACCCTCAACATCTAAATTCAATGAACCTACCAAAACAAGGGTTCCATTATTTGGAGGATCTTGTTTAAAAAGCTTATTAGAGACGGGATCAATGTCGTATAAAGTTGTGACAGTAGCTCCGGCGAAATTATAATTATAAGCTACAGCAGAAATCATTGCCCCTGGCTGTCCGTTAATAGAACCATCAGTAGCCGCAGTCACTCCTGTTTCAGGATTAATTCTCAAATTTTGTCCTGTGTTTGTCACTACTCTAATTCTGTCAACCGTAGGATTAAAATCAAATGCCGCTACAGTGCCTGAAAGCGGTGGAGTAAAAGGAGAGGCACCAATCATTCTTGCCGCGCCTGTCATAGTATTAATTACATATATGCGGCTGGTGCTTCCTAAACCGTAAAGCTGTCCAGTAGCGGGACGAAAATCTATACTGAGAATTGTTTCGCCGGATTGTAACCCGGTAATAGTTGCAGAGTTTAAAGCAACCGGAGAGTTGTTGTAGAAATTATTGGAATTGAACTTATCCAGCTGAGTACCGTTTGCCAATGCATAAAAATCAGTATTAGAACTTCCCCAACCTCTGCTACCTTCGTTGGAATGAGAATCTGATGTAGATGATGTAGATGATGGAGATACAATTTCGTCAAGATCTTTGTTACAGGATGTCATTGTAATCATAAAAATGATTGCAGCTCCTAATGTGAAGATAGTTGTTTTCTCCATTTTTTTTTGTGTTTAAATTATTTTGTAAAATTTTTTACAATCGAAATAATTAACGCAGGATAAACATGTTTGGATTTAAAGTCGCTAAAATAATTACATGGTCATGGTTTGGGGATCATATTTTAAATTTCAAATAAGAAGTCGTGGAATTTATACCTCAGATTTTTTATAATAAACATAAGTCCTACTGCGTTTAACGAAATTTTATTATCTTAACTAAAAAATTTCATTCGTTAATGGTTTAATGAAATTTAATAATAAAAAGGGGGATGCTTTCCCACTTCCTATTATTAAAAGGTTCATGGCGCGAAGTTTTAATGGGATTTAGCGGTTCATGTGAAAATTATCATTTATAATTGATAGATTAATAAAAAAGAATAAAAAAGTCTTCAAACCCATGATTTCCTGTATTGACTTTTCTCAGGATTTTGAGTAATTTGACGTTTTCCCTAAAAATGTAACCGTACATTTAATCATAAATTAATTACCTGTTAATATCAGGCAAATTATATTAAAGAAATCTGATGGCTCTTAGAAAATTAAAACCGACGACACCTGCGACTAGATATTACAGCATTTCATCATTTGATGAGATAACCAAGTCTACCCCGGAAAAATCATTACTTGCGCCTCTCAAAAAATCCGGAGGAAGAAATAATCATGGAAGAATTACCAGTAGATTCAGAGGAGGAGGCCATAAAAGAAGATACAGGATTATTGATTTTAAGCGAACGAATACAGGTGAAGCAGAAGTAATGTCAATCGAATACGATCCAAACAGAACAGCAAGAATAGCTTTAATAAAATATACAGACGGTACCAAGAATTATATAATAGCTCCTGATGGTGTAAAGGTCGGGGAAAAGTTAGAAGCAAATAATGAAGCAGATCTCAAGTCAGGAAATACACTCACTTTAAAAGCAATTCCGGTAGGAACATTCATCCATAATATTGAACTAAAGCCGGGTAAAGGTGCGCAACTTGCAAGAAGCGCGGGTACTTCAGCGCAGATAGTTGCAAAAGATACTAAATATTCACAGGTGAAACTTCCTTCGGGCGAAGTCAGAATGATAAATAATGAATGTAAAGCAACATTGGGTGTTGTAAGTAATACTGATCATGAAAATATAAGTTTGGGAAAAGCAGGGCGATCAAGATGGATGGGTAGAAGACCGCATGTAAGAGGTGTAGCGATGAATCCTGTAGATCACCCGATGGGTGGAGGTGAAGGTAAGACATCAGGTGGAGGACACCCGGTAAGTCCTTGGGGATTGCCGGCAAAAGGATACAAAACCAGGAAGAAAAAAAATATTTCAAATAAGTTCATAGTTAAGAAAAGGAAATAATATTAATGTCACGATCACTCAAAAAAGGTCCCTATTTAGATTTTACCTTAATAGATAAAATAGAAAAGCTCAATACACAAAAGCAGAAAAAAGTAATAAAGACATGGTCAAGGTCATGCACAATTACACCTGACTTTGTCGGCCATACTTTTGCTGTGCATAACGGAAATAAGTTTATCCCCGTGTACGTCTCAGAGAATATGGTTGGTCATAAGTTAGGAGAATTTTCTCACACAAGAACTTTCAGGGCACATTCAGGCCAAAGGAAAGAAGAGAAAGCGGGGGGCAAATAATATGGAAGCAAGAGCATTGAAGAGACATATTCCAACATCACCCAGAAAGATGAGACTTGTGGTTGATCTTATAAGAAATAAAAAAGTTGATGAAGCAGTAAGTATTTTAAGATTCACAAATAAGAATACAGCAAAGGTAATTGAGCAGACATTATTGTCAGCTTATAGCAATCTGGTGAACAAGCTTGATTCAGGCCGCATTACTCAGAATGAAGTGGTTATTAAAGAAGCATTTGTAAATGGCGGACCTTCTTTAAAAAGAATTTTACCTGCACCACAGGGCAGAGCATTCAAGATCAGAAAAAGATCAGCTCATCTCACATTAATTGTCGAGCAATTAGAAGAAACAAAATAAATTTATAATACTTTTAAGGAGAATTTTTGGGACAAAAGACACACCCGATAGGATTTAGATTAGGAGTTATAAATACCTGGGATTCAAACTGGTATGACGATAAAAGCTTTGCACAAAAGCTGATGGAAGATGCTACGATAAGATCTTATCTCAAAAAGAGATTGGAGAAGGCAGGAATTGCTAATATTACTATAGAGAGAACTCTGAAAAAAATAACACTGACTATTCACACTTCAAGGCCCGGTTTCGTAATTGGAAAAAGTGGTAAGGAAATTACACAGCTTGAAAGTGAAATCAAGAAGATCACTAATAAAGATGTAAAGATAAATGTGCTTGAAATAAAGAAACCTGAATTAAATGCAGTACTGGTCGCTGAAAATATCGCAGGTCAGCTCGCACACAGGGTTTCTTTCAGAAGAGCCATGAAGTCTGCAATTACATCTACTATGAGAATGGGAGCCGAAGGAATTAAGGTTATGTGCGCAGGAAGACTTGGAGGTGCGGAAATTGCAAGAACTGAGCAATACAAAGAAGGAAGAGTTCCTTTGCAAACTCTAAGAGCAGATATAGATTATGCATCAGTAACATCACATACTATTTATGGTGCAATTGGCGTGAAGGTATGGATTTGTCGTGGAGAAAAGCTTTCCAGAAGTTAAATATTATTTCAGTTTAGAATAATTAAATTACCAGCGGAGATTAGATCATGTTAATGCCCAAAAGGGTTAAATTCAGAAAAGCCCAGAGAGGACATTTAAGGGGTAATGCAGGACGCGGATTTACAGTTTCCTTTGGAACCTTTGGATTAAAAGCAATGGAGCCTGCATGGATAACTAACCGTCAAATTGAAGCAGCAAGAATTGCATTAACAAGACACATGAAGAGAGACGGGAGAGTATATATCCGAATATTTCCAGATAAACCGGTTTCAAAAAAGCCGGCTGAAACACGGATGGGTAAAGGAAAAGGGGCACCTGAGTTTTGGGTAGCAGTAATACGACCTGGCAGGATCATGTTTGAAGTTGATGGTGTAACTCAGATTGTAGCCGAAGAGGCTTTGAGACTTGCTTCTCATAAATTACCAATAAAAACAAAGTTCGTTAAAAGAATAGATTAAAAAATAAATCAGATACAAATGAAAATTCAACAGGTTAGAGAAATGAAAGTTGATGATCTAAAAGCATCTTTAAAGGATAATTATGAAGCACTGGAAAATTTAAGGTTTCAGCATGCAACAAATCAGCTTGAAAATTATAAATCAGTTTCCAATACTAAGAAGGATATTGCGAAGATACTCACGATAATGAAGGAAAAAGATTTGAAGATAAATGAAAATTTAACAAAGAAAAAAAAATAAATATTTTAAATGGATAAAGAGACTGAATATACAAAAAGTGCTGAAGTAAAAGAAAGTGCTGAAGTAAAAGAAAATGTTGAAGTGAAAGAAAATGCTGAAGTGAAAGAAAGTGCTGAAGTGAAAGAAAATGCTGAAGTGAAAGAAAATGCTGAAGTGAAAGAAAATGCTGAAGTGAAAGAAAATGCGGAAGTGAAAGAAAATGCTGAAGTGAAAGAAAATGCGGAAGTGAAAGAAAATGCTGAAGTAAAAGAAAGTGCTGAGGTAAAAGAAAATCCAGTCAAAGAAAAATCAAAGACTTCACATTCCGGAATCAGGAAAACCCGTGTAGGAAAGGTTTTAAGTAATAAAATGGATAAAACGATAATAGTAAGTGAAGAGAAAAGAATAATCCATCCGATCTACAAAAAATATTTTAAGAAGACAACGAAGTTTGCGGCGCATGATGCGAAGAATGTTTGTGATATCGGTGATATAGTTAAGATCATGGAAACAAGGCCATTGAGTAAGACCAAGAGATGGAGACTGGTAGAAATAGTGGAAAAAGTAAAATAGTTTATTTAATTTTTATAAGTTTATAAGAGATGATACAGGAAGAATCTAATTTAGTGGTCGCGGATAACTCAGGAGCAAAATCCGTAAGATGCATAAGAGTTTTAGGCGGCTCTGACAGAAGATATGCAGGTGTCGGGGATATAGTCGTAGTTACTGTAAAGTCGGCAATACCTGGTGGAACGGTAAAGAAAGGTGAAGTTTCCAGGGCTGTGATAGTAAGGACTGTTAAGGAAACGAGAAGGAAAGACGGAACATATATTAAGTTTGATGAAAATGCAGCCGTATTAATTAATGCTCAAAACGAACCCAAGGGAACAAGAATTTTCGGACCTGTTGCCCGTGAATTAAGAGATAAACAATTCATGAAAATCATTTCATTAGCGCCGGAAGTAATTTAATTTTAAAAAATGAAAGAGAACACAAAAATCAGTACAAGGTTAAAGAAAAATGATAACGTTAAAGTTATTAATGGGAACTCTAAAGGATCAATAGGAAAGATATTATTTATTGACAGGAAAAAAGGAAGAGTAATTGTAGAAGGTGTAAATATTATGCACAGACATACAAAACCAAATCAGAAAAGTCCTCAGGGAGGTATTGTTAAAAGAGAAGCTCCGATAAATATCACGAACATAATGCTTATGTGTCCAAAAACCAATCAGCCTACCAGAGTAGGGATGAAATTAATAAAAGATGAAACCACCGGAAAATTCTCAAGAATGAGATTGAGTCAAAAGTCCGGAGAAATCATTATCTAAAAACATAATGGCAAAAACAAAATCAGACAGAAAGAAAGATACGGATCCCAAAAAAGGTGCCGACAAAACCGAGTCAAAAGGCGGAGAAGCTTATGTTGAAGAAAAAGTACCTGCAAGGCTTTATCAGCTTTACAGGGAGAAAGTAATTCCGGAAATGAAAAAGAAGTTCAATTATAAAAATGTGATGGAAGCTCCAAAGCTGCAGAAGATAAGCATTAATGTAGGGGTCGGTGCAGCTACACAGGACGCGAAACTTATTGATACAACTGTTAAGGAAATAGAAGCTATCACCGGTCAGAAGCCAGCGGTGGTTAAAGCAAAGAAGTCTGTATCCAATTTTAAATTAAGAGAAGGTGTGAATATTGGTGTAAGAGTGACTTTAAGAAATGCAAGAATGTATGAGTTTTTAGACAGGTTTATAAATATTTCCATTCCAAGAATCAGAGATTTCAGGGGGTTATCAGATAAAAGTTTTGACGGAAGAGGGAACTATACAATTGGAATAAAAGAACAAATCATATTTCCTGAGATCAATGTTGATAACGTTAACAGAATTTCGGGTATGGACATAACTTTTGTCACATCGGCAAAAACAGATGAAGAGTCATTTGAATTATTAAAATCTTTCGGACTGCCTTTTATAACAAAACAGTCGCAAACAAATTAAAGGTATCAGATAAATGGCACGTAAAGCATTAATAGCAAAACAAAAGAGAAGAGAAAGCATTGTAAAAAAGTATGCTGAGAAAAGAAAAGAGTTGAAGGATAATGGTGATTATGAAGCATTGCAAAAATTACCCCGAGACAGCAGCGCATCCAGACTGAATAACAGGTGCAATGTAACTGGAAGAGTGAGAAGTTATTACCGTAAGTTCGGATTGTCAAGATTAGTATTCAGAGAATTAGCGTTACAGGGAAAGATCCCCGGCGTAGTTAAATCAAGTTGGTAAAATAAAAAGTCAGGAGAAATAATAAATGTCAATGTCAGATCCAATTTCAGATTATCTAACAAGAGTTAGAAATGCATTGAAAGCCGGAAAAAAAACAGTAGATATCCCTTATTCAAAATTTAAAGAAGCGATCAGCGTATTATTGAAAAATTCTTCTTTTATTGAAGATTATAAGGTTATTGAAACAGAAAAAACGTTTAGAATACTTTCTGTGAAGTTAAAATATAACGATGGAGACAGTGTTATATTGGGTTTGAGGAGAGTCAGCAGACCCGGAATAAGAAGATATGTAAATAATGAAGATCTTCCCAGAGTCAGGAATGGCTTAGGTGTAGCAATAATCTCTACATCAAGAGGTCTACTGACTGATAAAGAAGCTAGAAAATTAAAAGTAGGCGGTGAAGTCGTTTGCGAAATTTGGTAATTATTTATAAAAGAATTTTAATATGAGCAGAATAGGTAAAAAACCTGTAAGTATTGTGGACAAAGTCAAAGTAACTCAAAAAAATAACAGAGTTGAAGTTACTGGTCCAAAAGGCACAATGGTACTTGATATTCAAGGCGGAGTTAAAGCAGATATTAAAGGTGATGAAATATTATTAACACGAGTAGATGATTCAAAGAAGAACAGAGCCCTACATGGACTTTACAGATCTTTGATTCAAAATATGGTTACGGGTGTTAATTCAGGTTTTTCAAAAAAACTGGAGTTAGTAGGAATTGGATACAGAGCCGAAATTAAAGGAAACAATCTTGTAATGATGCTTGGATTTTCTCATCCGACCGTATTTGCACCTCCAGCAGATATTACCCTGGATGTTCCGACTCCAAATACTGTGGTGGTCAATGGATTCAGCAAAGAACTTGTCGGTTTAGTAGCCGCCAAGATAAGATCTTTCAGGGTTCCAGAACCTTATAAAGGGAAAGGAATTAAATATGAAAATGAAGTTGTAAGAAGAAAAGCAGGAAAAACTGCTGCAAAATAAAATAGCTAAGAATTACAAATGAATCAAATAGAGAGAAGTCAAAAAAGAAGGGCCAGGATTAGACATCAGATCCGAAAAAAACTCAAAGGTACAGCAGATATACCGAGATTGGTGATTTACAGAAGCCTTGATCACATATATGCGCAACTTATAGACGACGTAAATGCTAAGACACTTCTTACGGTTTCTACAAAATCTAAGGGTATTACAGATCAAATTTCTTCCGTTAAAGGTAAGATCGGAAAAAGTAAGCTTATCGGAAAGCTGACAGCAGAGAAAGCGGTTTCCAGTAATATATCAAAAGTAGTATTTGACAGGAATGGATACCTTTATCATGGGCGTGTAAAAGCTCTTGCCGATGGTGCCCGAGAAGGTGGTTTAAACTTCTAAATATTATTAGTATATTCAGCAGTTTTTTATTATAAACCATAATACTCTCGGGTCGTCTAATGGCAGGACAGCGGCCTTTGGAGCCGTATGTGGAGGTTCGAATCCTCCCCTGAGAACAATAAAAATGTCTTTAAGAAATTAAAATAAATGATAACTAAAAAGAAAAATTTTAAAGCCGGCGAGTTAGAGTTAAAAGAAAAGATGGTACACATTGCCAGGGTTGCAAAAGTGGTAAAAGGAGGAAGGCGATTTAGTTTTTCTGCAGTTACAGTAGTCGGTGATGGAAAGGGACATGTTGGTATAGGGTTAGGAAAAGCTAATGAAGTTACCGATTCGATAAGGAAGAGCGTTGAAGACGCCAAAAAGAATGTTATTCAAGTGCCAATTATGAAAGGAACTATTCCTCACGAAGTAATTGGAAAATACGGAGCTGCAAGAGTTTTATTGAAACCAGCATCTCCCGGCACTGGAATTATCGCAGGAAGTAAAGTAAGAGCAGTACTTGAGTCTGCAGGAGTACAGGATGTATTAACAAAACTTTTAGGTTCTTCAAATTCACATAATGTTGTAAAAGCAACGATAAAAGCGTTAGTTTCACTCAATGATGCAAAAAGTGTTGCAAACAGAAGGGGAATTACTCTTTCAGAATTATTTGCAAATTAATTTTTGATACAATGTTAAAAATAACACAAACAAAAAGTATAATAGGCAGACTTAAAAAACAAAAGCGTACTATAGAAGCTTTGGGATTAGGCAGACCAAATTATTTTACGTTAAAACAGGATACACCTCAGATAAGAGGGATGATCAATGTCGTAAAACATTTAGTTAAAGTAGAAGAAAATCATAAACAATAGTTCATTTCTGTATTTGAGTTATTATCAATTATAAGACTTTATAGGCTTTCCATATTCCTTTACCCTTCAATCGCGGTAAAGGAATTTTATTTATTTAGAATGTAAACGAAAATTACCATGGATGTATTAAGCAATCTTAAATACGCAGAAGGCTCCCGCAAAAAGAAAAAGAGAGTGGGCAGAGGCCAGGGATCGGGTCACGGCGGAACTTCAACAAGAGGTCATAAAGGACAGCACTCCAGATCAGGTGCGAAATTCAGAGCATGGTTTGAAGGCGGACAGATGCCGCTTCAAAGAAGAGTTCCGAAATTTGGTTTTAAAAATGCTAACAGAATTGAATATCTCACCATAAATCTGGATGATCTTCAGAATCTAATAGATAAAGGTAAGATCACCGATACTGTAATAAATAAAGAGCTTCTGTTGAATAACAACTTTATAAAAGGCAGAAATATGCCTCTAAAGATTTTAGGTAACGGAGAATTAAAAGCTAAACTTGAAATAACTGCAGATGCATTTAGCAAATCTGCAAAAGACAAGATTGAAAAAGGCGGAGGAAAAGCAATTACAGTATGAGCGGATTTGTAGATAGTTTTAGAAATATTTTTAAAATAGAGGAATTAAGAAACAGGTTGTTATTTACGCTTGCAATACTAGTAGTAGTAAGGATCGGTGCACATATTACTCTTCCTGGAATTGATGCAGGTTTATTGGCTGAGGCTCAGAAAAATCAATCTAATAATACCTTATTCGGATTGTATGACCTTTTTGTAGGAGGCGCATTTAAAAACGCTGCTATTTTTGCTCTCGGAATAATGCCCTACATCAGTGCATCTATTATCATACAACTTCTTGGGGCTGTATTTCCTTATTTTCAAAAGCTGCAAAAAGAAGGTGAAGATGGAAGAAAAAAAATCAATCAATTAACCAGACTTGGAACTATTCCTGTTGCTGCTTTGCAGGCATGGGGAGTCAGTGTTCAGTTGGCTAGCAGAAATGTCTCGGGCTTGGGAGTGATAAACCCCGAGATCTCAGGTTTATTTTTTACCGTTTCAACGATTGTCATTCTTACTGCTGGCACTGTTTTTATGATGTGGCTTGGTGAACAAATTACTGAAAGAGGTATTGGAAACGGAATATCCCTAATTATATTTATCGGGATTATCGACAGATTCCCATATGCGATCTTTGATGAATATCAGATTGTATCATCAGGGGCAAGAAATTTACTGATTGAATTAATTTATATAGCAGGATTTATACTGATAATAGCAGGAGTAATCGCAGTTACTGTAGCTGTCCGGAAAATCCCGGTTCAATATGCTAAAAGAGTTGTCGGGCGAAAAGTTTTTGGAGGTGTCACACAGTACATTCCAATGAAGGTTAATTCAGCGGGAGTTATGCCGTTAATCTTTGCCCAGTCAATAATGTTTATACCGAGTACGTTTTTATCTTTTTTTCCAAACAGTGAGTTTATGCAGAGTATATCAAAATACTTTGATTATACCAGCTGGTTTTATTCAGGAGTTTATGCTTTGCTTATTATTTTCTTTACGTACTTTTATACCGCCATTGCGTTTAATCCAAAAGACGTTTCCGATAATATGAAGAAGCAGGGTGGATTTATTCCGGGCGTAAGGCCGGGCAAGCCGACCTCCGATTTTATTGATAATATACTCACTAAGATTACATTGCCGGGCGCAATATTTTTAGCGATCATTGCAATTTTGCCAACGATATTGATGAAGTTAGGAGTGACAACCGGTTTAGCATCCTTTTTTGGAGGAACTAGTTTATTGATCATAGTCGGTGTTGCACTCGATACTCTTCAGCAAATAGAATCGCATTTGCTGATGAGGCATTATGATGGATTTATGAAAAGTGGAAAGCTAAAATCAAGGAGATAGGCACTTTAATGTCCTTGATAAAATCCCAAAAAGAAATTGAACTGATAAGAGAAAGCTGCAAAATAGTTTCAGAAGTTTTTGTCTACATAAAAAGCTATATAAAGGAAGGCATTTCTACTGGTGATTTAGATAAGTTAATAGAAGATTTTATTATTTCAAAAGATGCTTATCCTGCCTTTAAAGGTTATAAAGTCAAACGAAAACCCTTTCCATCCAGCAGTTGTATTTCAGTTAATGAAGAGGTTGTTCACGGGATTCCCGGTAAAAGAATTCTAAAGGCAGGGGATATAATTTCCATTGATGTAGGAGTTAAGAAGAACGGATATTATGGAGATGGTGCATATACTTATGCTGTAGGGGAAATTTCTTCTAAAAAAGCCAAGCTTTTGAAGATCACGGAAGAGTCTTTGTATAAGGGAATAGATATGGCTATTGAAGGAAACGAGGTCAATGATATTGCATGCGCTGTACAGAATTATGTTGAAGGATCCGGTTATGGTGTTGTAAGAGAATTGGTAGGACATGGAATAGGAAAAAATTTACATGAAGATCCTGCAATTCCAAATTTCTACAGCCCCGGTTCGAATCAAAAATTATTTGAAGGAATGGTCCTGGCTATTGAACCAATGGTTAACTATGGGACATACAAAGTTTATATGAAAAACGACGGGTGGACTATTGCGACAAAGGATCATGAGCCTTCTGCTCACTTTGAACATACGGTACTCGTCCTCAAGAACAAACCTGAAATACTGACGATGGCGTAATTGCCATAGTGTATAGTGTAATACTGAAAAAAAAATGGCAAAACAAGAAGCAATAAAAGTGGATGGTATAATTTCGGAAATACTGCCAAATACAAATTTTAAAGTGAAACTTGAAAATGGACATGAGATACATGCACATATTTCGGGTAAGATGAGAATGAATTATATCAGAATATTACAGGGAGATAAAGTAACAGTTGAGCTTTCTCCTTATGATCTGTCAAAAGGCAGAATTACTTACAGGTATAAATAAATTATAAAAATTTTAAAGTATTATTATGAAAGTACGGAGTTCAGTAAAAAAGATGTGTGTAAAATGCAAGATCATAAAGCGCAAAGGTGTAGTTAGAGTAATTTGCTCCAACCCAAAGCACAAACAAAGACAGGGATAATTTTTTATAACTAATTTTTCAGGAGATACAAATTGGCAAGAATAGCAGGAGTAGATTTACCGAAGAATAAAAGAATCGTAATAGGTTTAACTTCTATCTTTGGTATAGGTAAGCCAACTGCATTAAAGATTCTTTCAAAAGCAGGGATCAGTGAAGACAAGAAAGTTTCCCAGCTTACTGATGATGAAGTAAATCATATCAGAGCAGAGATCGGAAACGCAATAAAAGTTGAGGGTGCGTTGAAGTCAGAGATTGCCATGAACATAAAGCGTTTAATGGATATTGGAACTTACAGAGGCAAAAGGCATAGGAAAGGGCTGCCACTGCGTGGTCAGAGAACCAGGACTAATGCAAGAACCCGTAAAGGAAAGAAAAAGACTGTCGCAGGAAAGAAGAAAGCAGCGGCTAAGAAATAGTGTAGTGTTAATATGTGTATAATAAGAAATAGTGGTTTTAAAAGAGTTAAAAAATGTATAAAATTTAATTTAATAATAATAAATAGTTTTCAAATTTGGCTAAGAATTTTAAAAAAACAAAGAAGAAAGTTCATGTCGAAGCTGTGGGCGTAGCCCATGTCAAGGCAACTTTCAACAATGTGATTGTGACATTGACAGATCTTTACGGGAATACAATTTCCTGGGCTTCTTCCGGTAAAATGGGTTTCAAAGGTTCTAAGAAAAATACCCCCTTTGCCGCACAGATAACAGCAGAGTCTGCTGCAAAGACTGCCATGGATATGGGCATGAAGAAAATAGAAGTGTTTATAAAAGGAGTCGGATCGGGAAGGGATGCTGCAGTCAGATCTCTGAATACAGCAGGTTTGGAAATTACATCCATTAAGGATATTACTCCATTGCCTCATAACGGATGCAGACCTCCCAAGAAAAGAAGACAGTAATATTTAAAAAGATTTTTTTAAGGAAATTAAATAATAATAAATGGCAAGATATACAGGCGCAAATTGTAAATTGTGTCGAAGAGAAAGAATGAAATTATTTCTGAAAGGGACAAAATGTTATTCAGATAAATGCCCTGTAGAAATAAGGAATTATCCTCCGGGACAGCACGGACTTTCCAGGAAGACACGGATGACCGATTATGCCGTTCAGCTCCGGGAGAAACAAAAAGTCAGAAAGACATATGGTGTTTTGGAAAATCAATTTAGAAGATATTTTCATGAAGCATCCAGGAAAACAGGAATAACCGGTGATAATCTGGTAAACCTTTTAGAGAGAAGGTTTGACAACACCATATACAGATTAGGTTTAGCTCCATCGCGTAAATCTGCAAGACAGCTGATTTTACACAGACATTTCTCAGTCAACGGAAAAGTTGTCAATATTCCTTCATATTTACTCAAGTCAGGAGATTCTGTCCAGGTAAGAGAAAAAAGTAAAAAGCTGGAAGTAATTCATGATTCAATGAAAAGAATAAAGGATAACATGATAGTTTCATGGCTGGCGATAGACAAGGCCACTATGAAAGGAACATTTATGAAAGAACCGGAGAGAGCGGAAGTACCTTTCATTGCCAATGAACAGCTTATTGTCGAGCTTTATTCAAAATAAGTTTTAACTAAACTAAAATAAATTAAGTATAAATAATGAAAATTAATAATTTTCAAATGCCCGAAACAATTGTAAAAGAAGATTCTACATACTCTGATACTTTTGGAAGATTTATAATTCAACCTTTGGAAAGAGGATATGGTGTCACACTTGGAAATTCTTTAAGAAGGGTGTTAATTTCTTCACTTCAGGGAAGTGCAATTATTGCCATAAAAGTAAATGATGCCCCACATGAGTTCACAACACTAAAAGGAGTTGTTGAAGATCTTTCTGAAATTATACTTAATCTTAAAGAAGTAAGATTTAAAGATCTTACAGGTAAGTCAACAAAGATTGAATTTAATTTAAAAGGAAATCATAAGTTTACTGCACAGGATATACAGGATAATACAGCTGATTTTGAAATTTTGAATCCGGAAAAATATATTGCTACCCTAAACAAAGATGCAAATTTAAATTTTGAAATCAGAATGGGAACTGGTGTTGGCTACGTTCCGTCGGAAGATAACAAACAGGCTAATCTGCCTTTGGAATTTATATATGTTGATTCTATCTTTTCACCTATTAAGCTTGCAAACTTTAAGATTGAAAATACAAGGGTTGGCAAAAAAACTGATTATGAGAAACTGATATTAGAAATCACAACTGACGGATCTATCAATCCTGAAGATGCGGTTGTTTACTCAGCCCGCATAATGCAAGAGCATATACAGCTCTTCCTGAATCTGAATCCTCAGCAGGTCGAGAAAAAAGAAGAGCCTGTGAAAACTGAAAAGGATGAAGAACATGAAATGATCAAAAAAATTCTTTTGATGCCTGTAGATGAACTTGATCTTTCAGTAAGATCACAAAACTGCCTGAGATCTGCTAATATTAAAACTATTGCTGATCTTGTAAGTAAGAATGAAGGTGAAATGCTTCACTACAGAAACTTTGGAAGAAAGTCACTTGCAGAATTAGGAGAACTGATTGAAAACTTCGGGCTCGTGTTTGGAATGGACGTTGATAAATATTTAAAAGAAGAACCGGCAAATTAAATATAAACTTTTTCAAAAGCATATTTAGAAATTTATGGTACACAGAAAAAAAGGCAGAAAACTAAAAAGAACAGCAAGTCACAGAAGTGCTTTGCTTTCTAATTTATCGATTTCACTGATCATTAATAAAAGAATTGAAACAACTGAAGCAAAGGCAAAGGAATTAAGAAGATTTATTGAACCTCTTGTTTGTAAAGCAAGCAAGGCATTAAAGTTCAAAGATTCTGCTCCTGAAAAAGGGATACACTTAAGAAGAGAAGCAAGAAAGTTTCTTAATAACAAAGAGGCCTTGATAATATTGTTTGATGAGATTGGTGCCAAGGTCGGCGACAGGCCCGGGGGTTATACACGAGTGCTGAAGACCGGACGCAGATGGGGAGACGGCGGTCAAAAAGCTATAATTGAATTTGTAGATTATAATGTTGTAAAAGCAAAGCAGGATAAAATAAATGAAAAGGAAGATAATCCTGAATTGATTAAGGCAGGCAAAGATGAGAAAAGTGTGAATAAGAAAAGTGAAAAGATCACTGAAAAAAAGTCTGAGAAAAAAGCCGAGAAAAAGACTGCTAAGAAAGACGAGAAGAAGAAAGACGAGAAGAAGAAAGACGAGAAGAAGAAAGACGAGAAGAAGAAAGACGAGAAGAAGAAAGACGAGAAGAAGAAAGACGAGAA
>JBDSYA010000023.1:0-3558 GCA_039925865.1 Ignavibacteria bacterium
TTTTTCTGAGTTTGGTCTGGATGTTTTCAAAAACACTTTATGCTGTTTCATTGATTCAAAGTTTATTTACGCTATTTACCGTAATATTTTTTTTATGGACAATTAAAAAATATTACAGATCGTTAATGTTATTTTTTACAATAGCTATAACAGTATATATATCTTCTTCTTATTTTATAATTCTTGAAGCTGCATTACTGACAGAAGGTTTATTTGTAAATCTTTTATTGATCACAACTACACTTTTGATCCTTGCATTAAAAAGTAATGATCTGAAATACTGGATCCTGTTTTCTGCATCGATCGCCGTTACAAATATTGTAAGGCCTGCCGGATTGTTTCTTTGCGGAATTATAATTTTGCTGATCATATATTTTATTTTCAGAAAATATAAACTTAAATATTTTATCTCGCTTATTGCGCCTTTTAGTTTGCTGATAATTGGTTTGTGTTTTTATAATTACATAACGTTAAGAGCCTTTACTATTACTCCTTTTGGTGAAACAAATCTTTCCGGAGTGACTATAACTTTTATCGAACCATCACCAGAATATCCGCAGTATGCAAATGATGCTATTAATAAAGTCTTGGCAACCATTCCTAAAAAAGATATACCCTATGTCAAAAATTCATTTGGAGTTACAAAGCTTTATGATATTTTCTTGAATAATTTTCATAAGGAAATTTATCTTATCGATGATATTATGAAGCAGGACACTACAAAGAATTATACATACTTTCAGCCGGTACTACGAAAAATTTACATGGATGCTCTTAAGAAATATCCGCTTGTGTATGCTAAATTTTTTCTTGTCAATTTTTACAGGTTTTTTGTGAATATAAGGAAAGAAGTTGAATATTATGGTGAACTTGCAAAGGATTATAAACGAATCTTCGTTGAGAAGAAATATGTGGAAGCTCTCGGTAAGGGTGGCTGGCAGCAGGTTTCATCCGATGAATCGGATTATGAAAAGATCAAGCAGTTCTATAAAGAAGAAATAGAGCAACGAGGTAATTTTGAAAATATCTCCGTAACGAATTCCGGAGAGGTTGAAATAAAATCTACTTTTTTAAAATCTGTATATGATGTTTTCCAGTTAATTTATAACATCCTGTTCAGAAATATTTTATGGCTCATAATGTTTATTCTAACATTTTCAATCAGCATTTACCGCATTATAAAGAGCATGCTTAATGAGACTGATGCGGTCATTTTCTTTTTGATTGGCGCAATTTTTATTTCAAAGGCAATGCTAGTGAGTCTTGTCGAGTGTTCAATTGAAAGATACAGCTATACAGTTGAATATGCATATTACATGAGCCTGCCTTTTTTAATTCTATTTTTTAAAAAATCTAAAACTAAAATATCTTCAACTAATAAACTATGATCCCTTTTTCTCCTCCGTTCATTGATGACGATGTAATAAATGAAGTACTGGATTCGCTTAAATCCGGCTGGATAACTACCGGACCGAAAGTAAAAGCTCTGGAATATGAAGTTTCAAAGTTAACAGGAATTGAAAATGTGCTTTGTGTAAACTCTGCAACTTCTGCAATGATGCTAATGCTTCACTGGTATGGTATCGGAAAGGGTGATGAAGTAATTGTTCCCGCATATACTTACTGTGCCACTGCACTTGCTGTAATGCATACCGGCGCAAAGGCTGTGATGGTGGATGTCGGGCGGGATTTTAATATTGATCCGGATAAGATCCGCAGAGCAATAACTTCAAAGACCAAAGCAATTGTGCCAGTTGACATGGCAGGTTATCCGTGTGATTATGATGAGATCAATAAAATAATTAATGAAGAGCATTATAAAAAAATGTTCTCTCCGGCTAACGACAGGCAGGAAAAATTAGGAAGAATATTTATTATGGGTGATTCGGCACATTCGATCGGAGCTGAATACAAAGACAAAAAATCCGGAAGTTTATGCGATGCTACAGTTTTCTCATTTCATGCGGTGAAAAATGTGACAACTGCCGAAGGCGGTGCAATATGTATCAATCTTCCGTTGCCCTTTGACAATAAAGAACTGTATAGCTTTCTCAGACTGCTTTCCTTGAATGGTCAGACAAAAGATGCATTCACAAAATCTCAGGGAGGAAACTGGAAGTATGACATTGTTTATCCGGGTTTTAAGATAAATCAAAATGATCTCTGTGCTGCCGTTGGTCTTGCTCAGATAAGGAAATATACAAATGATCTGCTTTTAAAAAGGAAAAAAATATTTGAAGCATACAATAATTTTTTCTCATCATGTGAGTGGGCGCAAATCCCGCCGTCATTAGATAAAGACAAAGAATCTTCATATCATGTTTATCTTTTAAGAATTAAAAATATTTCAGAAGACCAGAGAGATAAGATTATTGAAGAAATAAATAAAAGAGATGTTGCAGTAAATGTTCATTTTATTCCACTGCCAATGCTGACAGTTTTTAAAGAGAGAAAGTATGAAATAAAAAATTATCCTGTCAGCTATGATAATTTTTCCAGGGAAATTACGCTTCCCGTTTATCCGCAACTTTCAGATGAAGATGTGAAAAAAATAATCACAGCTGTTACTGAGTCTTATCAGTATGTTATAAAAAGCTGATGTATTTTTAAAATGACAAAAAGGGCTTTTGATGTGGTATTTTCATTTGCAGGGCTGATAATTCTGTCGCCTGTATTTCTGATCACAGCAATTATTATAAAGGCAGACAGTAAAGGAGAAGTTTTATACAGGCAATCGCGTGTCGGAAAAAACAACAGTGATTTTTTATTGTATAAATTCAGGACAATGAGTAAAGGCTCTGATACCAAGAGTTTGCTGACAATCGGGAATAATGATCAGCGAATTACCCGGGCAGGGTATTATTTGAGAAAATATAAATTAGATGAATTGCCGCAGCTTATAAATGTGTTGAAAGGCGAGATGAGTTTTGTCGGTCCCCGTCCTGAAGTAAGAAAATATGTAAATTTATATACAAAAGAACAAATGCGGGTTTTGGTAATAAAGCCTGGGATAACGGATCTTGCTTCTATTCACTACAGGAATGAAAACGAAATACTTAAGAACACTGCAGATCCTGAAAAATATTATACAGATGAAATCATGCCGCATAAACTGAAGATGAACATTGCTTATATAAATGACAGGTCTTTTTTCAAAGATATAAAGATAATTTTCAAAACTTTTAGAGCAATTATAAGTTGATACAGAAGTTTATTAAATTGTAAATTACAAAAAACTTTATTGAATCAGTACTAAACATTGTGTAATTTAAGGGCGGTGTAGATGATTAACCCTCTTAATTAAAATTAATTAAAAAAAATTTATACATTATTCTTGTTCTTGTGTGAAATATGTTTAGAGTATGTAGATTGTGATATGTTGAGATAAAATTAAAACTATGCTTGAAAAATTTTTAAATAACAAACTACTCAGATTAAGAAACAGGCATTTCCTAATCTTAGACATTATATTCCTCTCCATTTCCCCTTTCCTGGCACTGGCTTTAAGGCTGGATGCTAAAATTGATTTTGATCTCTATTTCTCCGGATTAATATTTT
>JBDSYA010000024.1:0-9743 GCA_039925865.1 Ignavibacteria bacterium
GGAAGAATTTTCCGAGTACTACAGACTAGCGCTGGCAAACCTGGGTATGGCATATTTAAAATATTTCGAACTCAAGTATGATGAGGCATTAGTTTTACTTTCAAATATCATCAAACATAATTTTGACATTCTATTCAGGATAAACCTCCTTCGTATATGTATATACATAGACACAAAGGAATTTGATTCGGCATTCAGTTCTTTGGATTCATTCCGTCATTTCGCCCGGACACATAAAAATGTTACAGAGAGAAGTAAGAATGACCTGTTGAAGATCTGTAATAACTTAGATGCTTTAGCAAGATATAAATCCGGGGATAAGAAAATTGACCTTAAGTTGTTAAGAAAAACGATTATGAAAGATCCCCCAATGTTTACTAATGATTTAATTTTGGAAAAAGTAAATGAGGCTGTCTTCGAAAAAGTAAGGTAGGTAAGGTATGTAAGTTGAGTGGAGGATCAGGACATGGGGTAAGGCTCCGCAGTTGTACCGCCTCCAGAGAAATTTCCGATAATGATCACCTTGTCGGCACATATGTCAGCACCCCGCTATACAATGACACAGGTACCTGTTTGATAATTAACACACTCTGACTAAATGCAACTGCTTTAAAAGTTAATAAAAAATTGTAAAGCAAATTATTTTTTTATTTTTGCATCTCCTTATATGAATTTGTCGTCTTCACTTTGTTATCAATAAGTGAAGTATGTTTTATTGATTCCATCTCGTTAACTTTCTTTTCCAAATTAGTGAACTTTTCACTAAAAGATTTAAATGATTCAACTTCCGCAGATAACTTTTCATTATTCTTTTTAAGCACATCATTCTCTTCCTTCAGTTCCTGGATTGCTTTTACCATCACAGGTAAAAGATTTCCGTAAGTTGCCTCAAGCTTTTCAGGATTATCTTTCAAAACAAGGTTAAGCCATTCGGCATTTTCAGTGGTCTGAACTTCATCAAGCTCCTGGGCAATAAATCCTGCTGTCGGTGCTTCTTTCATTTTACTTCCATCTGATAAATTATTTAAATACCATTCTCTTTTATCCCAGTTAAATTGTCTCGGCTTTAGCTTTGAAATAAAATCTAAGCCGAGCGACAAATCAGTTATGTTTTTCTTATCCCGCATATCCGAAAGTGATGTGATTGTGGTTACGGCGCAGCGAAGTGAAGTAACAGATGAATTTCCAAGCGTAATTTGGTTTGTTGCAGAGCCTGTTGTTGGCTGAGTGTCATAACCAATTAAAGTAAGATTTGAACCTGTAGTAACAGATGAACCTGAACCACCTCCCAAAACCGAGTTTTGATAGCCAGTGGTGTTGGAATATAAAGAATACAATCCCAATGCTGTGTTTTCATTGCCCGTGGTGTTGTTTAATAAAGAATAGAATCCCATTGCTGTATTACTAAAGCCCGCGGTGTTCATAATTAAACAATTCAATCCCACAGCTGTGTTATTATAGCCGGTGGTATTGGAGCTTAAAGATTGCAATCCCATAGCTGTGTTACTAGAGCCAGTGGTGTTGTTACCTAAAGAAGCATATCCCACACCTGTGTTATCTTTACCGGTGGTATTGGATAATAAAGAATTATATCCCATAGCTGTGTTATTTATGCCGGTGGTGTTGGCATATAAAGAATTCATTCCCAAAGCTGTGTTTTCATGCCCGGTAGTATTTAAATATAGAGAACTCAATCCCACTGCTGTATTATTATCGCCCGTGGTATTGTAATATAAAGAATACATTCCCAAAGCTGTGTTTTTAATGCCCGTAGTATTGGATAATAAAGAATTATATCCCAAAGCAGTGTTATCATAGCCAGTGGTGTTGGACTCTAAGGAACCCGATCCTAAGGCTGTGTTATCAAATCCGGTTGTATTTAAAAATAAAGAATATTTTCCCAAAGCAGTGTTATTATTGCCGGTGATGTTGGAAAATAATGAAGCCGATCCCAAAGCTGTGTTATAATTACCGCTGGTATTGTACAATAAAGAATTAATACCCAAGGCTGTGTTATAATTACCGGTTGTATTGAAATATAAAGAATAATTTCCCAAAGCTATATTATTAACGCCGGTCATAGTAAAATTTCCGGAGTTAATTCCTAAAAATGTGTTATCTATTCCGTAGTTATGTAAAAATCTTTGCGTTCCTTTAAATAGAACACCTAAGGTTGAGTTTGTTGTATACTCAAGCCTGAGTGACTTGAGTATGTTCAACTGACCCGTTGACTGGCTGAGCGTTAAAAAAGTATTAGCAGCATCTTTAATTGTAAAGACACCGTTTGTCCCGAGTGTGTTGGTGATGTTCTGTGAAAAAGCTGTCGATGCAAACATCAGGAAAAGAACTACTGACTTGCCGATGTAGTAAATTTTTGTTTTCATTTTTATTAAGCTTAATTTTTTGTAATAATGTTTTATTATTTATTAGATTCTAAAACAATCTTTTCTGTCATTTCCGGGTGCTTTAATCGGGGCTCCCTCTCGGTCATCCAATGAATAAATTGTTGAATGGAAATGGACCCGATAACATCTTTCGGGTTTTCCTCAATTATTAAATTTTTTTTACAGGTAAGCTTCTTAAATTTTTGTGTTAACAGCTTAATGTACGATATACATTCTTTTGCTTTTGGTATTCCACTATTGGCATGTCATAGTTTATACGAATAAATAGAATTATTACGAAATTAATTCGTACTAACTTAAATTAAAAGTGAGCCCTTTATTAATTTACCGATGGCGAATTTTTAATTTTTGCTTAAATACTTCCTCAACACAAGACGATTCACATCAAACCTGCTTTGAGCAAACTGTCCAGCTTCGACTTTTGTAATCGTAAATTTTTTAGTCTTTCATTAATTGCATCGCGTTCTGAAAACGATGAATCATTTTCTGTAAAATCTGTAGTTTCAAAGTAAGGAATGTAGAGCGGGATGGATTTTTGTTCGTTGTTATCGGATACAGTGAATTTACCTCTTCCGATGCATTCAAGATTTATCAGTTGACCTGTTCTGTAGTCATTATTAATGCTTTGGATCGCGATGAGATTGCCTGTTTCCGTTTCTTTGCCAATGTATACATTCGGTTCAACAAATTTATTAAGACGTGCGGACAATAGTATGGTATTCTTTATTCCGGAGGAACTTAAACCGCCAAGCTGCCTGTCCTTTTCTTTGATTTCACGGTCAAGATCATTTACCTTAACTATCGATGAAAGTTTCTTATTTAATAAAGCAATGTTAGCTTCAACGATGTTTTTTTCCTTCCCCATATCTGTTCCCGGAAAAGATGAAATTATAAGCATTGAATTATTAAGTTCATTCAGTGATTCTCCGTATTTGGATATTGCATTTAATTTTTTCGCATTTGAAATCTTTTTCGCAAATTCGTTGTAGGCAGTTTTGTAAATATTATTCTTTAAGTTCTTAGCATCATCCTGATTAAGAGTGTTCGAGATCTTATTGTAATATTTTAATGCAAGCTTCCAGTCATCTTTATAATATATACTTGATATCTGATAAGAATACTGATTGATCCTCGTAACTGCCCTTGCTTTATTTTTTCCATTGGGATAGCTGCGCAGAAAATTTTCATATTTTGTAATATTTGCTTCCATCGATTTCAGGTCTTTTGAATTATCTGAGCTTACCAGCTCTGTATAATCCCGGTCCTCATTTAAAATGAAAGTATAATACCCTAAATATCCTATTGCAGAAAGTATGGCAATGATTATCACAACTATGAGAATATTCTGGTAAACCCTTCTCCTGTTTTGTTCGGGAATTTTCTCCTTCGAAATTTCGAGCCGCGTATTTACAAAAGATGACTCGACCTCATCCGCATACTTAAGAACGTTTTTATAATATATCTCAGCCGCTTTGTAATCTCTTTTGTTAAAAGCTTCATCACCGCTTGTCATCAGGTTTATCTTATTATTTATCAGTGATACAGCCTTATTGTAAAGATTTTTTAATTCGGAGCTTCGACGCTCTAATTTGAGGAATTGTTTAGCTTCAAAGATTGCCTCAGAAAATTGGTTGCGGTTGATCAGATATTCTATATTAATAATTGCTTCACGCAGATCCGACTCTTCTTTAATATCTTTGATCTTTTCTCCGCATCCATACACTGCGCATCCTTTGTTTTCTATCCAGCAGTCATTGTGATAAGGTGAATTGCAGGTAGGGCATTCAAGTTCTTCTGCTTCATTCTTAATGGGTGTCTGACAAAATGTACAGATGTTCTTGGAAGTTTTTATGAAGCTGTCATTCATCTTAAAATCTTAATCATTTATTGAAAATCTTTTGTGTGATCATCCGAAATACATTGTTGAAAGCTTGATCAGTATTCCAACTCCTAATAATATCAGGAAAATTCCTGTCGATACGTTTAACTTATTAAGAACACCGGGTTTTATTTTATCCGAATGTTTTGATATGAATTTTGTCATGATATAAAACCATGCTGTAGTTCCCACTAATACACCAATTCCTAATAGTGTTCCTGTAAGAAAATTTGAATTTATAATTCCGTAACTTTTCAGATATCCCACAACCGCAAACCATGAAGCCGGCAGCGTTATTGACGAAAGGCACATCACTACACCTACCATAAAGCTTCCCGTCAAATCCGAATGTTTCTTATCCGGGTCTTTGGTGTGAAGAATTTTTTCTAAACTCATCTCTGTTCTTTTAAAAACTTTTTCTACCTTATCATACTTCTGCTTGAATTTCTGATCCTTTAAACTTGGCGGATTTTCAATTTTGGTATTTTTGGTTTTCATTATCTTTATGCCGTAAAGTATGACTACTATGCCTCCCGCCAGTGCAAGCAGCATTTTCAAATTCTCTTCATTTGACGCGAGAAATTCTTCAACGGCAAACGGCAGTATGGATATCAACGCCGCTAATCCTCCGTATGCAATGAATATATAAATCATATCCATGAATCCTGCGCCTGCTCCGATCGCAACACCATTGGCAACTTGTTTTTTCAATCCGCGGTCAATAATCGCAAAGAAAGTCGGACCTAATGGCGGCATTGAAAGTATAAACCCTGTTATAAAACCTGCAACAAATCCTATTATCAAATTTTATTTTTTTTTAAATTACCTAATCAACAATAAATTTTCAATTTATTTGATTAACAATTATCTCGCTTGCTAAAATGTCGGATGAATTATAACTTATAAAGTATGATGATCAAAAAAATTCTTTTAACATTTGTAATTGTTTTTGCTCTTAGTTTTTCTTTCCAGTCTTTGAATTTAAATGTCAGGGAAAGAATGTCTGTAGTATTTGTTTTGGATTCTCACACAAATCCATTTATCAGTGATTTCATAAAAAAAAATGAGACCAGGAAGTTTGTTATCCTAGTCTCAATTACTATGCAATGCCTTGTTTATAGCAGGGAAAACATTTTATTTAATACTTCATAGATCTTATAAAAATAGATCTTATAAAAAATTCAGATAATTAAAATCTTTTCCAAGTATAAGACTGTCATCTGCACCAAGCCACTTGTTTAATATCGTCGCATATACACTTCTGAAATCAATTTCATACTGAAGATCCCCGTCTTTCAAATTTGAAAGGTCAGGCGCTGAATTATAAATTCCTGCTGTCTTTAATTTTCCGCCGATCAGGAAAAGATTATTGGCAGTTCCATGATCTGTTCCGCCGCTTGCATTCTGCTGAACTCTTCTGCCGAATTCTGAAAATGTAAGGATAAGTGTTTCATCAAGCTTGTTATTTTCTTTCAGATCTTCAGTTAAGCTGCTGAGGCCTGCCGATAATTCAGAAAGTAACTTCTCCTGTCTTCCCTTTTGATTAACATGTGTGTCAAATCCTGACATAGAAACATAATAAACTGTAGTGTTAATATTGGAGATTATCATTTCTGCAATTGTTTTCAGATTATTTCCAAACGTTGTATCGGGATAATCTTTTTTGGATTTATATATTTTTGAGTTTTCATAAACATACTCTGCAGATGAAGTTGTCTCTGCAAGAGTTTTATAAAGATAGCTTACATTTGAATCTTCGTGATCATGGTCCTTCGCTTTTTGAGAAACTTCAAGTAAATATCTTTCAGAAGAATTAATATAAAACTTTTTCGGATCTTCGATGGCCATTCCGCTTTTACTCAGGCCTTTCATTGTCATGTTTAGCGTGGAGTCTACTTCAATTGCGCTGTATGGATTTTTACAGCTTTCACATTCAGAATCCAGGTATCTTCCTATCCAGCCTGTGCTTAAATACTGGTCAGACCCGCTGCCGCTTTGCCAGATATCCATTGATCTGAAATGTGAACGGTCGGGATTCGGATATCCTACACTGTTGATAATGCTCATATTACCATTGTCAAAAATATTTTTCATAGAAGACATTGCCGAATTCAAACCAAGCTCATCGTTTAGTTTAACGATCTTATTTTCACTCAATGAAAGTCCGGGCCTCATGCTGAAATATATATCATTTCGATAAGGGACAATTGTATTCAACCCGTCATTACCTCCAGACAGCTGTACTATGATAAGTTTTTTCCCGCCTGAGATCAGTTTTTGAAGCAGGGTATTGTCATATAGTTCCTTTGACTGAAAACCTTTTAAAAAATTGGGTATCAGTAATGACGTTGATGCCATCGCCGAATATTTAAGGAAGTTTCTTCGGGAAAAATTTTTCATGATCAATAGGTTGTTTACATTTTTGAAAGACTTACGAATTTTTTATTTATACTTGTTCATTAACAAAGCTGATATTCAGGCAAAGTGATTAATTTCAAAGTCAGACTTTCTATTAGATTTTCTTTATTGGAAACATCTGCATAACTCATAGCGGTTTTCTTGATCGACTTATTGAGATCTGATTGCAATAAATATTCAGAAAGCTCATCTAATATTTCTTTATCGTGAAGGTCAGCAAATGCTTTTATGTACGCGCTTAGATCTGTCTTTGCTCTCATTTGTTTATACTGCTGTTTTTCTTTGTTTGAAAACTTCGAATACATTTCACCTTCTTCTGCCGGATCTTCTTTATAATCAAATTCAAGCTTAGATGATCTGAAAATATTTTCGGGAAGTTTCAGACGATACATTAATGATGAAGAGTCAATCCAGTTTTTTCCTCCCGCCCATCCGGCGACATTAGGCGGATTAAAAAGCATTTGCCCCAATACTTTCTGCAGTGCCAGAAGCGGGAGAGGATTTTCAAAATTAATATTGAAAGTTCTGCTCAAACCAACTATCAGCTCGACAGGTGATTTGATCATAGCTCCAATGTTTTTTTTATCATAAAACCAGTCTGATAAAAAAATATTTTTCATAAGACCTTCAATATCGTAATCAGATCTGAAAAATTCTTTTGCTAATTCCGATATTATATCCTGATCAGGCTTTTCATTGACAAAGTATTTGTAAATTTTACCGGTGATGAATTCTGATGTTTTTTTATTTTCAAGTATAATATTTATAATATCTTCACCGGTCAGATTTCCGGTTTTTCCAAAAAAGCTTTTTTCGTCAAAGTCATGAATGTTTTTTCTGAAAACAAATTCACCGTCTCTGTTAAATCCCCATCCCGTGAATGCCCTCGCAGCCTCCTTTATGGCGTACTCTGAATAATTTCCTCTGCCCAGTGTAAACAACTCCATAACCTCTCTTGCAAAATTTTCATTGGGGCTGAATTTTTTATTCTGCTGATTATTTAAAAACTGCAGCATTGCAGGATCTTTTGATATCTCCATTAAAAGATCACCGAATTTTCCAAGTGCATGTTTTCTTAAAATGTTATTCTGATTTTGTGCAAAAGATGCAATACGCATTCTGCAGGCAAAATGTCCATGCCAGAAAAACGTCATCTTCTCTCTTAGTTGTGATTTGTCATGTATCATCTTGTGTAGCCAGGCTAAGTTAAGATCTCTGATATTTTCACGCGATTGTTTTGCTGATTTCTTTTTCTCTGACTTAATAATTTCCTGAGAATTATCACTGACGGATTTCTTTGATGAGTAGTCTGATACTATATTAATATTAAGTTCTGTATAGTCTGCTGAATTTAAGAATATTTGTTTGGCTTTTTCGGATAAAGGATAAGTGAGAGATTTTTTTATTTCAGAAATTTTTTCGCCGAATCCTGCTCTAAGACATAAATGCTGAAGTTTTCTTTGATCGGACATCGCTCTTTTTTAAAGTTTTAGACATAGGTGAGGATGAAAGGGTTTAACGGAAATAACAGTTAAGCAGCAAAAACTTCCGAAGACTTATTTTCTCCGCTCCAATGTATTTGAGATTTGAATTGAGACTTCGGAAGTTTCTCAGTTTTACCAACCATATTCTCTTTAACTTAGTGGTATTAAGGGTTGCGAGGGGTAGTTAATAAGTTTTCTGAAAATTATTGCTCGGCTTTGGACTGATATGAACACTAAGATCAACAAAATATTAATTAAGTCTTTGTATTGTAAAAGCAATTTATTATTTTTAAAAAAATAATTAAAGATTATGGGAAACAAAATAATACTATCGGTTTTTGCATGCCTTCTTTTCACAGATTCAATACAAGCACAGTTCTCACAGTTTGACTCGGCTTATACAGCAGCCTACTCAGAAAATTATGATTACTTCAATCCTGAATTTGAAAAACCAAATTCATCAAATTATTTTGATTCAAAATATATTACTCTATCATATGAAAAGCATGATACTAACGGTAATAACTCTAACATTGTTTTCAGAAAAGTATTATTCAATAGTTTAGAAGATGAGGTTATGATAACAAATGATAATTTTAGGAATACCGAACCCGCTGCCGGTCATTCTATTATATTATGGCAGTCGGATAAAAATGGGAATAATGATATTTATTATTCAACATATAACGGAGCCGGATGGGCTGATGCTTCTCCGCTTCAGATAACCACTGAAGATGAGACAGAACCTGATGTTGCGGAATATAATGTTTCAGGATTTCCGCCCGCATATCTTATTACTTACAAAGCCGGAAATGAAATTCATTTTAAAGTGCTTCACGAGAATATTGTTATCTTTGATACAGTTCTGACATCTGTAATTTCAGAAGCCTGTTCATTGCCAAAAATAAAAATGTACAATTCCAGAATACTGATTGGGTATCTGAAGAATGTTAATTCAATAAACAAATTTGTTCTGATAAAGGCGGAGATAAATTCTTCGTATGCAATTAATTGGACTTCATCGGAGGAAATTTCAAATTTAAACACTGTAGAAGATTTTCGGTTTTGTAACGCAGGGGCAAAAAAAATTATTATGATTTATGACTATGATACTTTAGGAAGTTATAAAAACATTGGAATCTATGAGGATGAAACTGACACAAAATTAATTCTAAATAATGAACCCGGTACAAATATTTCCGGAAAGGCATCTGTTTTTTTACAATCCATTCCTTTTTATAGTCCACTAAGTGTATTCTGCTGGCTGAAAAGATCAAACGATTCTTCTATGATCGTAGCAACAAGTAACTTAATATTTAATCCGGTCAGAAAAATATTTTACGCAGGTGATAGTTCGCAAAACACCCGGCTTGATCTTAGTTCATATTTTTATAATCAGCCCCAAAATGCTTTCAGATACAGACTAATTTGGGAGCAGAAAATTAACAACAGATCCGCTTTAAGAATGAGTCAATGTGACCATGGTTCTGCAGGCATTCAGACGACTTCGACCCTTGTTCCAAGAGAGTTTCACCTTGAACAGAATTATCCGAATCC
>JBDSYA010000025.1:0-8538 GCA_039925865.1 Ignavibacteria bacterium
AACTTGCAAACTTTTCATCAACAGTTAACAGAAACAATGTAAGCTTAAGCTGGTCAACAGCATCAGAGTTAAACAATTCAGGTTTTGACATTGAAAGAAAATCAGCAACTGCAGCAGAGTGGACAAAGATCGGAAACGTTGCAGGAAGCGGAACAACTTCAGAAGCAAGAAGTTATTCATTCAATGAAAGAGCAGCAACAGGAAATTATAATTACAGATTGAAACAAATAGATTTCAATGGTAACCATGCATACTATGCATTAGAGAATGAAGTTATCGTTGGAGTTCCAAGTGCATATGCATTATCACAAAACTATCCAAACCCATTCAATCCAACAACAAAAATAGATTACGATCTTCCATATGATGGTAATGTAAGCATTACATTATATGATCTTACAGGAAGAGAAGTTTCGAAATTGGTAAACGAAGCAAAGACAGCCGGTTATTATACACTTCAGTTCAATGCATCTAACTTATCAAGCGGAATGTACTTCTACAGAATATCAGCAGAAGGAAACAGCAACAGCTTCGTAACATCAAAGAAGATGGTGTTGATCAAGTAAGATAGATCTATATAAATATATTTTCACAAAAAGGGGCTGAAGAAATTCGGCCCCTTTTTTTTTGTGCGGAACGTTCGACTCCGCTCAATTGACAATAAAAGCTTTTACTCCGAACTATCATTTTACCACTAAGTCTCAAAGACTCTAAGAAAAATTTTATTATCCCCCGGCAGAGTTTCGTGCTTTACCGAACTCTGCCGTATGTATGCAGAGACGCTACCCCAACCTTACCCACCCTACCCTCAATGCCATTCTTTGAGCCTTCAAGTTTTCGAGGTGAAAGTTTTTTTAATAGTTTTGAGAAGACTACATCCGTCAGAGTTCGGTAAAGCACGAAACTCTGCCGCGGGATATTCAAGAAGTTTATCAGCTCTGATCTTAACTTTACATCAACTCCCCTCTTGTTTACTTAATAATAAAAAGTTAATTTAATACTTTACAGCCAAACCGTACAACTAATAACCTAACAAACATTATACAATGTCCGAACCTGTGATAGATCTTCAACTTGCAAAAACTTTAGGTCTGACCGAAAGTGAATATGAAAGAATTTTAAAAATACTGGACAGAATACCCAGTTATACAGAGCTTGGCATCTTTTCAGTAATGTGGAGTGAACACTGCTCATACAAAAATTCTATACTTCAGCTTAAGACCCTGCCAAGAAGCGGAAAGAGATTACTTGTAAGCGCGGGAGATGAAAATGCCGGACTTGTTGACATCGGAGACGGTCTTGCAGTTGCATTTAAAATTGAATCACACAATCACCCCTCTGCAGTAGAGCCTTATCAGGGAGCTGCAACAGGTGTCGGAGGAATATTGAGAGATATATTTACAATGGGCGCAAGACCGGTCGCCGCATTAAATTCTTTGAGATTCGGAAAGATAACCCCCCTTAATCCCCCATTTAAAGAAGGGGGGAAAGATCGAAGCGAAGGTGGGTTTGAAAGATCAAAATTTTTATTCAAAAATATTGTAAAGGGAATTGGCGACTATGGCAATTGTTTCGGAGTGCCCACAGTCAGCGGTGAAATTTATTTTGAAGAATGTTACCATGACAACCCGCTTGTAAATTCAATGGCAGTCGGAATTGTAAGACACAATGAAACGGCAACCTCGAAAGCAAGCGGTCCGGGGAATCCGGTTTTTATTGTGGGATCATCTACCGGTAAAGATGGAATTCACGGGGCAACATTTGCTTCTGAAGAAATTTCGGAAGATTCAGAATCCAAACGTCCTAATGTACAGGTTGGTGATCCGTTCACTGAGAAACTTCTTCTTGAAGCAACACTTGAAGTAATAAAGGAAGGAGTTGTAGTTGGAATTCAGGATATGGGAGCGGCAGGCATTACATGCTCGACAAGTGAAATGAGCGCTAAAGGAAATTGCGGGATGGAAATAGATCTCGACCTTGTACCACTCCGCGACAAGAATATGAACGCTTATGAGATCATGCTTTCCGAATCACAGGAACGAATGCTGATTGTAATTGAAAAAGGCAAAGAACAAATTGCAAAAGATATTTTTGAAAAGTGGGATCTGAATTGTGTCGAGATAGGAAAAGTAATTGAAGATGACCGCGTGAAAATTTATCATCATAAAGATCTTGTTGCTGATGTTCCTGCATATGAGCTGGTACTTGGCGGCGGCGCTCCTGTATATGTGAGAGAAATTAAGGAGCCGGAATATTATAAATCAAAAAGAGAATTTGATCTTAATAAAATATCCGAGCCTTCTGATCACAATGAAGTTCTTTTAAAACTTCTTTCATCTACGAATATCACCAATAAAAACTGGGTCTATGAACAATATGACACTCAGGTCAGAACCAATACAGTCATACTACCGGGAGGTGACGCTTCAGTAATACGAATCAAAGGTTCTGAGAAAGCATTGTCAATGAAGGTTGACTGCAACAGCAGATATGTATACTTAAATCCTTACAGAGGCGCAATGATCGCGGTATGTGAGAGCGCAAGAAATGTAGTTTGTACCGGTGCCAAACCTCTTGCAATAACGAACTGCCTGAATTTTGGTAATCCGTATAATCCGGAAGTTTATTATCAGTTCACTGAAGCAATCAGAGGGATTGGCGATGCATGCAACGTATTGGAAACTCCTGTCACTGGAGGCAATGTAAGTTTTTATAATTCCCGTAGGGACGAAAATTCGCAGTCAAAAGATTTTGCAGTTTACCCGACTCCGACTATCGGGATGATAGGACTTATAGAAGATGTGAATAAAGTTATGACGAGTTATTTTAAAAAAGAGAATGATGTAATACTGTTAATAGGTAATTGGAATTTTGGATTTCCCGAAGGGACAAGTGTGAATTCAAAATTTTCAATCGGAGGAAGCGAGTATCTTAACACCGTTCACAATTTAGTTGAAGGCGATGCTCCGGAAATTAATTGTGATCTTGAAAAAAGGCTTCATGATTTTGTTTTAAAATTGATTGATATGTCACTGATAAATTCAGCTCACGATATTTCAGACGGAGGTATTGCAGTGGCTCTTGCCGAATGCTGTATAATGAACCGTGATAATAACATTGGTTGTGAAATTAATTTTGAATATAACCGGAGAAAAGATTTTCATTTGTACAGTGAAACACAAAGTACAATTATAGTTTCTGCTGATAATAATTTACCAGAACAAATTTTTAAAATTGCCGGTGAATACGGTGTTGATATTTTAAAGATCGGTATGACAACGGGTTCACGTTTCATTATTAATAATGAAATTGATCTTACTTTTGAAGAGCTTAACAATGCTTATTTCCATTCGATAAGTAAAATTATGGAAGAGTGATGCGTTCGTCAGTTATGATTAATGATATGCATTTTCTCATAGTACTAAAATCTAAGAGTGAAGTGTTTTAATTTATCATCACATTTTAAATTCACTTAGAAAAAAATGTAACACGCAATGAACAAAGTTGACGTCCTGATCATCGGCGCAGGTCCGACAGGACTGATGCTTGCCTGCCAGCTTGAAAGGTACGGGATAAGTTTTATCATACTCGACAGCAAGGCAGGCACTTCTCCGGAGTCGCGTGCGCTTGTTGTTTCTTCGAGAAGCCTTGAAATTTACAGACAGCTTGGTGAGATGGATAAAGTAAATGCTGAAGGCCAGATCATAGAATCATTTGATCTTGTTCCATCGAAAAATATTTTTATTAACGTGAATATCGGCGCTGCAGGTGAAGGCATCACCGATTTTCCTTATATATTTTCTCTTGAGCAAAACAAGAATGAAGAGATCCTTTATGAACATTTAAAAAACAAAGGCGGTGATGTCCAATGGAATACCGGAATAAAAGATTTCAATGACAATGCTGATGAAGTGATTGTTGCTGTCAGCAAAAACGGTATTGATGAAAAAATTTCTTGTAGATATTTAGTTGGCTGCGACGGGGCAAAAAGTTTTGTGAGGCATAAATTAAATCTAACATTTGAAGGCGGAACTTATGAAAGTAAATTTTTTTTGGCAGATGCTGATATTGAATGGAATCTGAAAGAAAAAAAGATTTTAGGTTATCCTAGGCAGTATAATCTGATCGGATTTTTTCCTCTGAAAGATAAGAATCATAACAAGAATCATTACAGAATCCTTGGAACCCTTCCGGCTAAATTTTATGATAATGATGATATTGAATTTAAAGATATAGAATATTTAATAAGAGAAACATATTCAGATAAGATAAACTTCAAGAGTATTTACTGGTTCACGGTTTACAAGTTACATCACAGGTGTGTAAACAAATTTAAGGAAGGAAATGTATTTGTTGCGGGAGATGCAGCCCACATTCACTCCCCTGCCGGCGGACAGGGAATGAATACAGGATTACAGGATGCTTTCAATCTTGCCTGGAAACTTTCATTTGTTATTAATGGCATTGCCGGCAAAGAACTTCTTGAGACTTATAATGCGGAGCGTCTTCCCTTTGCAAAATGGCTTATGAATTTTACCGACAGAGGTTTCGAGATGATGAGCAACAATGGGCTTCTGTTCAGATTATTCAGAAGATATGCAGTGTCCTATACTGCGAAATTTATTTTCGCAAGCAAGACTTTGAGAAAAAGAGTTTTCAGAATTGTTTCCCAGCTCCATGTAAATTATGAAAAGAGTAATTTATCTTTGAATTTATCCAATCAGAAATTAAAATTCACTGCAGGAGATCTCATACCTTATATCAAAATAAATGACAGGTCACTTATAGAATTAATAACTCTCCCTAAATTTCATATAATGATATTCGGAAACAAACCTTCTGAGGAAATTATAAAGTTTGCTGAAAGAAATAAAAACCTCCTTAAGATCATTTCAATCCATATAAATGATGAATGCAGGAAACACGGGATTGAAAAAGATCTGACATTAATTATCAGGCCCGATCAGTATATTGGATTAATTGCGGATAGTGTAAATGAAAACATAGTGCGGGATTATTTTCACAGATTTCGTTAAAAATAAACATCTAGTTATAAAAGTTATAAAAAATGAAATACAATTTTTATATAGATTGATTGATATCAATATTATATTTTATTGAAAACTAAGATTTGATGAAGTCTATTTTAATTTCTTTACTGCTCTTATTTATTATCGTACCGGATTTAACTGCTCAGCAGAATTTTCATGAAACACAAAATTCGGTTTCCAGCAATGATTACCCGAACGTTCTCTCATTGAATAAATCGTTTTTAAAAAACCGATCAGAAACTACTTCATCAACTTTACCAATTGCCATTGGACTGGCCGCATTTTTTTATTTATTAAATCCCATAATACTATTTGAAAATGACAAGATAGCTTTGGGTTTCACAAAAGAATTGTCCGTCGGATTTGGTAATTTTGGTGAACACAGGGCAACTGCCGAATATTCATATATTTTCAGGAAAGACCTTAACAGCAATATCCGGCTGGGTTATAAGTATGACATACTTTTAAAAAAAGGAATTCAACCTTCTAACTCATTTCAGGGCACAACGACACTTACTTTAGGAGGAGGATATTTTCATAATTTTTCAAGGCCAGGGGTTTTTGCGGAAAGCTCTTTTGGATATTCAATCAGAAATCATAAGATCTTATTTTATCCAAGCGCAAAGCTTAGATATACTTATGTAGCTAAAGGTGCTAACATAATTGATTTCTCATTCGGGATCGTGGTTGGAATTGCGAATCCATTTATAGATATGAAAATCCGGCAAAGCAAAAGAAAGGATGATGAATGAAGCACGAACAAACGGATGTTGTAGACACACTTAAACCAACTCCATTCAAAATAAAATTACCTAAATCTATTCAGGAGTTTTTTCTGAAAGTTTCGGGATTGACCATGTTTGCCTGGAGATTTCTCAAAGAGATTTTCAAACCACCTTATGAATTTAAAGAAACGGCAAGACAATTTTATGAAATAGGTTACAATTCTTTTTCTCTCATAGCGATAACAGGATTTATAATAGGCCTGACACTTACGCTGCAATCAATTCCTACTCTGCAAAAATTCGGAGCAGCATCACTTGTACCGTCAATGGTTGCGCTTGCTGTAATTCTTGAGATCGGTCCTGTCATAACGGCATTGATCTTTGCGGGAAAGATAGGTTCGGGGATCGGCGCGGAACTGGGTTCTATGAAAGTCACGGAACAGATAGATGCTATGGAAGTTTCAGGCACAAATCCCTTTAAATATTTAGTGGCAACAAGAATCGCAGCGGCTACATTAATGCTTCCACTGCTTGTAGTACTTGCAGATGCACTTGCACTGATGGGCGGATTTCTTGCCATCAATCTGACTGATGAGACGAGTCTGAAATTATTTCTGATGAATTCATTCACAAATTTAGATATGAAGGATATCATACCTGCAACTATCAAAACTTTTCTCTTCGGATTTAGTATCGGTGTTGTCGGATGCTATGAAGGCTTTAATGCAGACAGAGGTACGGAAAGCGTTGGAATTGCCGCTAACACTGCCGTTGTTATTTCTTCTTTACTGGTGATATTGATAGATATGGTAATGGTACAGCTTACTTCGATATTACTGTAGCTAAATATTTGTAATCAATGCTAACTGGTGAATAGTGAATAGTGAATGGCCAATAGTCATTGCTGTTAACTGCCAACTGTCACTTCAAAAGTATCATTCTCTTTGTATCAATTATATTTCCATCAACCCACAGTTTATACAAATACACCCCGCTCGGAAAGTCCGAAGCGTTCCATTCGACATTGTAAACTCCTGCTGGCTTGATTTCATTGACGAGTGTTGCAACTTCATTTCCGAGAATATCATAAACTTTCAATCGCACGAACCCCCCATTCCCCCCTTTTTTTTCAAAGGGGGGATTAAGGGGGTTGCGTAATTGATAATTGTGTTTGGATTAAATGGATTCGGATAATTTTGTGAAAGAAAATATTTATCGGGAATTTCAGATGATGTGTTTGAGAAGTTAGTTAGAATTCCGCCTGTTGTTGTTTTTAAAATTGTTCCGCTGTCGCCGACTACATAGCCTGTAAGAGAGTCTGTGAAATATATTGAACGATAATGAACTCCTGCCTGAGGATTAGTTTGATCTATCCAATCTATTCCACCGTTTGTTGTTGCCTGAATTGTTCTATACTCACCCGCAGCCCAACCTTTGGATTTGTTAATGAAATATAATGAATAGATAACTGTTCCCGTACCACTCGGGAAAATGGTTAGCCAATTGTTTCCTCCGTTTGTGGATCTGAAAATAGATGGAACTGAAAAACCAGAATAAGCTGACATCCATCCATTTAAAGAATCAATGAAATAGACTGCATCAACAGTTCGATTGGTTGAAAATTGATGTGTCCAATTTATTCCACCGTTAGTTGTTTTATCGAGTTCTTCAGTTGCTAAAACATCATATCCATTTATGCTCCACCCCGTATTTGGATTGATAAAAAATATGAACTTTGTATAAGTTTCGCCATCAACAGTTTGAAGAGAATCCCAGGTGAATCCTCCATTTACGGTTTTGTAAATTTTATTTTGTAGTGTAAACGAATTATTTATTCCCCCCAAAAACCCAATACTATCATTTACAAAAAAAACAGAAGTAAAGTTCATAGAAGAACTGATCATATTCAATTGTCCCCATGTAGCTCCTTCATCAGTACTTTTCAAAGTGAGTCCGCTATCACCAACTGCAAAACAGATATTTGCAGGTGTAATAGATAATGAATACAAATTATTTTGATACTCTATTGGCTGTTGAACCCAACTAATTCCTCCATTGGTCGTTCGGAGAATTTTTCCCGAATTGCCTACACAAACTCCGGTTTGGGAATTTATAAACTTGACTGAATTCAGCTTGGTATTTACACCGCTGTTTTGTTGAATCCAACCTGATTGGGAGTAACTTAGCCTAGTAAATGCAAAAGCAACAAAGAAAAATATTTCTACCCTTAAAATCAAATTTAATTTTTTATAAAACTTTCTTAATTGAAAAGATCTTGATTTTTATTTTAAAAGAGGATCGATTATTCCCTGATAATTGTAACCCGGATCACTTGTTGTTGTTCCAACTCCAACTTTTAAGATTATTTTTGTATCATCAATGTCGTAATTTCCAAATAAACCATAATTTTTGACCTCTATAGAGGTTCCGCTTCCTAGTGAAATTATATTCCCATTTTGATTTCCTGCAATTATCTTAACTCTATTTAAAGTTAATTTTGGAGAAGTAGTTGCCAATAATATTCCTTTAGCAGAAGTAGATGTACTCTTGTTTTTGATTTTAGCATTTTTTAGGACAAAATTTCCGGGATTTGTACTACTTCCAAAAGAATAAACTACTTGAGAGGAATTTCCTTCAATATAATTTACATCAATTGTTATTTGATCATTAGAATCATTTAATCCTAAAGTGCTTACACTGGAATCAGTACCTTCACTTATCATTTCATTACATTTTATATAGCCTTTTGTACTGCCCCCCAC
>JBDSYA010000026.1:0-11694 GCA_039925865.1 Ignavibacteria bacterium
CTGATGTGATTGTCGGTGCTTATGCATATACTTCAACTACCGGAAGAGCATACATTTATTATGGAGGTACTTTAATGAATAATGTTGCTGATGTAACAATGACTTTCGGAAATCTTTTTGGTTTTTCAGTTTCCGGCGCAGGTGATGTAAACGGAGACGGATATGCTGATGTGATTGTCGGATCTCACCTGTATAATTCATATACTGGAAGAGCGATGATATTCTATGGAGGAGCTGCAATGGATGCTGTACCTGATGTTACAATGTATGGTGAATCTGTTAACAGTAATTTTGGTTCTTCAGTCTCGGGAGCAGGTGATGTGAACAATGACGGGTATGCCGATGTGATTGTCGGCGCTTACGGGGGTAGTTCGGGTGTAGGAAGAGCATATATATATAAGGGAGGGGCTGTGATGGACAGTGTTGCTGATGTTACAATGACTGCGGGCAATTATTTCGGATTTTCAGTCTCGGGAGCAGGAGATGTGAACGGTGACGGATTTTCTGATGTGATTGTAAGTTCTTACCTTTATAATTCATATACAGGAAGAGCGTCTATATACTATGGAGGCGTTTCAATGGATTATTTGCCTGATGTTACAATGTATGGTGAATCTGTTAACAGTAATTTTGGATACTCTGTCTCGGGCGCAGGTGATGTAAACGGAGATGGTTATGCTGATGTAATTGTTGGAGCTTACGGATATAGTTCATCTACAGGAAGAGCCTACATATACTACGGCGGGGCTATGATGAATAGTGTTGCTGATGTTACTATGACCGGTGAAGCTACAGGCAATTATTTTGGATATTCAGTCTCCTGCGCAGGAGATGTAAACGGTGACGGATACTCTGATGTGATTGTAAGTGCGACAGGGTATAGTTCAGTTACAGGAAGAGCATATATATTCCAAGGGGGAGGAGTGATGAATAATGTGACTGATATTACTGTGACTGGTGAAGCTGTGAATAACAATTTTGGAATTTCAGTCTCTGAAGCCGGAGATTTAAACGGTGACGGATATTCTGATGTGATTATCGGGGCTAACGGGTATAGTTCAAATACAGGAAGAGCTTATATATTCCAGTCATCCCCCCCTGTTCCTCACGGACTTCTTAATCTTACAATCATCATGCAAGGATTTTACGATAACTTCGCGGACAATATGAGGCTGAGTGATACATCTAGAGTGTATCTTAGAAATTCTACTTCGCCTTATGCAATTGTTGATTCATCCAAAGGAGTTATAAGTAAATATAACTTTACAGGAAAATTCATCTTCAAGAAAGCTCCTCCGGGACTTTATTACATCGTTGTTAAACACAGAAACAGCATTGAGACATGGAGCAGCGTTCTTGTCAGCTATACTACTGCCCTCCCGGCAAACTACACCTTCATCACATCCGCTTCACGGGCTTTCGGAAACAATATGAAACAGGTAGATACTTCACCTGTCCGATTTGGAATATACAGCGGTGATGTAAATCAGGATGGCTCTGTTGATGCTACAGATTTAGCAAGGATCGACAATAATGCTTTCAATTTTGTAACAGGATATGTAGTAACAGATATCACAGGGGATAATGTCGTCGATGCAAGTGATGGTGCAATAGCGGATAATAATGCATTTAATTTTGTGAGTAAGATAACTCCTTAGTCAATTTTTAAATTTAAAAGTTAAAATTTAAAATTCAAAAGTTAAATGATGAGCTATGACTTTACAAATTCTGTCATTCAGGCATTTTGGAAGTAATTTGAAACAGATAGACCCGTTACTGATGTCACAGGTGACAATATGACACATGAAAGTTATGCAACGACCGTGATAATCGTGTGGAGTGTGATGAATGTGTTCAGTGCAACTTACTTAACTTTTTGAGGCAATCCGTATATGCGCTTTAATGCGCTTTATAAAAATTACTATCAAATGCTATTAGTTTGTTTAGCAATAAAGTAGTATAATAGGTTAATTAAAATTTTAAGTTATAAAGAAAAGAGAAATTCCATTTAATTTTTGAGGAAGACAAATTAGAAATATTTTTGAAATTCAATGCCCCCTTTTCTTCGCTTAGTCTTTCATACGTATTTACAATAACTCATTTAAAATAATATTTTTAAAACTTAAACCCCCACATATTTATGAAGAAATTATTTTCATTATTTACACTCTCATTGTGTTTCTTATTCGTTGCGATGAGTGTTCATGCACAAACAAATCTTTATGTCAATGATAGTTCATTAGTTGGCGATTTATATACCACAGCTTTAGGTAGTGACGTTAACCCAGGTACAACAACGGCTCCTTTCCTGACCATCAATTATGCAATTTCGCAGTCCAATCCAGGTGATACCATTTACGTGGATGCGGGAACATATATTCTTACTTCTGGAAATGTAATAAACAAGCAGCTTACTTTCAGGGGTCGTCAGGCTGGTGTTGATGCCCGGACCCGTGGTGTAGTTCCAGAATCCATCGTGGACGCTATTAATCTAACCGGATATGCTTCTGCGTTCGACGTTACACCCGCAGCCAATGGATCAATGATAGATGGCTTCACTGAGCAGGGTGGGAATGGCGCGCTAGGAGTTGGTATATGGTTGGAGTTAGGAACAAACGGCACAACCGTTCAAAACAATATTATCCAGAATAATATCATCGGACTTTTACTCTCAAATAATAGCGCTATAGACCAGACGGTCATCCGGCAGAATTTATTTCAGAATAATACCAATCCGGGAGCTGCCAGCGGAACCGGGATCTATGCTGACGAGTATACCGCCGGTACAAATCTCCAGAACGTACTTATAAAAGATAACAAATTCACTAACTCAAGCCCGGTGGTTAACAGCTGGGCTATGGGAATGAGCAACACAAGTGCGACTGCTTTCACAAACATTACATTCCAGGATAATCAAGTTAGTAACAGCGGTCGTGGTATGTATTTCTATGGAACAACAAGTTCCACTGTATCTGGAAACACTATTACTGATGCGACGAGCTATGCCGTCGGTATCTTTGATGGCGCGATATCCAACTCTTTACTTACCATTACAGGTAATACCTTTACAACCTGTTTCCGGGGTATCAGGATTAATAAATCGAGTCCGGTAGATGCCTATTCAGGTACGCTGTCACCATCAGGAAATATATTCACTGGAGGAACTTATCATCTCGTAAACGCAAGTACTCTCGCTACAACTACAGTTATTAATGCAGTAGGCAATAATTATGACGGCATTCTGCTGGATGGAAGTACAAGTCTTCCGGATATCTTCACCATAGCAGATAAAGTACTTGACGCAGTTGACGCTACACCTTATGGTATAATAATTCTTAAGCCATTTAACGTTTATGTTACAGTTAATAGTTTTTACATCCCTGCTGGAACAAGCAGCCCTTTAGTTCAGCGTGGTGTAAATATTACAGCACCAGCGGATACGGTACATATAAATTCCGGAAGTTACACGGAACAAATCGAAATAGATCATGACCTTGTTGTCATTGGCCAGGGCGCGGGTGCGACAAATATAATTGCTCCGGCAACGCTGCCGTTGTTCTTTACCACATCAGCTAATAATTATCCGGTTATTTACGGACATGATGCCGCTAACATTGTAGTTAAAAGCTTAACTATCGATGGTGCTGGAAATGGAAATTCTAATCATCGCTTGAACGGTGTTGGATATTTTAACGCGGGAGGTACTATAAGTGATCTTGAAGTCAAAGCAGTTCGTAGTACTCCGATTAATGGAGCGCAGGGTGGAACCGGAATATTTGGTTATGCCAATGTAGGAACAGCCAGAACATTGAATGTCATTAAAAATAATATCTACGACTTCCAGAAAAACGGTATTACAATGTCCGGAGCAGTTCTAACAACTCTTGTAGATAGTAATATTGTAACCGGTGCCGGTCCAATTAACTTCATTGCACAGAATGGTGTGCAGTTATCCGGTGGAGTCAGAGGAAGCATCAATCATAATACGGTATCCGGAGTTAGTTATACACCCGCGAGCGTTGTTTCATGCGGTATATTAGTCTTCAATCCTGGTGATACTATCAGAACATATTACAATATTGTAAATGATGCTCAGGCAGGAATACTTTATTACCTGGCAGGCGGAACCATAAACAGTAATACGGTTAGCTATAAGGCAGCCAACATGGGTGCAACACCTTATTGGTATGGAATTTATGTTGAAAATGGGACAACGACAATTAATCAAAATACAGTTAATGGTGGGGGAAATGGAGTAGGAGTTGAGGTAGATGCATTTGCAAGTCTGGATAATGCAGGAATAAAATTAACTTTAAACGATGAAACAACAGCAGGTGGAAATAACAGCGATGCCAATGGAAATAATAAGGATGCCATGTTAGAACTCACTTCAATAAATGCTAAAAATAATTTTGTTGATAGTGTTAATGAAGGATTTGCTCTTGTAACTGATAGTGTCGGATCAATATTGGCTTCAATAAATTACAACAGCATAACCAATTACACGACAAATGCTATTCATAATTACGGACTTGATTATGCAGATGGAACGTGCAACTGGTATGGGACGGCAGACTTAGATCTAATAACTCCGGTAATAATTGGTCCTGTAGTCTTCATTCCATATCTGGTTGACAGTACTGATATCGATCCTTCAAGCCCTGGCTTTCAGCCGGACCCCGATGCCTGCAGCGGTGTACTGCCTGTTGAGCTTTCTTCATTAACATCTGTAGTAAATAAAAGAGATGTCACACTTAACTGGATAACAGCATCAGAATTAAACAATGCTGGTTTTGATGTTGAAAGATCAGTCGTAAACGGTTTATGGTCGAAAGTCGCAAATGTAACCGGTAACGGAACTACATCCGTACCGATGAACTATACATACACAGACAGAAACTTAGCTTCAGGAAAATACAATTACAGGTTAAAACAGATCGACTTCAACGGAAATTATGAATATTTCAATTTAAGCAATGAAGTTAACATTGGAGTTCCGACAAAGTTTGATCTGTCACAAAACTATCCAAACCCATTCAATCCCACAACAAAAATAAATTATGATTTACCATTTGATGGAAAGGTTAGCATAAAGATTTTTGATATGTCGGGAAGAGAAGTTTCAACACTTGTGAATGATGTTGTGACAGCAGGCTTCTATACAATTAATTTCAATGCAGCTAATTTGTCAAGCGGTGTTTACTTCTACAAGATAACAGTAGAAGGTAACGGAAGTACCGACAATGGTGGATTCGTAGCAATAAAGAAGATGATGCTCGTAAAATAGTTTTCTATTCAGGGGTTGAATATGTTCAATCCCTGAATTTTTTTAATTTACTTATCTATTCAAAAGCCGGGAGAGAAATCTTTCGGCTTTGTTTTTTTTTATTCATTAATCTATAGTCCTGGCTGAGTCTTGTCATGGTGAGCAAAGCCAAGAATCCAGAAACTTAAATGATGTTTATATTCACTTGAATTTCTATGAACAACGTGTTAGCAAGTTTTGATGTTTCTGGATCCTTCGCTCAGCTCAGGATGACACAGCCAAGTTATTATCCTTAAATCATTTAAGCTTGATTTTTCCAAATTCCAGAAGGAAAAATAAAATCTAAATGTTTCAAATCCGTAAGATTTTATTTGTTTCAAAACCAATTCATTTTTCATTTTGTTTGTAGCTAAAGATTTCTAAATTGAAAACAATAAATCACAAACTCTGATAAACAGAATGCATAGTTAAAGGGCAGCTCAATTTTTATGAAATATGATTGAATACTTCAAACAGCTTTCCAAAAAAGAAATCTATTCCTTTGATAGATTTCTTCGCTCCCCATATTTTAATTCAAATAAGTCTTTAGTCAAATTATTGGATTACCTCTTAATGGTTTATCCCAATATTACAGAAGAATACATTAGTAAAAGCAATTTAGCTTTAAATGTTTACTCTGCAAAAAAAATAAATGATGATAAGATCCGCAAGTTGATTTCGGACTTTCATCTTATGATGGAAAAATTTCTTGCACAAACTGAAAGAGATTCAGATTACGTTGCAGAGCGGATCCATCTATTGAATTCGTTATTTAAAAGAGATTTACTAAAAAGATTTGAGTCGAATGCTAAAGAACTTTATAAAATTCAGTCAACAACTTTCCCGAAAGAATCCATATTCTATCAAAATCAAATCAACCTTGAAGATGTAAATTTTAGATATAATATAAATAAATATAAAAAAGAATTTGCAGAATGCCTTCAAAACAGTTCTGACCTGATAGATTCCAATTTTATGTTTTTAAAACTTCATTGTTTCAGAGAAATGAATTTAAATGAATTAGGTAAAGGAAAAACTTTTACAAAAAACTTTATCAATGAAATCAAATCACGCATTGAAGAAAATGTTACGGAAATTTCTAACAAGCATCCTAATTTGTATATAATTTATCTAGTCACTATGATGGAAAATACAATGGATGATAATTATTTGAATATTTTGCTGAAATATTTGGATAAAAATGGTAGAAAGTTTAAAAAAGATAATCTCATATTTTATTACAATTATTTAAGAAATTATTATGTGCAAAAGATCAATAACGGAGAAGCTGATTATCGTGAAAAGGCATTTGACCTGATTAAATTTATGGAAAGAAATGATCTCCTGTTGTTTGAGAACAAAATCTCCGATGTGGATTACAATAATGTCATTTCTATTGTTTTACCCTTAAAGGAATTTAACTGGCTTGAATCGTTTATAGAGAAATATAAGCTGCGCATAGATAAAGAATATTTTGAGGACTCATATAACCTTGCAAAAGCAAGAATATATTACCACCGGAAAAAATATAATAATATATTTGAACATCTGAATAATGTTAAGTTTAAAGATCCATATTATTATATGCATTCAAAATTTATTCTCGGCAGGGTTTATTATGAAATGGGAAAATTTGAAAGCTGTAAATATATAATTCAAAATCTGCGTCAGTATGTAAGAATGAAAAATGTGCTTATTCCCGGACTGATATTTGCAATAAAAAATTTCAATAAATATTTATCCGATTTAATCAAATTTGCAGAAGACAACACAAAAGATATAAAATCGGAAACCATCATTCTTAAGAAAAGTCTGGATAATGAAAAGGGGATTGTACCGGATAAAATTTGGTTTTATGAAAAAATAAAAAGTTTAAATTAGATTACAATATTCATTAAAGCCGTTTCAAAGTTTCTGAAATGGCTTTTTATGAGAGATTATGTTGGAGGTATGAAAATTTATTTTACCAGGACCATGCTTTTGGTCACAGCACTTATTCCGTCTACAATCAAAGTATAATAATATATTCCGCTCGATAATCCGGCAGCATTGAAAACCGCTTTATTACTGCCTGCATCTTTAAAATCATTCACAAGCGTCTGTACTTCCCTGCCGAGCATGTCAAAAACTATCAACTGAACAAAGTTTCTTTTATCAGTTTTTGTTAAGTTAAAACTAATCACGGTTGATGGATTAAACGGATTTGGAGAGTTTTCAAGTTTAACTTTTGCTGTCGTTTTCATTGACTTTATATAATCATTATCGCCGATCTGGTTTGGATCGATCGTATACTCTACTTCGCCATTTATTGTAAACTTCTGCGCTGCCCAATATGAATAGTTTTCGTTCCATCCCATTACGATAAGTAAGGGACTTCCATCACTTGCAATTTCAAGCTTTGTCCCTTTATTTAAATTTATTCCGTTATTGTTGTCCGCAATAAATGAAGGGACGAACGGCCTTGAATATTCTCTTGTGGGAAATCTTGATGAGATTCCTTTATATTTTGCAAATGAAAACCCGTATGGTGAACCCTGGCAAGAACCCGCTACAAATAAATCTCCAATATTGTTTGATCTTACAGAAGATGCTTTATCATCCACTCCGGTTGTAGATGTATCATTATAATTAAAAAATTTCACTTTATCTTTCCATGCATACTTGCCGTTTTCTCCAGCATACTTAATTGTAGCAAAATCCAGTCCGTTACTTTGAAAGGAATTATTGAAGTTATTACAATACCCGGTTACATAAATATTTCCTTTTAAATCAGAGGCAATAGAAGTCGGAACATTTACATATGCTCCCGGACCGTTTGAAAACAAGTTTGCCCATCTAACCTGAAGATCGTGATTTATATCTTCATCAAAAAACAAAGTAAGGTAATTAGAAGATCTGCCTGTACCTGGTAAATTGTCAGTGACACAGATTACTGAACTTTTGGATTTCTGAACCGGAACCTCTGATTTATTTGAAATAATAAATTGAGCCGGCAACTCATTACTCCCCGGTTTATTGTAAATAATAGAGTCTGATAAATCTCCATTTTCCTTCCAGTAAGATAAAAGCATAAAATCATTTGTAGTGTAATCTTTTTCTCTTGTGTAACCGGAAACGTAAGCATAACCTAAATCTAGATGAATGTCGGTAGCTACGTTGTCGACGTTGTTTTCGTCGTAGGTGCGCTGCCAGATTAAATCTCCGATTGAGGAGTATTTAGCAGTAAAGAAATCTTTTCCTGACGCAGTATTTGTTATGTAGCCCGATATGAAAATTTCATTTATTCTGCCTAAACCATCAATTGTTATATCTAGCCCCATCCCTTTATCATCACCGGAATTTGAAATGATTCTATGCCATTGATAAATTCCGTTTGAATTATAACTCAATAGAATAATATCATTACTTGAGGTTGCACTATTAAAAACATAGCCTGTTGCAACAACATTACCCTGAACATCGACTGCAAGATCTAATCCTCTGTCAATTCCAATTGGTGAGTTGAAAAAAGCACGCCAAATTCTATTTCCATTGGAATATTTGGCAGTCCATAAGTCTATTGAATTAGTTTGATCATTATAATTGCTACCTGTTATGTATAGGTTATTATTTTCATCAAGATATGTTTTGAAAGGATAATCTGGTGTCAATTGAGAATAGCACAATGTTGATGCAAAGAATAAACTCATTAAAATTATTATTATTGTTTTCATATAAAATTTATTTTGTTAAGATTAATTTTTTTGTTTTTATTAATCTGTTATTTATGAATAAAGAGTAAAAATATACTCCTGTTGAAAATTCTGAAGCATCAAATAATATTTCGTAATTTCCGGTAGTCTGATATTCATTAACTAGGTTAATTAATTCTTTCCCTGATATATCATATAATGATATTTTAATCTCGGAATATTTTGTGATTTTGTATTTTATGATAGTGGTGGAGTTAAAAGGATTTGGATAGTTCTGTTCTAAACTATATTCATTTGGAATTACTTCGCTGTTTGAATTTATGAATACCAGTCCTCCATTTGTTGTTTTGATTATTGTTCCAAACTCCCCTACAATGTATCCGGTGTTATTATTAACAAAATCAATTGAGAAAAGTCTATTGTTTGTAATCCTTTGTTGCGGGATCCAGTTTGTGCCCCCATTTGTTGTTTTTGTAATTGCCCCTCCCTCCCCAATTGCAAACCCATTATTTTCATTGATAAAATATAATGAGTTCAAATTATCAATAACATTTCCGTTTTGAATAATTAAAGACATCCCGCCATTTATTGTTTTCCCGATTATCCCCGATCCTCCAATTGTATATCCGGTATTTTCATTTAAAAAGAATATTTTTTTTCCACTTGAAGCAGGCAAATTGATCCAATTCACACCGCCATTTGTAGTTTTAAGAAACATATTTGCAGAAATATAACCCGTAGTAGAATTAATAAAAAATATATCTTCGGCATTAAACGTAGTTCCACTTTCAATTACGAACCATAAATTTCCTCCATCAGTCGTTCTAATAATTTTTCCCAAAGATCCAACTGAAACCCCTATACTTTCATCCAAAAAATATATTCCATTCAAATTATTAATTACTCCGCTATTTAACGCAACCCAGTTCTCACCTGCATTAGTTGTTTTTAAAACGTTTCCGGAATCTCCGCAAACATATCCGGTATTTAAATTTGCAAAATGAACATCATTTAAAATGCGCGTTGTATTACTTTGCTTCGACACCCACGTCTCTCCGGCATTTGTTGTTTTTAATATTGTTCCTTCCCAACCGACCGAATAACCCGTCATTTCATTTGTAAAGTAATTTGACTCAAGATTTGCTCTGCCTCCTGTAGTTGTCGTCCAGGTTATTCCGTTATTAGTTGTCTTTATCACACGCCCACCTGAGCCGCATACATATGCAATATTCCCACCCGCATAATCAACAAAACGCAAAACTCCAATTTGTGGAGTAGACGGTTTGAATGTAGAATCAATTGTCCAGTTCATGCCTCCGTTAAATGTTCTTTCAATTCTCCCAAAATCTGTCACCATCAACCCGGTATCTTTATTCACAAATGAGATTGTTCTTTCTATATCATTTGATGCTATGGGAAGTTGGTAACTAAACCAGTTCAATCCGCCATCTGTTGTTTTATAAATTTTATCATCGCTGGAAACCAATCCGTATATAACATTTAAATCAACATAGTTAACGCTTGTTACCTGTGAAAATGGATCCACAAAACTGATAGCCTGAGATATCCAGTTTATTCCGCCGTTTGATGTTTTAAGTAATATTCTATTCCCTCCTGCAACTCCATTCAACGAATCAATAAACTCCAGACTAAATAAATGAGCAACTGTCCCGCTCGTCTGCTGATTCCAGTTGATCCCCGAATCAGTTGATTTCAATATTAATCCGTTCAGACCTACAGCGTAGCCTGTGGTTCTATTTGGAAAATTAATATCCCACAATGTATTGCCAATTCCTGTAAATACTATTGTCCAATTGTTTCCTCCATTGGCTGTTCTGTATATAGAACCATTATCCCCGCTGACTGCAAAACCAAGATTCTCATCAACAAAACTTGTCCCATACAACAGTGTATTCGGTGTATTCTTTAACTCCCAGTTCAACCCGCCGTTTGTAGTTTTCATAACTGTTCCAACCGTCCCAACTGCGTAGCCGGTATTTATATTTATAAAATCCACTGCCCAAAGGAAGTTTCCGGTAGGTAAGGGCTGCTGCCAGAACCAATTAGATTGTGAGTATATTGAATTAGCAGATACAAAACACAATAAAATAATTATGATGGATGAATTATAGATGCTGTGATGTTTTTGGTCTCTATGAGTTTTAAAAGTTAACTCATTCATCAAGCTGTATATTTTTATAAGATATTTCTTCAGGAATTCTGTATTCATAAAATAATTTGATAAAATATATACTAAGTTAATTTCAAATTAAATACAAACAGAATATTAAGGAGGTTCCCTGGTCTTTCTTAACAACGTCATAGTTTTGATTAATTTCAACCAAACTATGAATAAAGTTTACATTTGTCAAATTGTAAAAAAACTCGTTTGTGAAAATATTTTTTAAAATGGTAAATTGAAAGTTTCACTCTGTAACATTGATGATGAAATCTTTTTGAATACCAAAAGAAATATCGCAGATTTTAGAAGAAATGTAGACTTGAATTTTTTCCGGCGATAATTTGCGGGGTTTTCTGAGAACTTCTGCGAGTAATGCCTTTGCAATGTTCTTAAAGAAAATCTAAAGCAGTATCTATTATACTGACTTTTAAATTTTTATTTTTGAATTTTGAATTGGATTAGTGCCCCGTAGAAGATTCGAACTTCTAAAGACAGATTCGTAGTCTGTTGGTTTA
>JBDSYA010000027.1:0-18504 GCA_039925865.1 Ignavibacteria bacterium
GAAGAATTATACAGACCTTCAGGAATGAAATTTGTGGAAACTGCGTGTGTAAAAAGACAGCAATCCCACGGAATCAATTCTTCCGATGCAAAATGAGGCCCGCAAAATGCATATATAATGCTGTGAGTTGCGGATGTTGTGATATCAGTATTTGAACTACCAACATAAGCAAAGATTTTAGTAGCCAAAGCAACTATTGGTGGGTTTCTCCATGCAAGGTTTCCTAAAACATCTTCAGTGAATGATATTGACGAAGTTTTAAGTCTCATTGTTGCTATCTTTACACCGGGCGAAGTTGAAGGAACAATATAGCCGGATCCTGCCCCCGGGAAAACATTTACTGCAGTCCTCAGAACTGTTGCTGTCGGGCTTGTTGCAGATCCTATTGAAGGACTTCGGGGTCTCATGTTAACCGGCAGCTCTGATGATACAAGTTCATAAGTTAACGAGCCTCCGTTAGCGATTGCAGGATTGAAGCTGAAAAAATATTGTCCGCCGGAATACTCAAATTGAGTGCTTCCGGTATTTCTAATGTGAATATCGAAATCAACAGAATTCCAGTAGCCGCAGTCATTGCTAAAGCGGAAGTTTCTGGTTGTCAGTTCATAGGTTGGTGTTTGTGAAAAGATAACGGTTGAAAAAAAGGTGATAAATAAAATTACTGTGGTGTAAGTTTTTTTCATAGTATTGACTCCCTTAATATAAATTAAGTTTACTTAAGTTAAATAAAATATTTTTTAATTAAAACTTATTCGGATTTTTTGAGAGCTTTCTGTAAAAATTCTTAATAAAAATTTTTTAATTTTTTAATTAAGTCAGTTTCTTATTACTTTAATGTTTTCTTTTACAAAGCTATTTTGCAGACATATGGTAATAAATTTTCAATTCGGACAATAATTAGAATAATAATCAAAGCAATGTTGATAAGTTGTAAATGAAAACTATAGGATTATTTTTAATTCAGATAAAGGATTACCTTATACTTTCATTACTGATAGTGATTTCACTTCTTCTTATATTTTCAAACGACAATTCACAAATTAGATTTTTACGGGCAGTTGCAGTAGGATTTGTCGGCACAATTCAAAGCGGACTCTCTGCAGTACCTAACGTGTTTGAGATACAGAAGGAAAATGAATTTCTTCGTGAAAAAAATATCGAACTGTCAAATGAATTGTCTGCTCTGAAAGAAGCAAAGCTTGAGAACATACGCCTTACAAAATTATTAAGCCTTAAGGAAAAAAATATTTCCGGCGTTATCATTGCAGCTATCATTAATAAATCCCTTGTGCAGGCAAGGAATACAATAACTCTCGATGTCGGTGAATCAGACAGTGTAAAAATAAATATGCCTTTGATAACTGACGACGGATTGGTCGGAAGAATTGTTTCTACGAGTAAAAATTATTCTATTGCACAGATACTTTATAACAGAAATCTCAGCATCAGTGTCAAGGTTCAGAGAAGCCGTGTGGATGGTATTTTAAATTATGACGGTGCAGGAAATCTTATTATCAATAATGTTCCAAAAAGTGCAGACGTGAAGGCAGGTGATGTAATTATTACTTCCGAATACAGCAATTATTTTCCTGCAGGAATTCCGGTTGGAACTGTTGTAGAGGAAGGTAATCTTGATAACCTGTTTAAAAAAATTATTGTAAAGCCTCTTGTTCCTTTTTCATCATTAGAAGAAGTTTTCGTACTCAAGCATCTGCCGGAAATGCAAAGGCTTGATCTTGAAAATGCATATCTTAAAAAATAGTTTTATAATTGTATCTAACTACATATCTTAAATATGCGGGAATATTTATAATACTGATTATTCTCCAGGTTACTTTTATCGGTTACATACTTTCAATACCGAATTATAATATCACACCCGATATTGTGATATTGTTTGTGATTTTCCTCGGGTACACACGCGGACACATCACTGGTGCGGTATCAGGATTTTTATCCGGATTAATACTTGACATTTTGAGCGGATCCTTTATCGGGCTTCTTGCACTGTCATATTGTATTGCTGGTTTTGTTGCAGGTTATTTCAGTACTCAGAGGTCTGATAAATCTTCCGGCAAGAGTTCGTTCATCGGCATTATTTTTATGTGTACGCTTGCAGCATACACAGTTTTTTACATTATTTATTTTCAGGGATCTTCAAACAATTTTTCTGATATTTTTTTGAAACATGTAATTACCACAACCCTTTATACTTCAGTATTCGGATTGATTTTGGCTTTGCTGTTTAACAGGTTTGAATTAAAAAAACTTTTACTAAAATAATTTTATGGATCAGGAAAAAAGAAAATATGTGATCTATTCATTCAGTCTGGTGATCTTTTTTGTTTTTATTGTAAGGTTGGCATATCTCCAGCTTTTTACTAAAGAAGAGCTAAGCAAAGAATCAGATAAAAATTCTGTTAAGACAATCACCATAACTCCGCCCCGAGGAATGATGTATGACAGGAATAATAAAGTCCTTGTTGATAACAAACCTTCTTATACGGTCACCATTACACCTTCACAGTTTGATAAAAATATACTGGGTGAAATTTCCGGAGTTCTTGAAATGGATCCTGACTCACTGATGCATAATTTAAAAAGTTTTAAAGGAACTAACAGATTTAATCCTGCCAAGATAAAACGGGATGTAAATTTTAAAGTGGTTTCTTTTATTGCTGAAAATAAAGACAGGCTTGCAGGAGTTGATTATCAGATCGATGCAACAAGATATTATCCTAATGTTTTCAGAGGTTCGCATGCATTTGGTTATGCAAGCGAGATCTCGCCAAAGCAGCTTGAAAAACAAATCGGCGATTATTATAAGCAGGGTGATGTAGTAGGATCAAGCGGTCTCGAGGCAAATTATGAAAACTATTTGAGAGGAGTCAAAGGATATGAGTTTATAACGGTTGATGTAAAAGGTCGTGAGATCGGAAATCTTAACGAAGGGAAAAATGACATACCTCCTATCAACGGATCCGATCTTATCCTGGGCATGGATAAAGATCTTCAGGAATATGCAGATGGTCTGATGAAAGATAAGAGGGGAGCAGTCATTGCAGTTGATCCTCGCAATGGTGAGATATTATGTTTTGTGTCAAAGCCCGATTTCGATCTTTCTCTTTTTTCAGGGAAAACCAATTCGAAAGTTTTTTCAGCTTTACTAAATGATCCGGAAAAACCATTGTTCAACCGCGTTACTCAGACTAAATATCCTCCCGGTTCAACATGGAAAATGATGATGTCTATGGCTGCATTGGATGCCGGAATTATTACTACTACATCGACTATAGCATGCCCCGGTTCTTTTACATATGGCAACCGGAGCTTCGAAGATCATGGTGCTTACGGTAATATAAATGTTGTAAGAGCGCTCGAGGTTTCTGCAAATGTTTTTTATTATAAGCTTGGTCTTCAGATAGGAATTGATAATTATAGTAAATACGGAAAAATGTTCGGCTTTGGAAGTAAGACAGGTATAGATATTCCAAATGAAACATCAGGTCTGTTACCTTCACGTGAATATTTTAATAAAAGATACGGTGAGAATAAATGGACGCAGGGATTTTTAGTCAGTTTGGGAATTGGGCAGGGTGAGCTTGGGGTTTCACCCGTGCAAATGGTTGCATACACATCGGCGATCGCAATGAACGGACTTTATTGTCAGCCGCATTTTGTCTCCAAAATAAAGAACAATATTAATAATACGGAAGAAGAAATAAAATTTGAACAAAGAAGAATTGATATGGATCAAAAATATTATGATGCGGTGAGAAAAGGAATGTATCTGGTAGTTAACGGTACCGGGACGGCTAAAAGAATTAAAAATGAATACTTTGAACTTTGCGGTAAAACGGGTACAGCTCAGAATACAAACGGAAAAAATCATTCATGGTTTGTTGGCTTTGCGCCTTATCAGGATCCAAGAATTGCAATATGTGTTTTCGGAGAAAATCAGGGATGGGGTGCAGAGTTTGCAGCTCCCATTGCCGGAGCATTAATGGTAAGATATCTGGGAGGTTCGGAGTTTGAAACTGATAATACTGTCAAGGTGGTGGGTAATGACAGAGACTAAATTAGTTGCTTGTTGTAGTAGTGATACTGAATAGCCGTAGTCAATAGTTAGGAATTTTAGTCATCAAAATTATAAATTTATAATTTTCAAATCCCAAGCCGGGAACATTTAGCTGAATGAAAAAAAGTTTTTTTGAGGGAATTGATGCTTTATTATTATTCGTAACTATAGGAATAATAGCTTCTGGATTACTGGCAATATTCAGTGCAACTTATACAAGCGAAGCTGATTATTTTTCTAAACAGTTAACTTTTGCTTTAGTTGGTATTATTATTATGCTCGGGGTAAGTTATATACCTCCGAGAATAATTGCAAAGTCATCTTATATATTCTACGTTGTTTCACTTATTCTTCTTATACTGGTTTTATTTTTTGGAAAAAAGATCTCCGGATCGAGAAGCTGGTTCAGTATGGGAGGATTTGGAATTCAGCCGTCTGAGTTTGCAAAAATAGCTACGATACTTGCAGTTGCAAATTTCCTTTCGAAGACCGAAGACGGCTTTAAAAATGTAAATAAATTAGTTGAATTTCTGAAAGTCTGCGTACTAGTTATTTTACCGGTAGCATTGATTATGCGTCAGCCGGATATGGGAACTTCACTTGTTTTTCTTTCAATGATACTTCCGATCTTATTCTGGGTTGGTCTTTCTCCATACGTATTGTTTGTAATTATCTCACCTATAATTGTAATTGCCGGGGCTTTTTTTGGAATTACATATTTTATCGTTGCATTAATTTTAATCGGTCTTACACTGCTCCTGTTTAAAAAAAATATTTTTCTCACTGCCGGTATTCTGGCATTAAATTTTGTGGTTGGTTTTTCAGTCGATATGCTTTACCAAAAACTTCAGCCATATCAGCAAAATCGCATCAAAGCGGTCTTTGATCCAACTACGGATCCACTGGGGAGCGGTTATAATGTAATCCAGTCAAAAGTAGCAATAGGATCAGGTGGTTTATTCGGAAAAGGTTTTCTTGAAGGAACACAAACACAGCTTAAATTTATTCCTGAGCAATGGACTGATTTTATATATTGTATGATCGGAGAAGAGTTTGGCTTTGTCGGAAGTGTCATCATATTAATGTTATACATGATAATTATTTTTCAGCTGGTGAATAACGCCTATATGGTAAAAAACAGATTTCTTAGCGTGGCATGCATAGGCTTCTCAAGTATTATATTTTTTCATCTTCTGATCAATGTCGGCATGACCATTGGAGTGATGCCCGTCATAGGAATACCTCTTCCATTAATGAGCTATGGGATTTCTTCACTGCTTTCATTTCTTGTAATGATTGGAATAGGAATGAGTGCATACAGGTATAGAAATCAATATTGAGATTTTAGATATTTGATTGTTGATCTTAGATTTATTTTCTTGCAACATATATCAATCCTTTTTTCGGTCATTACAACAGAACCATTAACCGATTTTTCAAAGTAAATCTAAAATCAAAATGATTTTATCTGATCAAAAGATCTTAGAAGAAATAAAAAATAAGAACATTGTCATAATACCGTATGACAGGAAATGCCTCGGTTCTAACAGCTATGATGTTCATCTTGGTGAATGGCTTTCTGTTTATAAAGATGAAGTGCTTGATGCAAAGAAGCATAACAAAGTAAATTATTTTAAGATACCTGAAGAAGGCCATATACTTCATCCAACCAAGCTTTATCTTGGAGTTACACTTGAGTATACAGAAACTTTTAAATACGTTCCTTTCCTTGAAGGAAAATCCAGCATTGGCAGATTAGGGATTGATATTCACGCTACTGCCGGTAAAGGTGATGTTGGTTTTAAAAATAACTGGACACTTGAGATCTCTGTAAAGCAGCCCGTTAAGATATATGCCGGAATGCCGATCGGGCAGCTTATTTATTTCAAAGTAGAAGGTGAAGTCCTGACTCCGTATAATGAAAAGAAGAGTGCAAAGTATAACAGAAAAACAAACAGGCCTGTTGAATCAATGATGTGGAAAAACTTTTAGAAATTTCACAATAGTATTTAACCTTTAAAATCCGAACTAAATAATAAATTGAATTATTCCGAAAAACTTCAAAAAATTGTTTCCAAAAATAAATCGAATGTAGTTATTGGGCTGGATACCGATCTTAATAAAATACCCGAATATTTTCTTAAATATAAAGACCCGGTTTTTGAATTCAATAAGAAAATTATTGAGATTACAAAAAAGCATGTAGCAGGATATAAATTAAATATGGCTTTCTATGAATGCCTGGAGGAAAAAGGAATTTCTGCTTTGAAACAAACTCTTGCCGCAATTCCAAATGACCTTTTAAAAATTTGCGATGCTAAACGAGGTGATATTGATAATACTGCTGAAATGTATGCTGTAACATATTTTGACAAATATGATTTTGATGCAATTACTCTAAATGCTTATATGGGTAAAGATTCCATAGCACCATTTTTAAAACGAAAAGATAAAGTTGTATTTATACTTGCATTAACTTCAAATTCTGGACACACTGATTTTCAAAAACTGAATATCGGTAGTAAATATTTATATGAAGAGATTATTGAAAAAAGCTTATCCTGGAGTAAGGATAACAATGTTGGTTTTGTTTTTGGCGCAAATCATACAGAAGAAATAAATAACTTTACAAGTTCTAATCCTGATGTTCCTCTTCTCATTCCGGGAATTGGAGCACAGTCAAATGATTTAAAAAATCTTATTTCAAACTTGCATTCAAACTCTTTTGTAATCAACTCAAGCCGGGGAATTATTTATTCAGCAGAAAAAAATTACAACAGTAATGAATTTGAACCAGCTGTAAGATTAAGTATTATGAATCTAAAGAATGATATAAATAAATATAAGAAAGAAAATTCTCTGCACAATCAATCTACTTAAACTTCTTAAAAATCCTGTAAAGTTCTCAATTTTCTAATGGAGATATTGCTGAAAAATTTATCGGCTTTGTCTGAAACAATAGAAAATAATGCTATTTGTAATTACAAAGAGTTATTGGTAATAATAAAAAAAACCTTCACTACTCCGGAAATGCAGTGAAGGTTTTAATAAATAAGTAAAGTTTTTATTTTAAAAGAGTCATCCTTTTTGTATCAGTAAAACCGGTAGTTTCGAGCTTGTATAAATAAATGCCGCTGGAAAATTCAGAAGCATTCCATAGATATTCATAATTTCCGGGAACCAATTCTTTATCCACAAGTTTCACAATTTCCCGTCCGGTTATATCATAAACTGATAATTTTACTTTAGATAATTTTGGAATACTGAACCGCAAAATGGTCTCAGGATTAAATGGGTTTGGATAATTTTGAGAAAGTTCAAACTTTTCCGGTATACCAATTACTAAATTATTCTGAAGATTGTAATAACGGAAATTCCCATTAAAATCGATTTGCTTCAACCTGTAATTATAAGTACCTGCTGCTAAATTTTTATCTGTAAATTTATAAACTTTCAAATCACCTGAATTGCCGTTTCCATTTATAAATCCAACATTGATCCATGGAAGAATTTCTTTTGTTCGCTCAATTTGAAAACCGGAATTGTTTATTTCCAGTGTTGTTGTCCAGTCTAGAACAATATCATTATTTTTAATGATGCCCGTAAAACTTTGAAGTTCAACCGGAAGCGGTTCATTGAAGGGATTTATAAATGTTATTTGATTAGTCAGATCGGCACCATTATTATTCAGTATAGCGGAAAAATTATTATTCCATGTAATATCATGATACTGAGTCGGGTCGGAAATATTAAAGCGGATAGTTCCCACAATAGTCGGAATATCAGAAACCTGTGTACCCGCGGAAGTTGTTGAATTCAAACCGATCTCTATGGAGACTGCATTTCCGCCGCCGTAAATGGCTATCATCTGATCACCGTATTCAGAATTCGAATCATTATCCCAGACTCCTTCATAAACTTCCACCGGGCTGTTCATTGCAAATGTATTAAAATTAAATACAAAGCTAGCAAACCCCAGACTCCACGTTTCCGCAGATGTTCTTTTTAAAAAAATGCTCACATCAATGAAAGAGCCATCATTAGTTTGAGTAATTGTTAATTCCCCTGATTGAGAATATGTGATAGAAGAACATAACAAGATGACTAATGCTGCAAATAGAAATATTTTTTTCATCCTACTGAATTTTAAATTTTTTATTATTCATTATAAATTATGGTTTTATTGTGTTTCTGCCAAGATTACTAACTACTATTGCCCTGTCTATGGCATTGACTACACCATTTCCATCAAGATCGCCAGCTAATTGTCCTGAACTTCCCAATTGTCCTACCACTAATGCCCGATCCGAAGCATTTATAACTCCGCTATTATTACAATCTCCGCTGATGATACAAAGTTGTGAACCTTTTAATTTCAAATTATTGCCATATGCATTTGTTATTTCATTAGTAAAATCATAACTATAAGATTCACCGGTCTGAAAACTTTCACCATTTGCCTTGCTCCAGGTTTCAAGTCCGGTTTTAAATTTTACAACAATGTAATATACACCTGAGGGGGCATTTCTGAAAAAGCATAATCCTGAAAAATTCAATGAATCAAGTACTGTCCTTGCAGAATCAAGAACATCATTTGGAAAGGATACTGAATATAAAAAAACATCTACAGAGTCTCTTACCTTAAGTGTATTAGTAATGTCGTTATAATGTCCTTCCAGTATTACTTTCAGATTTAATGTGATAGTGTTTGGATTATACATTTTATAGAGAGGTATATTGGAAGATCCAAAACCGCAAAAATAAAGTTCGTTCAATTCATTTTTACCCAATGAAGGAAGAAAAATATTTGAATCAAGTAATTGAACATATGAACTTGGTCCGGAAGGATTATAATCCATTGCCCAAACCTTACCATAATACCAGTCTGAAAAAATATATTTTCCATACAATTCAGGAAATATATTTCCTCTATACACATAACCACCTATTGCAGAAACTGCAACATCTCTCCTTAACTCGAGTAAAGGCCTTGTAAAACCTCTGCCGGTTGTGTCGCAATTATTTGTGTCAGGAAAACAATGAAAGCCTTCCATTTTATTCCAGCCGTAATTCTTTCCGTTCTCGATCAGATTGATTTCTTCAAATGCGTATTGACCCACATCCGCTCCAAAAATCCTTCCTGTCAATGGATCAATGCTGAACTTCCACATATTCCTCAAACCATATGCAAATATCTCTTCTCTGTAACCGAAAGGATTTCCAAAGAAGGGATTTGAAGGAGGTATCGAATAATTTTTACCGCCGGAAGAAGAATCTACATTTATTCGAAGGATTTTTCCAAGAAGTACGTTCTTGGACTGTGCATAATTATCAGGATCGTTTTCTCTGCCACCGTCACCTAAAGAAATATAAAGATAACCGTCTGTTCCAAATTCCATTTTTCCGCCTTTATGCCTATAATCAGGTTGCGCTACATTTAAAAGTCTAACTTGCGAACTGTTTAATGCAGTATCCGGATTTGTCGCACTGGCGGTATATCTTGCAACACGGCTCCACTGCCCGTAAGGAGTACCTGAACTGTCGGCAATATAGTAAACATAAAAGTACCTGTTGTTTTCATAATCAGGATGAAACGCCAAACCAAGTAAACCTCGGTCGCCGCCTACCTGGGTAACGATACTGGTCAGATCGATAAATAATTTTTTTGTGCTTACGGCAGTGTCGTCGTTAAATGTATAAATTTTCCCTTTTTGTTCGACGACAAATAAACGATTAGATCCGTCAGCTGCATTGACTATTTCTACCGGGCTCGAAAATCCGGGCAGATTAGGAAATGCGGGTTTGAGTATATATTGTGCGTTGAGTATTGATGTAAAAAAAATAATTTGAAAAAATATTATCAAGTATTTAATTTTTATCATACAGTATTAAACTTTATTTTTTATGTTTAAACTTTCAATCTTTCTTAATGGAAACTGAGCAAAGATGAACAATAATATACAATAAAAATTACAATAAAAATTACAATAATATGAATATATTTTTAATTTGGTTAGTGAGTAGATGGTAAAACAATTTTTCAGTCTTAGGATGTTATTTTGTTTATAAGATCCATCACTATGTACTACTTATAAATGAACAAAACAGATCACAATTTTAAACTACGGTTGACCATTAATTAATGAAAGAGCATATTGTGCCTTTGTTTATAAAAAGGAAATAAATAGATTTAATGATTAATTAATTTTATTTTAAGATAACTCAAATCAAATACAGAATTTTAAATGAAAAAAATTTACGTTACAATTTTTGTTATTTTTTCAGGGATCTTATTAATAGGATGTAATAAAAAAGAGGAAAGCAAATCTTTTGATATCAAGGGTGGAATCAAGGGTGGAGGTATTTACAGGATTAATGAACTTGAAAACATCCGTAGTCTCGACCCTGCAAGAATCAGTGATGTGGTATCACATCATGTGGGACATCAGATCTATGATTTGTTAGTGGATTTAGATACAAATTTAAATCTGGTCCCTCAGCTTGCTACAAGATGGGACATCTCTGAAGATGGTCTTCTTTATACTTTCCATTTAAGAAAAGGTGTTATGTTTCAGGACAATGCATGCTTTCCAAACGGCAAAGGAAGAGAGCTTAAATCAGAAGATGTAAAATATTCTTATGACAGAGTCTGCGATCCTAGTACCGGAACTTTAGGTTTTGACTATTACAAAAATTATGTTGAAGGTGCAAAGGAATTTTTTGATGAAGTTACTAATGCAAAGAGAGACTCACGAGATCCTAAGATCAGTGCGGTTAGTGGATATATTGTGAAAGACGATTCTACTTTTCAGATTAAATTAAATAAACCTTTTGGGCCATTTATATTTTATATGACTCTGCCATTTGGATATGTAATTCCAAAAGAAGCAGTTGATAAATACGGAAAAGATTTTTTTCAAAATCCTGTCGGATCCGGACCTTTTATTTTTGTTGACTGGAAACCGGATCTCGAACTGAACTTAAAGAAAAATCCAAGTTACTGGGAAAAAGATAAAGATGGAAATCAAATACCTTATCTGGACGGAGTTAAATTTAAATTTTTAAAAGAAGTTTCACAGCAGTTACTTGAATTCAGAAACGGAAATCTTGATGAGTGTTACAGAATCCCTAATGAATCATTCAGAGAAATTATTACACCTCAGAAAACTCTTACAGCTGATTATTCAAAATTTAAATTGCAGAAAGTCCCATCCCTTGCAATTCAATTTTATGGGTTTTTAACCACCGGAAAAATATTCAATAATGAAAAAGTTCGTCAGGCATTTAATTATGCAATAGACCGGGAAAAGATATTGAAGTTCGTTCTTAACGGTCAGGGATATATGGGTGCAATATATGGAATTGTCCCACCGTCTATGCCTAATTACGATGTTAAGAAAATTCAGGGATATAACTTTGACCTCACCAAAGCAAAACAATTAATGACTGAAGCGGGTTATCCGGATGGAAAAGGTTTTCCGGAAGCAATTTTACAAATAAATTCCGGTGGTGACCGGAATATCCAAATTGCCGAATCTATTCAAAATATGCTTAAGGAGATCGGAGTTAATATGAAATTAAATATAATTCAGTTTGCTCAGCATTTGGATAATATCGATGCAGGACGTGCGGATTTTTACCGTCTGGGATGGATTGCCGATTATCCGGAGCCGGAAAGTTTTCTAAATTTGTATTATGGAAAAAATGTTCCTAAAGATCCAACACAAATTAGTCCAATTAACAGCACGAGATATCAGAATTCTCAATTTGACGAACTTTTTGAAAAAGCTATTGCCACTACTGATCAGACAGAGAGATATAAACTGTATCTTCAGGCAGAGCAAATAGCTGTTTCACAGGCACCAATGATGTTTATTTATTATGATGAAGATTACAGACTACTTCAGTCAAATGTAATTGGTTATGCGCTGGATCCCATGCACAGGGTGAATTTTCGTTATTTATGGCTTGATAAATAGCATTGAGCTTTTTATTTTAACAAAACTTTTTAGCGAAAAAACATAACAGTTCTTTAACAAGAGCATATTTATTAATTTAAAAAAGGATAAGTTAATGGTAAAACTTAAACTATCCAATCTTTCTTTATTGTTGACAGTGTTATTTGCAGCGATATTGTTAGTTGGATGTTCAAGCACCGGAAATGTTTCCCGTGAAGATAGCGAGGAGAGTTATTCTTCCAAAGATGTTACTAAAGATGTTAATGGATACAAAAACTCAGAAGAAGTAGTATCCACCAGCACCTTAACAACCAAGACCTCAATTAATAAGGATAATCTCGAAGCAATCTCCAGCAGTTTAGAAAGCTTTATATCCAATACAGAATTATCAGGAAGCGTAGATAAGGATGAAGTGATGTTCAAAATTATTGAATATCTCAACACACCTTACTTATGGGGAGGAACTTCAAAAAGAGGAATTGACTGTTCAGCTTTTATACAGACAATAATGTACCAGTCATTAGGAGTTACTTTACCGAGAACATCTCTCGAGCAATCAGGAGTTGGTAATCAGGTTGAGAAAAGTGATTTAAAATTCGGTGATCTAATTTTCTTCGATACAATGCGCAAAGGAAGAGTTACACATGTAGGCATGTATTTAAGCAATGGATTTTTTGCACATTCCGGATCAAGAACCGGAGTTGCAGTTGCTTCACTCGATGATGAATTTTACACCAGAACATTTTTAAAAGCAAGAAGAGTTACAGGAAATTAAAAATTCATGATACAATTCTAAGTAAATCCCGTGCTTATGTTATTTGGGCACGGGATTTTTTTATGCAGTTTCAATAATAAATACGGTTAGTTTGTCAGTATGAAACCACTTAACTAATTATTTGACGTATGGTTTCTCTATAAATATTAAGCTATTATCGTAATTGATTGTTTTCGATTACAAATTGAAATTAATAATATGTGGTCATACATACTTCGAAATCTTTTTTATTCGATAATTATAATTATTGGTGTTTTAACCGTAACCTTTTGTTTGTTGTACATTATACCGGGCGATCCTGCCAGAATGATGCTGGGACAAAGGGCTGATGTGGCGTCTGTTGAAGCGGTGAGAGAAGAGCTTGGTTTAAACCGGCCGGTATACATTCAATATATAAAATTCATGGCAAATGCATTTCAGGGTGATCTGGGGAGATCTTATGCAACTAATCGTGAAGTAGTTAAAACTATTCTGGAAAAATTTCCTGCTACGGCTTTACTTTCCTTAAGCGCATTACTTATATCTTCCATTCTGGGAGTTTTGATAGGAATACTGTCCTCTGTAAAAAAATATACATTCTGGGATAATGCAGGAATGGTGTTTGCATTATTTGGTATTTCATTTCCAACCTTTGCATTCGGATTAATAATGGCACTTGTATTCGGACACCTGTTGAAATGGTTTCCCATTTCAGGGTATATCAATGATGGATTTGCTTATCTCATACTTCCAATGTTTACGCTGGCATTAAGACCTCTTGCAATCACGGCAAGAATTACCCGTTCATCAATGATGGATGTCATGAATCAGGATTACGTAAGGACAGCGAAAGCTAAAGGGTTAAGCTCATACGCAGTAATATTCAAACATACCTTAAGAAATGCTTTGAATCCTGTAATCACCACAATCAGCGCGTCTCTCGCAGCTACTTTAGGTGGAGTGTTTTTCATCGAATATATTTTTAACTGGCCGGGAATAGGCTTGTTGGCAATTGATGCAATATTTAAACTGGATTTTCCAATGATTCAGGGAACTGTATTATTCAGTGCTATAATTTTTGTTATTATAAATTTTTTTGTTGATATTTTTTATGCATTACTTGATCCGAAAGTAAAGCTGGCTTAATACAATTACTCATATCTAATGGAAGAGGAAACAGCAATAGTCGCGAATGAAATTTTACAGGAGGACAGGAGCCACAGCTTATGGTATTACTCCTGGAAAAGATTAAAGAGAAACCGACTTGCTATGATAGGTTTGTGGACAATTTCATTCATAATCTTAGTCGCTCTTACTGCTCCTCTAATATCACCTTTTCATCCAAACCAGCAGATCCTCGAATATTCCGCAAAACCTATTGGGTTTGAAGGACAGGTACTTATTAAAAAAGCAAATGAATCAAATGAAAATGAAAATAAATATATTCCAATTAAAAATTTTATAAGAGAAGAGAACGGCAGAATATTTTATACAGATTTTAATGATGCAGATACAAGCATTAGCTCAGGTGAACTGGAAAAACAGAATAGTGGGTTTGTTGAAACTCTTAAGTATCACTTAGGCACTGATAGATTTGGAAGAGATGTATTAAGCCGCTTAATATATGGCAGCAGGGTCAGCCTGATGGTAGGCGTGATCTCCGAGAGCATAGCAATTATTATCGGAATTATATTGGGTTCACTGGCAGGATATTTTCGGGGAAAAACTGATATCTTTGTGATGTGGATTGTAAACGTAATATTTGCCTTTCCTGCTGTACTTCTTATTATTGCATTGTCAGTTGTATTAGGCAAAGGTTTGTGGCAGGCTTTTGTAGCTATCGGGTTGACAGGCTGGGTTGATATTGCAAGAATTGTAAGAGGTCAGTTTTTTTCATTACGGGAAACAGAGTATGTCGAAGCCACGAGAGCTATTGGATTCAAATCTTCAAGAGTAATCACAAGACACATTCTTCCAAATGCAATGGGACCAGTTATAGTTACCGGGACAGTCGGGTTAGCCGCAGCTATAATATTTGAAGCCAGTTTAAGTTTCCTTGGACTTGGTGTTCAGCCTCCGACAGCAAGCTGGGGACAGATGATCTTTGATGGCTATAAATATATAGTTGTGGGTACAAACTGGGGGCTGGCTGTATTTCCATCTCTGGCTATTATGTTAACAGTTTTTTCTGTAAACCTACTTGGCGACGGTCTTCGTGATGCTTTCGATCCAAAACTTAAGAGATAACAAGGTGTTTTTATTCTCTAAATAATTATCAATAAATTCTGACATTTCTGTCATGAGATTTCAATTACACTTTTCATTTAATAAGTAAAAATTGCTTATGCCCCATTACTTAGTTGGCATAAGAATTGTAATAATTTAATTTAGGAATTTTTTCTAAAATTAAACTAAGAATAAAAATGGCAGACCAAACAACTACTCCCAAAATGGAGAATGATAAAGACGGAAATTTATTAACTGGAATGTTTCGTGATCGAGAAAGCACTGAACGTGCATATAATTCATTACACGAACGCGGTTATTCAAAAGATGATATTAATTTAATAATGTCCGACGAAACCCGTGATAAGCATTTTAAGGATGATGATACCGAAATTGGTACTAAAGCTATGGAAGGTGCCGGAAAAGGTTCAGCTATTGGAGGCACTATAGGTGCAGTAGCAGGTATTATCGCAGCTTTAGGAACAAGTCTAATAATTCCGGGATTAGGATTAGTTATTGCGGGTCCTATTGCGGCAGGTTTAGCAGGTGCAGGCGCTGGTGGTGTTACAGGCGGATTAATAGGTGCATTGATAGGATCGGGAATGCCTGAAGAAAGAGCAAAGTTATATGAATCCGGAGTTAAAGATGGAAGGATTGTTATGGGTGTGCATCCTAAGAATAAGGAAGATGCAGATTATTTTGAGAATGACTGGAGAAATAATAAAGGTGAAGAAATTTACAGGTAATAGTTGCCTTTTATAATTATTATTAAAACATGAAGGGTATAATTACTCTTCATGTTTTTAACTTAAACTAAAAACATAAGATGAAAATTTTAACTATTACTTTTATGATATTAACAGGAATTACATTTATTTCTTGTGATAAAACAAATAAACAAAGCTCTAAAAGTGCTGACACAATGGTAATTAAAAAAGACACGGCCATAAAAAGAACGGATACTTCAGGATTTAATAAGTAAATATTGATTCGTTAGATAATTTTATTTTTTGTAGAGCTATAATATACTTTTATATTATAGCTTTTTTTATAATAACAGAATTTTAAATAGAATCGAATCGGATAACAGTAAATTTTTATAGATAGATAGTATAAATATTCAAATAATTCGATCTTGAAAATCAGAGTAATTGTAACGGGTTCAACGGGAATGGTAGGTGAAGGTGTATTACATCAATGTCTTTCACATTCCCAAGTTGAAAAAGTATTAGTAATAAACAGAAGGCCGTGTCAATTAACACATCCTAAACTTACCGAAATTATTCACAGTGATTTTTCTGATATTTCATCGATCGAAAGCAGTTTGAATGATTTTAATTCATGTTTTTTTTGCCTTGGTGGTACATCAATCGGAAAAAAAGAAGAAGAATATAATAAACTTACTTATGATCTTACATTAAATTTTGCAACAACACTAGTAAAATTAAATCCTCAAATGATTTTTTGTTATGTATCCGCAGCAGGTACGGACAGTTCTGGTGAAGGAAAATTTATGTGGGCAAGAATTAAAGGGAAGACAGAAAATGATTTAGTGAAACTCCCATTTAAAAAAGTTTATTTGTTCCGGCCCGGATATATTCAACCCTCGAAAGGAATGAAGAACACATTAATCTATTATAAATTTGGATCCTGGCTTTATCCATTATTACGTGCTGTATTTCCTGATTATGTTTGTACATTAAATGAAGTCGGTTCAGCTATGATTAACAGTGTAATTAAGGGTTATGGTAAACAAATTTTAGAGGTCAGAGACATAATTCAATTGGCAAAATAATTATCATATTGACTATTATTTAATTATAAAATAAATTGTATAATCTCTAAATCCTACATATTTCAGTTCCGCATTTATTCCAATTATTTAAAGTTTCTACTTACTACAACATAATCACTTCACAAAATTATAATTTTTTCCGATTACAATCTCATCTCAACCGGATGTTTTTTATAAATTTGTAAATCAGAATATTCGATAAAATAATTTCATAACCTTGAATATAAAATTTTATTGATATAAGTTTGTAGTATAATTAAATAGCATGGAAAACGAATTCGGCCTGAGCAGCCTGCTTTTACTTGATATAAAAGGAAATGTAAACCAAGATAAAATTACCGAATTTCCTTTTAAAAATGCTCTTAGTTTCAGATTACTTATTGAACATATCAAGAATGCTTCATTGTCTGAAAATAAAGCCCGATCTGCTTTAGCAAAAGCTGTTCTTGAAGAACTGGAAAAGGCACCCGGTCTCTTAAAGCCAATTTATGATCCCTCTGAGGTAGATCATTATAAAAGTATAATCAAAGATATGCTAATGTTTATTTTTCCCGATGCTTTTTGGGAAAAACAAACCTACGCAATTTCATATCCCTTTGATATGGAGATTTCGTTTGGTTCACCTAGATTTAATGAGTTAATAAAATTAACAGGGACTAATGTAACAGGACAGATGAACCTTGATGCTGCTTCATTTAGTTTTGGTAAAGCTATAGGAGGTTTTGCTGCAATATTAAGGAAGGTTTACGGAGTAAATTTAAAATTTGAATTTCCGATAATTTACAAAATTCCTGAACCCGTTACCGGCCTTGACAGATATTTTAAACTTAATCTTGCAGATGAGTTTACAGAGGTTATAACCAAAGGAAAGATCAGACAATTTGATGAAGCTGAAATAAAAGTCATTACCCGGAAGTTGTATGATATTGAATACATGAAGACGATTCTTCCTCCAGAGAATTTTGAGTTTCACGGTTTTATGGTAATTAATGCGATCAACATTACGGACACAGAAATTCTATCTTCAATGAAGCGTGATCTTATTGAGAAAGATGCAATCATATCATATTCCGGGTTTTTAAAACTTCAGCATTCAATGAGGTCGCTCATGAGATGTCCGGAGCTTTTGCTTGGATTAGTTGACTGTGATTGCGGTGCCGGCGATCTAATTGAAATAAATAATAACATTGGAAATAGTTTTCTGATGGATGACAAAATTGAGATTAATGAAGCAACATTAAAAAATTCGATCTATGAATATTCCTTCGAAGAAAAAAAAGTAGTTATCATAGAAGATCTTGAGGATTATCCAAACAGGACAATTCTTGAAGATAAAATTCTTGCCAAAGGAATTAGAAATGTACTTGTTACTCCGCTTTTACATGGAAATGAAATTGTAGGAATGATGGAGTTAGGCTCACCTAATCCGGGTCAGATCAATATGGTAAATACTTTGAAACTTCGCGAAGTGTTGCCTCTATTTGCCATGGCTGTTTCAAGAAGCCGGACAGAAACTAACAATAAAATTCAGGCAATCATAAAAGAGAAATGTACAGCGATCCATCCAACGCTTGAATGGAGATTCAGAAAAGCTGCGCTGAAATTATTAAAAATTGAAGAACAGGGCGGTCAGGGTGAGATGGATGAAATTGTGTTTCACAATGTTTATCCTCTCTATGGATTATCAGATATC
>JBDSYA010000028.1:0-2806 GCA_039925865.1 Ignavibacteria bacterium
AATGCCGGATTATTTTCAAATGCTTCTGACCTGTATACGTTCATGAAGGCGTTTCTTAATCAGGGAATTTATTATAATCCGCATACGAGAGGATTAAAAGAAGAACAATTAATTAATAAGGAGATCGTGTCATTATTTACAAGCAGATATACGAATGTAAATTATGAAAACAGCAGAGGATTAGGATGGGATACCAAGCCATTGAACGTTTCTGCAAAGTACCGGATTCCGTGCGGAGAACTTATTTCTGAAAACTGTTTCGGCCATACCGGATATACAGGCACAAGCGTCTGGTGTGATAAAGACAGAAAGCTTATAATTATATTATTGACAAACAGAGTTTATCCTTCACGTGAAAATGATGGTATCAGAAAAGTAAGACCTGAAATTCACAACCGTGCAATACAAATTATTATGGAACAGAACTGATTTATCGCTTCTGAATTTTTTGATAGTTATAACTTTGCAATATAGCACATACCCTCAAAAGATTTTAAAACAAAAACATATAAATATTAAATATGAAATTAAGTAAGTTTAAGAATGAGCCTTTTACCGATTTCTCAAAAAAGAAAGAACGACAGGATTTTGAGAAGGCATTAGAAAAAATCACATCAAGATTTAAAAAAGAGTATCCGGTAACTATCGGCGGTGAAAAATTTTATACCGATAAAAAACATTATTCATATAATCCTTCTGACAAAGAAGAATCAGTCGGGGTTTTTCAAAAAGCTACTGCAGAGATGGCTATCAAAGCAATTGAAATTGCAAATAACACTTTCAATGAATGGAAATTTGTACCTGCTAAAACAAGAGTAAAGTTTTTGGTTGAAGCAGCAAAGAAAATGAGAAAGAGAAAACATGAATTTTCCGCAATGATGGTTTATGAAGTTGGAAAGAACTGGGCTGAAGCTGACGGAGATACCGCTGAGGCAATCGACTTTATGGAGTTTTATGCACGCGAAATGTTAAGGTACGAAGAAGGCCATGATCTTGTTAAAATCCCCGGTGAAAAAAATAAACTGGAATATCTTCCTTTAGGTGTTGGAGTTGTCATTCCGCCCTGGAATTTTCCTCTCGCAATATTAGTGGGAATGACTACTGCTTCTATAGTTACCGGAAATACGGTTGTATTAAAACCATCCAGTGACTCCCCTGCCATCGCTCAAATGTTTTTTGAACTTCTTGAAGAAATAAATTTACCCAAGGGAGTAGTGAATTTTCTTACCGGTGATGGAAGTGTTATTGGAGATCTGATAGTAACCCATCCGTTAACAAGATATGTTTCATTCACAGGATCGATGGAGGTAGGGCTCAGGATCAATGAGCTTGCTGCAAAAAAGCAACCCTCACAGATCTGGATAAAGAGGGTTATAGCGGAGATGGGCGGTAAAGATTCAATTGTGGTTGATGCCGATCTTAATAATTTTGATGAAGCAGTGAAGGGTACTGTACAGGCAGCTTTTGGATTTCAGGGACAAAAATGCTCGGCATGTTCAAGGGTAATAGTTGATGAAAAGATCTACGATAAATTCTGCGATGCGCTTATTGAAGAAACGAAAAAGATTAAAGTTGGATCAGCTACAGATAATCCGGGCATGGGTCCGGTAATTAATGAAAAATCAAAGAACAGTATCTCCGGGTATATTAAAAAAGCGATCGATGAAGGCGGTAAATTAATTTACGGAGGTATGGAGCTGAGTGAACAGGGTTATTTTATACAGCCAACGATCATAAAAGACGTTGACAGGAACGGCACTATCTCTCAGGAAGAAATTTTCGGACCTGTACTTGCTGTTATCAAATCTAAAAATTTCGACGACGGTCTTTCTATCGCAAATAATACTATTTACGGATTGACGGGAGCTGTATTTACTAGACATAAAAAGAAACTTGAAAAGGCGGAGAAGGAATTTTTTGTAGGTAATCTTTATCTCAACAGAAAATGTACAGGAGCGCTTGTAGGTGTTCATCCCTTCGGAGGATTTAACATGAGCGGCACAGATTCTAAAGCAGGCGGCAGGGATTATCTCGGACTTTTTTTACAGGCGAAGTCGATTGCGCAAAAAGTAAAATCCTGATGAGCATAAAATGTTTTTATTTTGCATTTATAGTTTTAAGTTTATGCGGATGCAATGAAAACGAAGGCATAGATAAATTAGATAAGAAATTAGATAAGAAATTAGATAAGATCAGACAGGATGCTGAAGTTTTAAGTAAAAGACTTGATTCAGCAAGATCAAAAATTGATTCGGGTAAAAAAGATCTGGACAGCCTGATTTACAAAATCACAAAAGATTCAGTCAGTATAGATTCAGTAATTAAAAAATTAACTCCATTTAAAAAATAATTAAATTATTTCAATTCATTAAATGAAAATTCACGAGTATCAGGCAAAAGATCTGCTTAAGAAATACAATGTACCGGTTCAGGAAGGAATTGCATTGAACAACCTTGAATATTTCGATGAAGTTATAAAGGTTCTGAAAGAAAAAGGCATAAAGCAATATGTTGTCAAATCTCAGATACATGCAGGCGGAAGAGGTAAAGGAAAAGTTTTCAGTAAGAGTAACAGAGACGAGCTTGTAGTGGAAGGCGGAGTCAAGTTTGTCGGTGAAGATATCAAAAAAGGCAAAGACTTTGCCAGTAAATTACTGGGAAATGTTTTAGTCACTCATCAGACAGGCAGTGAAGGAAAAGAAGTTCAGACAATATTCATTACTGAAGGACTGGATTATAAAAAGGAATTATATTTAGGAATATTACTAGACAGGACAGTTTATAAAAATGTTATAATGGCTTCGAC
>JBDSYA010000029.1:0-14795 GCA_039925865.1 Ignavibacteria bacterium
TGCTTGTCTGAAATGCATCTACCTCCGGATCTTCAGGCCTGCCTGCCGTGGCAGGTAATATCCTGTTACCATTTTCGTCTGTTATTTTATTAAGCCAGTCCTGTGTAACGCCTTCCGGCAATGTATCACTCTTCGAATTCTGAGAGTATGGAGTGCCTGCCTTGCCGTCAGGCAGGCTTTGAGTGCTTTCAATTCTCTGTTCTGTCTTTATCCAATTAGCTTTAGAGCTCACTGTAATCGAAAAAAACATTACGATAATTATTGCGATGCTTTTTAATGCGTTTAAGTTTTTCATTTCTCTTTGGGATAAAATTTTATTAATTGAATTTATGATCTTGTTAAAATTAATAAATGTAAAAACAGTAAACTCAACAAACTCAACAAACTCTACGATGCTTTTAGCTGTAATTTCGGAAAGTACAGTTGTGGATTTTAGCAAAAAGATTTTGAAACCTTGCCTGATCTTCCCACTGAAATAAATTTATAAAAAATTCACATTTAAATATTAAGGAAGTTACTGTTTTTTAAATTCGCCGTCAGCTTTTATCTTAACTTCATCACTGAGTATCGGTGCCGGGAATGTAGGTCCGATATTAAAATCAGAACGGCTGATATTTCCTGTCAGCTGAAAACCGCTTATACTTGATTTATCCTTTGAGTTTTCTATAGTTCCCCTATACCACAATTCCATCGTAACGGGCTTTGTGATCCCGTGTAAAGTGAGATCACCGCTGAGACGGTATTTATTTTTTTCCGTTTCCTGTATTGAATTACTTACAAAAGTCATTACAGGATAAGTCGCAACATCAAAAAAGTCGGCGCTTCGCAGATGATTATCACGCATTTCAATTTCCGTATCAACTGAAGTCATATCAACAGTCAGATTAAATGCCGCATCACTAAAATCTTCTTTATTCGTTTCAATGGTGACATCAAATTTCTTGAACAATCCTTCAACCTCAGAGATGCCTAGATGAATTGTACTGAAGTTTAATTTGGAATGATTCGGATCCGACTTCCATATTGTCTGAGCGAACATTGATGTGCTTAAAAAAGTAATCGCTAAAAATAAAATGAATTTTTTCATAATTAATTAATTAAATTTTAAAATTTCTTCTTCTTCATTGAGCGAAGGTATTTGTTTGAGTAAGTTATAACAAATCAACAAAATATCAACCTTAATTCCGCACACGTTAATTCTTAAATACTTTTATATAATCTCTTGTGTCATTCTCAGGAAATTCTAAAAAAACATTCTGAGAGTTATAAATATGTCTTTAATGATTCCACGATACAAACATTTTAGTTACTAATAATGTATTTTAAACCTATATTATTAATACAAATATTTCCATTACTATATTTCTTGACGATGTTGCAAAGAATGCAGAATTATTTAGAAAATACAAATCTCGACATCACCATAGACAGATTTGAGCAGCAAGATAGAGAGTCTCATACAACTGACTCAAATTTTAATGTCAAAGATTCCGGCACACCATGGTATTTTGGATTTAATTATAACGATGTTTATTTTGACGAGATTTTCTGGGACGGTTTGGATATTGAGGAACAATTTAAAAAATGTATTAAAGAAATTATGAATAGATGAAAGACTGACCACGCTGTGAATGATTTTCACAAATGGACATTTTAAATTCTTGTAAAGCTCTCCCCCGATGCGAAATTTTATTCTTCTCTTCATCACTCATTTCAGCAAACGTGAGATCAAGCCCGTCAGGCACGAACAAAGAATCATATCCAAAACCTTTCTCGCCACGACCATCAAATATAATTTTCCCTTCGCAAATCCCATTGAATAAATAGTATTCATTATCATTCACATAAAAGCAAATCACGGATTCAAATCTTGCAGTGCGCTTTTCTAAAGAATGATTCTTTAAATTTTCAATCAGCTTTTTACAGTTGTCGGAATAGGATGCATGTTCACCTGCATATCTCGCCGAATAAACTCCCGGCTCGCCGTTTAAAGCATCTACAAACAATCCTGTGTCATCAGAAATTGTTGGAATTTTAAAGATCCCGTATATTTCTTTTGCTTTTTTAAATGCGTTATCATTTAACGTCTTGCCGTCTTCGATTACATCTACTGATACTCCAAAATCCTTCAATGAAAGTAATTCTAAATTCTTAAAGTCTTTTAAGACAGATATTATCTCTGATATCTTGTGAGAATTACCGGAAGCAATGAGAATTTTTTTTAGCATAAATTAAATATATTTTTAATATAAATTATTTTAAATTAAACTTCTCAGGTTAATGCTTTCTTTCTAAAATAGAATTTAAATTTAAAAATATTTCATTTGCAAAAGCAAATTTGCAAATTTATTAATCGCATATTTTATTTGAATAGAATTTACAGCTATGCCGGAATATGATGTTAAAATTTATAAAGGAAGAAAATAAAAACATTATATTTCTGATTCTTTTTATAAGTCTCATTCTGGTCTGCCTTCCGAGATTTGACAGGGCGGATCGCGGGCCTGTAAAACAGTTTGTCGGCAATGATGAACTATATGAAGGCCTGCCGATAGATATTCTTATCTATACAAAGTACATAACTTATTTCAGAACCGGCAACGGTGCAGATCAGATAAATCCGCCTTATTCATACAGAGTTCTTGTTCCGTTTTTAGCATCACAACTTCCATATTCTCCGATGACTTCCCTCAATTTAATTAACCTGATCTTTCTTTTGATTGGATTGATATTCCTTTACAAAATTCTGAAAATCACAGGTGTAAGATTTGATTTCAGGATAGTTGGATGTTTGCTGTATATATTTTCTTTCCCAATGTTTTATTATGCCACTTCAGGATATATAGACGGATCATTCGTCGGGCTTGAGATTACTGTTATTTATTTCATATTATCGAGGAACATTATCGCGGTTTTTATTTTAATCTTCCTCGGATGCCTCTTAAGTGAAAAGATAGTAATTCTCTTGCCGTTCATGATCGCATTTCTTTACCGCGAAAAAATATCTTTAAACTCTTCTTTGCTTCTGACAATCGGATTTTTACTGATTTATTTTGCCGTCGCAATAGCGGTAAGAAAACTTGCCCCTTCGCAAACTCAGGGCTATGTATGGCTGCCGGGGGAATTATTCCTGATGCAAAATATTTTCCGGCCGAAAGCTTATCTCAGCTTTATTATCACACTTGGCATTCCGGGTATCCTTGCAATAATAAGTTATTTTAAATTTTCTGCTGAAAAAGTGAAAACATATTCATACTTTTACATTGGATTCATGACATCAATAGCATTATATATATACTCATTTTTTTCAGCATGGGCAGACGGAAGGACGATCTGGACAATTTACCCTTTTGCGATTCCCCTGACAGTATTATATTTGCAAAACAGGAAAAAGTTAAATGATAAAATTTTTTTAATTAATTAAATATAATAATCGTTATGAAGAAATTTTTCAAAGTGGCTTCAATAATTTTTAGTTTAATACTGTTTTTGGCTTTTGTCGGATATGCATATATGATGACTCAATTTCCGAAAGCTATTCCTGTGAGAGATATCAAAATATCATCGACACCGGAAATGATCGAGAGGGGAAAATATCTTGCAAACAGCTTTGCAGGATGTACGGACTGTCATTCAAAAAGAGACTATAATAAATTTGGTGGTCCGGTTATTCCGGGAAGTGAAGGTGCCGGTGGTGTTGATTATGGTGAAGGGGCAGGATCTGTTCCTGCAAAAAATATTACTTCAGATAAAGAAACCGGGATAGGCAGCTGGACTGACGGTGAGATTTTTCGCGCAATTACGTCAGGAATAGATAAGGATGGTAATGCACTTGGTCCTATGATGCCTTATAAGTTTTATGGAAAGATGGATGAAGAAGATATTAAAGCTATCATAGCATATATTAAAACACTTTCACCCATCAAGAATGAAGTTCCCGCTCACGACTTGAATTTTCCCGTGAATCTGATTTTTAGAACTATCCCTGAAGAGCCTAAATTTGGAAAACGTCCGGCTGAAAATAATAAGATCTCGCTTGGAGAATATTACGCAATATCCTGCAAGTTTTGTCACAGCACCATGGACAAAGGTGAATTTATTGAGGAAAAACTTTTTTCTGGAGGAACAGAATTTCCAAATCCAAAGGGCGGTATAGAAAGATCTGCAAACATATCTCCTGATAAAGAAACCGGGATAGGCAGCTGGACAAAGGAACAATTCATAGAAAGATTCAGATCATATTTAAAACCGGAAATTCAAAATGTTAATTTAAAGGATGGAGAATTTAATTCAATAATGCCCTGGACTTTTTTCGCTACTGCCACTGACAGTGATCTCGGAGCAGTTTATGATTATTTAATGGTACAAAAGCCTGTAAAAAATAAAGTAGAAAAGTTTTCTCCGCGTGAAAAAGTTTTTGGGAAATAAATTTTAATATTTCTATCAAAATTTTTTTCAAAAAATTTCACTTAATGTAAGTTCTCATTCAAAAAAATTTATTGGAACCGCAAATTTCTTCTGACAAAAATCGAATAGGATTCGGTATTGCAATTGGCATCATCATGCTTTTTTTAGCTGCCGGAGTTACATCGCTTGCTATTCTAATGGTATCAGTGTTTATATTCGGATGTACAAAAAGTCCTCCCGAGTGGATTTACACTTTTATTTTTATCGGTTTTCCAATTCCGCTCGTGATCGCTTCAATAGTTGAACCTTATTTATATATCAAAAGACAAAGAATGTTTTGGCAGGTCTTAACCCCTGTGTTCGCACTATTCCTGAGTTGTTTAATATTTTTAATTTGGTTTCTGATATTGACGAGGTATTGTTAGATAGCTTCTATTATATTATTGTTAAAAGAATATTTTTGGTTGCAACTGTATTCACAATAGTTTTATAATTGTAAATAATTATTCAAAATAAAATGACGGCATATTAAAAAATCCCATCATAACATATGTTAATTTAGTTAATGGCTTAATATTTGAATTAGTTAGGTGCTATGGGTAAAATGCGATCACAAAAATGTATACTTAGGAAGAACTCAACTGACAATTTATTTACTTTCATTCCAATACAAAAATCGTTAGTTTAGATGACTTCAAAAAAAACGTTCTAATAAAAATTCATATTTTCTGAACTTCGTAATCATTAAATAAAATTCTGTAACTATTGAAATTAGGGTTAATTGTTTTAATTGTCATTTCGTCAATATGTCAGTACAACACATCTTACTCACAGCTTTTTCCAAGATTCTCAATCGCAGGCGGACCAACTATCGGCTGGCAATTTAATAATACAGATGATCTTAACGTCGAAATGAGAAAAATAGGCGTCCCTGAATTTCCGAAAGATGGCTTTCTCATTTTAGGAGGCGGAGGATTTATTGAACTTCCAATCAAAGGCCTGACATGGCTCAGACTTGGAGGATCAGGAACAGGCTTTACTTCCAAAAGACAAATTACAACAGCTGATAATATTACTAAGACAGTTTATTATTCTTATGGTTCCGGAGGTGTTTCATTTGAATATGTTCAGCATTTTGGAAAAAAAGTTGAATTAACATTTGGCACCATTCTTTCAACCGGCAAACTCAACATTGATCTGTATCAAAACACTGCAGGATTTGGAAACTGGAATAATATTTTTGGAGAAATTGGCGGAAGCACTCAGAATATTTCACGAAAATTGAGTGTAAGGTTTTATTCTGTACAGCCACAAATCGGATTCGGAGTTTTTGTAACATCATTCATGTATGCAAAGCTGAATGCAGGATATTTATTTTCTGCGAACAATGACTGGAAAGTTGATAACAATATTCCTGTAACAAACGCACCTACGGGTATAAAGGCTGATGGATTTAATCTTAATTTTGGAATTAACGTGGGATTGTTTACCCGATAATATATGAAGAATATTTTTGTGACCGGTGGTGCAGGTTTTATAGGCAGTAATTTTGTCAAACATGCTCTTTACAATTATGACTATAATATTGTAAATTTTGATAAGCTGACTTATGCAGGCAATCTTGAAAATCTAATTGATGTAGAGTTTAATGACAGATATAAATTCATTAAAGGCGATATTTGTAATAAGGAGGAAGTTGAAAGAGCTGTTCGGGCAAACCATATTGATACGATAGTCAACTTCGCTGCCGAGTCACATGTTGACAGAAGCATAATTGGAGCGAAAGAATTTATTAATACCAATGTAATGGGTACGCATGTGCTGCTTGAAGTTTTAAAGGACTATGAAGTTGAAAAGTTTTTACAGGTTTCGACTGATGAAGTTTATGGCTCGCTTCCCGAAGACAAGCCTGAGATAAAGTTCACAGAAAAAACTCCTATAACTACTAACAGCCCTTATTCAGCGAGCAAAGCTTCAGCTGATCTGTTGTGCAATGCTTTTTATCACACATTTAAATTACCTATTTTAATAACCCGGTGTTCAAATAATTATGGCCCTTATCAGTTTCCCGAAAAGCTTATCCCGCTTATGATCGCCAAAGCGCTCAACGGAGAGAAGCTTCCCGTTTACGGTGACGGAAAAAATGTAAGAGACTGGTTACATGTAGAGGATCACTGCTCCGCCATTTTGGAAGTTTTACATAAAGGAAAAGATGGAGATATTTACAATGTCGGGGGAAATAATGAATGGTATAACATTGACATCGTTAAACTGATCCTAAAAAAACTCGACAAGGGCGAAGAGATGATCCAGTATGTAAAAGACAGGCCCGGACATGACAGAAGATATGCAATAGACTCAACGAAGATAATGTCCGAGATCGGGTGGAGCCCGAAGTATGATTTTGAAACCGGCATTGAAGTAACTGTGCAATGGTATATGAAAAATGTGGACTGGTGGCAGAAAGTTATGAGTGGTGAGTATAAAAAATATTATGAAGAGAATTACGGGTCAAAAGTAGGTTAGTCAATGGTCAATAGTCAATAATCAATGGTCAATAGTCAATAATCAATGGTCAATAAAGTATAGAATAATAAATCAGTGAGGTGGTTGCAGTAATGTTTAAGCGGGTTTGAAAATTTTTTCACTAAAATTATTTTTGCAGTATTAAAAACAAATATGTCAATTAAAGTAGAAGGTTTAACAAAATATTACGGACAGCAGGCTGCTGTAAATAATATTTCATTTGAAATAAATACGGGTGAGATCGTTGGATTTCTGGGACCTAACGGTGCCGGAAAATCTACAACTATGAAGATGATAACAACTTATCTTACACCTTCCGCCGGGAAGATCTATGTTAATGATCTTAGCACACAGGAAAAGTCAATGGAGGTGCGCAGGAAAATAGGTTATTTGCCTGAGCAGAATCCTTTATACCTGGATATGAATGTCCTGGATTATCTGGAATATGCAGCAGAGCTTGAATCAGTTCCGAAATCCGAAATGACTAAATCATTGAAGAAGATGGTTGACGTCTGCGGTCTTGGAGATGTACAGCATAAAGATATCGGTGAATTGTCAAAAGGATACAAACAAAGAGTCGGGCTTGCACAGGCAATGATCCATGAGCCTGAAGTGCTGATACTTGATGAACCTACATCGGGGCTTGATCCTAATCAGATCATTGAAATCAGAAAACTTATAAAACAGCTTGGTAAACAAAAGACGCTTGTCTTATCTACACACATTCTTCAGGAAGTAGAAGCAACTTGTGACCGTGTACTTATAATTAATAAAGGTGAAATAGTTGCAGACGGAACTCCGGATTCATTGCAGGATAAATTCAAAGGACAGGTGCTTATCAGCCTTGTATTAAAAAAAGATTCTTTCGATAAAGAACAGGTTTTGAAAGCAATGTCTTCCATAAGAAATATTGAAAAAGCCAGAATTTCAAAAGAAGATGATCAGTCAATTCATTTTAGCCTTTCAGGAAGTAAAGGAGAAGATGTGAGAGAAGATATATTCAGAAAAGTTGTATCAATGAATATGGTCATACTTGGTTTGCATCAGGAAGAAACATCCCTCGAAGATATTTTCAGACAATTAACAACTTCTAAATAAGTGAAACTTTAAATTTTATATGAAAAACATTTTAACGATTTTTAAAAAAGAGCTAAGGTCGTATTTCAATTCACCTGTCGCCTATATTGTGCTGGTGGTATTCCTGATAATAACAGGATGGTTTTTTACAAGCAGTTTGTTTCTCAGCGGGTTTGTGACCATGAGAAATGTATTTGACATCATACCTTTTATATTCCTTTTCTTTATACCTGCGATCTCCATGAGGACATTTGCGGAGGAAAAAAAATCAGGAACGATCGAACTGCTATTGACCAAACCTATTTCAGATACAGATATTGTAGTAGGTAAATTTCTGGCTGCACTGGCTTTAACGGCGATTGCTCTGGCATTTACTTTTATATATGTGATTAGCCTGACATTTTTGGGCAAAGTAGATATGGGCGCAATAATCGGAGCCTATATCGGGCTGCTCCTGATGAGCGGAATTTATATCGGCATCGGCATTTTTGCATCATCTCTTACTGAAAACCAGGTAGTTGCATTCATTATTAGTTTTCTGATGGTGTTTGCATTATTTCTTCTTAACAAAGTTTTAATGTTTCTTCCCACATCACTTGCCTCAATCCTTGAATATATCAGCATTGATTATCACTTTGGCAATATTGCAAGAGGAGTTTTAGATTCAAGAAATATAATTTATTATCTAAGCGGAATTACCATCTTTATTTTATTGACAAAAACATCACTTGAAAGCCGAAGATGGTAGTTGAAACATTTTATATAATTTCAGGAATAAAAATTTAACTTAAATGAATAAGAAAGACGCAATAATAAAAGTAGCGATAATAATAGGAATTATAGTTGTAATAAATGTCATCGCGAAAAGAGTTTTTACAAGGGTTGACCTGACAAAGAACAACAGTTATACATTATCACCTGTCAGTAAGGACATCGTTTCTAATCTTGATGACAAGATCCTTGTCAAAGCCTACTTCAGCAATAACATGCCTCCGCCTTACAATAATTTAAGAAGACAGGTTCAGGATATTCTTGATGATTACAGATCATATTCCAAAGGAAATCTTAATTATGAATTTTTAAATCCGACTTCTGAAGGCGAAGGGGAAGGAAACGAGCTTGATAAAGAAGCGCAGAAATATGGTATACAGCCGGTTCAGATACAGGCAATGGATAACGATAAACTGGAAGTGAAGAGAGCTTACCTTGGATTGGTTTTTCTTTACGGAGGCAAACAGGAAGTTATTCCTGTAGTTCAGTCTGCTGATAACCTGGAGTATGAGATCACCAATCTAATCAAGAAGATGAATACTTTGACAAAGAAAAAAGTTGGCTTTGTCTCAGGTCAGGGAGAAGTAGATTTTAACAAGCAGGCGCAGATAAAATCAGTTTTAAGTGAGCAATATGATGTTACTCAGGTCGATCTTAATATTACCGGTGCTATTGATCCTGCAATAACGACTTTAATAATAATGGGTCCTAAAAATGAATTTTCAGAAAGTTCAAAGTTCAAACTTGACCAGTTTGTAATGAACGGCGGCAATGTTGCTTTCCTGATAGATAAGATCACACCTAATTTTCAGCAGCAGGTTGTCATGGGAAATGAAATAAAGACAAATCTTGATGATCTGATGATCAGCTATGGTGTAAGAATAAATTCAGACCTCATAAGAGACATTCAATGTTCAGCTGTTCAGGTTCAGTCTCAGATAGGATTTCCAATTTCAGTCAATTATCCTTTCTTCCCCGTGATAACAAATATTGCAAAAGACAACCCGGCATTTAAAAATATAAAAAGCGTAGTTCTTACATTTTCGAGTTCGATCGACACAAGCGTTGCAAATGGAAAAAATCTCCAGATAACTCCTTTACTGGTAACATCCGATAAGTCAGGGCAGGTAAAAGATTTCTTTTTTCTTAACCTTGAACAATTTCAAAACCTGACGAAGAAAGCAGCCGATACATTATTTAATCAGAAAGGATTTACTGTCGGCGCAATATATAGCGGCAGATATAAAAGTTTTTACGGAGGCAAGGAGATGCCATCTGATACCTCTCAGGGCTGGGTTCAGTACACAGGCACAAGGCTCAGCGAGTCTACAAAAGATGCAAAGATAATAGCAATTGGAGACGGCGATTTTGCAAATGAAGAAAACAAACCGCCAAAAGAAAATTTAACCTTTTTCGTTAACATGGTTGATTATCTTATGGATGATGTCGGCCTTGCCGAGATCAGAACAAAAACTTCCTCAGAAGCTCCAATTGAAGAGACTTCAGACGGAACAAAAAAGTTCTTAAAATATTTCAATCTTATTTTCCCTCCGGCATTAGTTTTGATGGTAGGTTTATACAAATGGAATCAAAAGAAACAAAAGAAAAGAAATTTACAATTGAAATAATAAATTTTAAAAAATGAAAAGCAGCAAAACATATTTATACCTGGGAATTCTTGCAGTGTTACTGATCGCTGCGTATTTTCTTACATCTGACAGAGGAGACAAAACTTCAAGTTACGAACTTAAAGAAAAAAAACTTTTTGAGCTTGACTCTTCAAAGGTAGATAAAATTGAGATAAAAAATTTAGAAGGAGAACTTGTTTTATCAAAATCGACAGGTGAGTGGAGAGCAACATCACCTTATGAATATAATGTTAATTCGGCATTTGTAGAAAAGATAGTTTCGTCTTTGAAAAATATGAAGATCGAGAGCATTATTTCTACTAATCCAGCAAAGAAAGATACTTATGGATTTAAAGATTCAGAACAAGCGGAAATCTCAGTTTATGAAAGCGGAGTTCTCAAAGGTAAATTTTTACTGGGAGGAGCTTCAGCCGGTCAATCTTCACATATAAAGAAAATGGACTCAGACAATATTTATATTGCAGACAATATTGAAAGAATTGATTTTATAAAACCTTTAAATGACTGGCGGGACAAAGGCATAGTAGCGATTCCTAAACAGGCCGTTAATTCAATCGAATATATTTCGGATGCTGAAAGTTTTATCGTAAAAAGAGATTCAACAGGTAAATATTCGATCGGGCAGGATACAGTCGGTAAAAGTTTCGATGGTGTGCTGAGTCTTCTTGAAAAATTTGAAACTACCGGATTTAAAGACACTACATTTTCGGATCAGACAAAATTCAGCAATGTACTTAATATTGACTGGGGTAACAAAACAACTTTGATGTTCTTAAAATCAGATACAACATCCTCTAAATATTTTTTAAAAGTTTCAGATGGCAATCAGATATTTGAACTAGACAATGTCTTCGCAAAAAATATTCTGAAAACAAAAAAAGAAATTCTTACCAACTAACTGAATCTCAGTCTTGAATTTCTTTTTAAATTTGTAACAACTAAGTTATATTATGTTAAATCTGATAGGTCTGATTGCAGTAAGCTACATTATTGGAGCAATTCCGACAGCTCTGATCATTGGCAAAATTTTTAAAAAAATAGATATCAGGAATTTCGGGAGCGGAAATCTTGGTTCAACCAATGCTTTTAGAGTTCTTGGAATACCGCTTGGTATAATTGTTCAATCCATAGATATCTCAAAGGGATTGATTGCTGTTTTGGTGGTAACAAATATATTTTACTCAAACCTTCCCTTTACAAATTATACCCCTTTCGAAGATATTACAGTTCTGAAGATCATCGCAGGTATAAGTGCAGTGCTTGGTCATACATTTTCCGTATTTGTTAATTTCAAAGGCGGAAAGGGGATTAATACTGCTCTTGGTATGCTGATCTCGCTTGCTCCCGTTGATGTGGGTATTAGTGTAGGATTTTTTGTCGTGACAGTTCTGTTTTCCGGATATGTTTCTTTAGGTTCAATTGTTGCTTCATTTTTTTTCCCGGTCAGCATGTTTATCAGGGAAAATATTTTTAAAGTTGAAATATACGGATATAAAACTCTGATCTTTTTCAGTATAGGAATTTCACTTCTGCTGATATATAACCATCGTGAAAATATTAAAAGACTGCTTAACGGAAATGAAAATCGCTTTGATAAGCTTTGGCTGATCCGTCTGTTCAGGATCAAAGCGCCATTCGGAAAATCTTAACATAAGAGATGAAAATTGCTGTGCTTGGCGCAGGTGGATGGGGGACTACACTCTCCATATTATTAAATGAGAATGGTCATGATGTTACTTTATGGGAGTTTAATACAGAATATTCAAAAACTCTCAGCGAATACAGAGAAAATTTTTACTACCTTCCTAAAATAAAAATTCCCAAATCAATATCCATAACTAATGACCTTGGCTTTGCTGCTAATGGAAAAAACATTTTAGTAATTGCCACCCCGACACAATTCATTCGTAACAGCCTTGCCGCACTCAACAATTTTGATTTCAAAAACAGTTTACTTGTATGCGTCAGTAAAGGGATTGAAAACGGAACTAACCTGCTTGTTTCAGATATTTTACTTGATATTTTTAAGAGGGCAAAAAGAAATAATATACTTTCACTCTCCGGTCCATCGCATGCAGAAGAAGTGTCTAGAAAGATCCCGACAGCCGTTGTTTGCGCAGGTGAGGATGACCGAAAATCTAAAATTGTACAAAAGGTTTTTTCCAATGATTATTTCAGAGTTTACAGAAACGATGATCTGATCGGCACGGAAGTTGGCGGAGCTTTGAAAAACGTCATCGCAATAGCCGCAGGGATGTCTGATGGTGCGGGTTACGGTGATAATACTAAATCTGCCATTATGACAAGAGGGATCAACGAGATCATGCGTCTCGGTCTTAAGCTGAAGGCAAAACGTGAAACGTTTTTCGGTTTGTCGGGGATCGGTGACCTTATAGTTACATGTTCCTCTAAACATTCAAGGAACCGAAGCGTGGGTGAACAAATAGGTAAAGGAAAAAATCTGAAAGCAATTTTAAAAGATATGAAAATGGTGGCCGAAGGAGTTGCTACGACGAGGTCGGCTTATGAACTTTCAAAAAAACTAAATATAGAACTACCAATAACTCATCAGGTATTTAATATACTCTTCAAAGATAAAGATCCTCATCTCGCCACTAAGATGCTAATGAACAGAAATCTGAAGGAAGAAAAGTAATAGTCATTAAGTTTTATTTTTCAATTTGTTGAATTATCCGTTAATTTTTTACACTTTTTGATCTAAGATCATAATAGGGATGGCATCCCTTCTAATTGCCAATATATATCTAACCAAACTCAAATGTGCATTTTGCGTTATATCATTTTCTTTCCCAGTAAAAATTTATTTAACATCCTGAATAGAGGTAATCATGAATATTTATTTTATATGGATACCAAAAAAAAAGCCGGGAGAATATTTCCTCCCGGCTAAATGTGTTAAACGCCTCACATCTTAAAACCGATAATTTAGTTCGTGATATTATTTTACCAGCATCATTTTCTTTGTCATCAGGAAATTTTTACCTGAACCCGCAACATTGATAGTGTAAAAGTATATTCCGCTTGAAAGATTATCAGCGTTGAGTATTATTGAATAATAACCTGCTGTTTGAATTTCATTAACCAATGATGCAACTTCTTTTCCTGACATATCTAATAATTTTAAGCTTACTTTACCGTCAACATTTATATCGTAATCAATTCTTGTTGAAGGATTAAATGGATTAGGATAATTCTGACTTAAATTAAATGATTCAGGTATTCCAATCACAACTTCATTGCTCAAATTGAAATATTCAAAATTTCCATTATAATCTATTTGCTTCAATCTATAGTTATAATTTCCGGAATTTAATCCTCTGTCAGTATATGAATAGCTATGAGATGAAGATGTCGTTCCGTTACCGGAGACATTTCCAATCATTAACCACTCACCATTAACTAAAGATCTCTCAATGATAAATTCTGAGTTATTAATTTCTGTTTCTGTTGTCCATTTTAGTACAACGTTTCTGCTTACAACATTAGAATAAAAAGAAGTAAGCTCCACAGGTAGAGCACTATTTTCATAAGAGCGATCAGCATAAATTCCGTCAATGATCAGAGTTGGTGCCTTTGATGCTGCCCCCTGAACTACTGTAACTTTTCCAACATGAGGAAGGTCGTTAATCCCTAATCCCATAGGTCCTAACGTCGGCAATGGTTCGAATAACGGTGGGCAATCATTAAACACAAATAAACTTACAAGGTCGTTATTAGCCCCGGGAACAAAAGTATATTTTAAAAGCACTACATAAGTTGTATTTAGAAAATACTGAGCCGGAGTATAGATTTCATTATTGTTGCCTGCTTTATTGAGACCGAATGCAATCTTACCTGCCGAATCTTTTGCATAAACTCTACCAATTTCACTACTAAAATTGGTAGTTGAATCACCTAAACTGAGAAAATAATCTCCGGTTTGAGCAGCAGAAAATCTAACCATACATGAAACGTAAGCGCTTCCGCTAGTTATCTTACTGGACAAAAACTTGGATGCATCAGGTCCGTTTGTATTTAGAGCAAGAGCATTGCCAATACCTGATCCTACATAACAGGGAAATTCTAAACCGGGGGCAACAACAAGAAGAGCATTGGGGTTTCCATTTGATGTCCAACCATGAAGTGTTATTGGGTCTCCTACCGGATAATCAAAATTTTCCTCGACAAACTGAGCGAATAATCCGGTAGATGTAAAAATTGATGGAACTAAAAAGCATACTAGTAAAATTAGCTTTTTCATTGCATTTCTCCTTTCGGTTATGTTTTTATTTGGGATTATGAAAGAATAAATTTGTAGATAATTCTATCTTGGGATAAAATTAAAAATTAACTCCTCCACTTGTT
>JBDSYA010000030.1:0-7251 GCA_039925865.1 Ignavibacteria bacterium
TCGGACAGATGGGTGAAGGATCACACGGTACTCAGACCTTATCTTTGGTTGCCGGATACAAACCGGGCAATCTAATTTCACCTGCATTCCGCTCCAGATATTTATTGGCAAAGACTGAAAATACTGAAAGCGAAACACCACTTGAAGAGGATAACTGGATCGCAGCAGCCGAATGGGCAGACAGTCTTGGTGCAGATATTATTACAAGTTCACTCGGATATATAGGCATGGATCAAGGCTCATCACATTCTTATGACTGGCAGTGGATGAATGGCGATAGTTGTCTGATAACAATAGGAGCAGATCTCGCAGTTAATAAAGGGATTATCGTATGCAATTCAGCAGGCAACGAAGGCTTTCATTCCACACATAATACTTTAGGAGCTCCGTCAGACGGAGACAGCGTGATAGCAGTTGGATCGGTAAACTCTGACAAAAAACGTTCAGGTTTTTCTTCAGTCGGTTTAACTGTTGACGGAAGAATAAAACCTGATGTAGTTGCACTAGGTAATGGAAATATAGTTGCACAATCAGGTCCAGGAAACACAGGCTACAGTTCAGGAAGCGGAACATCATACTCTTGTCCAATGACTGCCGGAGTGTGCGCCGTAATTTTATCCGGTAATCGTAATCTTACTCCAATGCAAATGAAACAGGTGCTTACACAGACTGCTGACAGCTCATTTGCTCCTAACAGGAGAAGAGGTTGGGGTCTGATAAATTGCTGGGAAGCTTTGAAACTTGCCAGAAATATAACCGGAACAGGAAGTAATAATAATATTTTAATACCTGAAAAATTTGTATTAGATCAAAATTATCCTAATCCGTTCAATCCGGTTACAAAAATCAAATTTGTAATTCCGCAAAATGGATCATATCCTTCATTGAACGTAAAGCTTATAATTTACAATTCTCTTGGCAGGGAAATTTCCAATCTTTTAAACAACAGTCTCGCACCGGGAAGTTATCAAATCGAATTTGACGGAAGCGATCTCCCGAGTGGTGTATATTATTATAAACTTATATCAGATAATTTTTCAGATATAAAAAAAATGATACTGATTAAATAACCGTAAAGAGAAATTTTTCAATTTAAATTTTTTTCATAGTTATATTTTTTAATGTAAACTATATTCAGTTAAGTCTTACAACCAAATCTTTAAAATATTAAGATCATGAAAACATCAAAATCAATTTCTCCAATCGGCATATTTGTAGTTTCATTGATTACTGTATTTGTATTTAACGGGTTTGGATCACAGGATTCTAAGATTGGACAAAAACTTTCTAAGGAGATGGACTCTAACCAGCCGGATGAATTAATGCTGGTCTGGATCTTTTTTAATGACAAAGGTACAAATTCGGAAAGAATGCTTTCACATCCGGAAATTTTCCTGACAAAAGAATCTATTGAAAGAAGAGTGAAGCGGGTTAAAAGCAGCAGTATAGCGGATGTAAGCGACCTTCCTTTGAGCAGTGAATATATTTCGGAGATCATTAATTTAGGAATTAACATCAAACAAAAATCGAAGTGGTTCAATTCTGTTTCCTGTTACGCAAATAAAATTCAGATCCAAAGTTTAATAAAGAAAAATTTTGTGAAGAAGGCTGAGCTGGTTGTGAAATACAAAGGTAAATATGATCGGATTGAAAATATTGATGATAACGGAAGTGTTAATCAAAATTATACTGACAATGTAAATACTGAGGAGTATGGTCCTTCAATTGTTCAGGATTCAATAATAAATATTATTCCCGTTCATCAATCGGGAAATCGCGGTAATGGTGTTCTCATCGCATCATTCGATGCAGGCTTTGATAATTTGCAGCATCCGTGTTTTGCACGAATGATCTCAAACGGATTAAGAACTTATGATTTTGTTAACGGTGATACGATTGTAGCTGATGGCACAGGCAGACTGGGTCAGGGTTTCCACGGTACTCTTACTCTTTCGCTGATAGCAGGTTATGATCCGGGATTTCTGATTTCTCCTGCATTTGATGCTAAATACATCCTTGCTAAAACTGAAAATACGCAAAGTGAAACTCCTCTTGAAGAGGATAACTGGATCGCTGCAGCAGAATGGGCAGACAGTCTGGGTGCTGATATAATTACATGTTCACTGGGTTACACAACATTTGAAGCTCCTTATGAAGAATATTCATATACCTGGGAATCAATGGACGGAAATACGGCGCGCATTACGAAAGCTGCAGACCTGGCAGTGGGCAAAGGTATTATTGTTGTAATCTCATCAGGGAATGCGGGCTTCAATTCAACCCACAATACATTAAGCGCTCCCGCTGATGGTGACAGTGTTATTACCGTTGGTTCTGTTAATACAAATCTTGACTGGTCAGCATTTTCCTCAGTAGGCCCGACTACAGACGGAAGAATAAAACCTGATGTAATGGCATTAGGCAGATTCAATTACTGTGCAAGAGTCGGCGCTGGAAATACCGGATATTCAAGCGGATCATTTGGCACCTCACTTTCATGTCCTATGATCGCCGGTGTTTGCGGATTAATACTTTCAGCAAATCCGGATCTTTCTCCCATTGAAGTAAGAGATATATTGAGGTCGACAGCAGGAAACAATTTAAATCCAAATAACAGGATAGGATGGGGTATTGTGGATGCAGATGCAGCGGTTATAAAAGCACGTAATTTTTATAATTTCCTGGCCGAAGATTTCAGGCTTCAGCAAAATTATCCAAATCCCTTTAACCCTTCAACTACATTTAGATTTGATCTGAGAAAAAATGCAAACTTAAATCTTAATGTTTATGACATTAGCGGAAGGCTTGTTGTAAAAGTTTTGAATGACGCTTTCTATACAGCGGGCCGTAAAGAACTTCAATATAATTTTAATTCTTCCGGTATCAGCAGCGGTGTTTATTTTTATTCACTGACGGCAAACGGCCAACATGTTGAATCCAGGAAAATGATTCTTGTAAAATAAATTAGTGTCTTACTAATATTTGATCTGCAAAGCATCAGGACGAAGGTATCTAATAACTGCAATATTAAGTAATTTAACTTTGTGTTGTTTGCTCCAATTGAAAATGATTACAATCATTACGTATGTGATCAGTCAACACAGTTCTGTTTTTACTTTTTAATTAATAGAAATTTAATGTCAAGAAAAATAAAATCAGGTTTAATTCAGATGAGTCTTCCCAAAACGGAAGGGGAAGGTACAATTCAGGAAATTGTCGATGCTATGATCGATAAACACATACCATACATAGAAGACGCCGGCAAGAACGGCGTTCAGATATTATGCCTGCAGGAAATATTTAATACTCCGTATTTCTGTCCGGGACAGGATAAAAAATGGTATGAATCTGCGGAGGCGGTACCCGGTCCTACAGTTGAAAAGATGCAGGAGTACGCGAAGAAATATAATATGGTAATGATCGTTCCTATTTATGAAAAAGAAAAGGCGGGATTTCTTTATAACACTGCGGCTGTGATCGATGCAGACGGAAGTTATCTGGGCAAGTACCGAAAAAATCATATTCCTCATACATCGGGTTTCTGGGAAAAATTTTTTTTCAAGCCGGGCAATCTCGGCTATCCGGTTTTTCAGACTAAGTATTGCAAAGTCGGAGTTTACATTTGTTATGATCGTCATTTTCCTGAAGGCGCAAGGATACTGGGTTTGAACGGTGCTGAAATTGTTTACAATCCATCGGCAACAGTTGCGGGGCTTTCGCAATATTTATGGAAACTCGAACAGCCTGCTCACGCAGCAGCAAACGGATTTTTTATGGGCTGCATAAACCGGGTCGGAACGGAGAAGCCATGGAATCTCGGGAAGTTTTACGGTTCGTCTTATTTTGTTGATCCGCGCGGACAAATATTCGCGCAGGCATCGGAAGATCATGATGAACTTCTCGTAGCAGAGTTTGATCTTGATATGATTGATGAAGTCCGATCGACGTGGCAGTTCTTCAGAGACAGAAGACCTGAGACTTATGAGAAGATGACGGAATTGTAATATTTTTAAAATTATTCTTACAATATTTTTTATAATCGGGTTTGTTTTTATGCTTCGTACAAATATAAATTCGCAGCATCTAACTCACCGAGTCGTCTTTATTTTTTATCAATTGGAAACGGAAAATTTCATCGAGGTAAGAAAATGGTTTTATTAAAATAAAATTAGATGCAGGAATTTAACATACCGACAACTGAAGCCGAATTTGAAAAGAACTTTGCACAGATAAAACCCCTGATGAACGAAACTCAGGCGTATTATGAAAGTTCGAGGTGCTTATTCTGCTATGATGCTCCCTGTATAAGTGCCTGTCCGACACAAATTGACATACCGTTATTCATAAGACAGATTAACTCTGCAAATGTTTTTGGAGCAGCAAAAACAATTTATGATTCTAATTATTTCGGATACGCATGCGGGAAAGTTTGTCCGACTGAAGTTCTTTGTGAAGGTGCTTGTGTATATAATTTGCAGGAAGTGAAACCGATCGAGATAGGAAGACTGCAAAGTTTTGCAACATCAAAAGCCATCAGAGAAAATAAACAATTTTATCAGCAGGGAAAATCAAATGGAAAGAAAGTTGCGATCATCGGAGCAGGTCCGGCCGGTATATCATGCGCATGCGAACTCAGACAGCTTGGCTATGAAGTGGAAATATTTGAAGCAAAAGAAAAACCTTCAGGGCTGACTGTTTACGGAGTTGCGCCATACAAAATTACAAATGGTGAAGTTTTTGATGAGATGGAATATCTTGAAAATCAATTTGGGTATAAAGTATTTTATAATTCTCCGGTAAAGAGTGAAGAAGATTTTAATAAACTGGAAAAAAAATATGACGCTATATTTTTAGGAATGGGACTGGGTCAAACATCTGATATTTTTATCAAAGGTGAAAATCTTGAAAATTGCATTGGTGCTGTTGAATTTATTGCTGATCTGAGAATGAATAATGAAAATGTAAATACCGGAAGAAAAGTAATTGTTCTCGGAGGCGGCAATACTGCTATGGATGCGTCTTCAGAGTCAGCAAGGATGGGAGCGGAAGAAGTTATACTTGCATACAGGAGAGCTAAAGAAGAAATGGGAGCATATGATTTTGAATATGAACTTGCCAAAAAAGTCGGTGTAGAAGCAATGTTTAATGTTTCTCCTTTAGAAATTTTCGGATCCGGAAAAGTTGAAGGTGTGAAATTTATAAGAACTCACATGGATAATGGAAAATTAGAAAATATAATTGGTAGTGAATTCATAGAACATTGCGATATGGTCATTAAAGCTACGGGACAGGCAAAACACACGGAGATCTTAAAAAGAATTTCAGGAAATGAGCTTGATGATAAGGGAAGGATAATTATTAATAAAGAAACTTATCAGACTACAAACCCAAAATTCTTTGCGGCGGGAGATATGGTTAGCGGAGGTGAGGAAGTTGTAAATGCAGTTGCAGATGCCACGAAAGCTGCAGGAAGTATACATAATTATTTGCAAGAAAATTAACGGTTGTTTAAAAAGTCAATTAACTTTACCAAGCTAGGGGCTTGGGAAAAAAGATCCTTTAAGAATTATTAACCACAAATTTGTCAGAGTTTTTTAAATATATTTTTTTAAAAACTGTGAATCAGTGGTAGAACCGATCATAAATTTTAAATAATAACATGCCTGATCTATCAGTAAACTTTGCTGGAATAAAATCACCTAATCCATTCTGGCTCGCATCCGCGCCGCCAACAAATTCAGGCTATCAGGTGATGAAAGCCTTTGAAGCCGGATGGGGCGGAGCTGTTTGGAAAACACTTGGTGTACCTATAGTCAATGTATCGAGTCGATATGGAAGCGTTAATTACCGTGACAGCCGAATGATAGGATTCAATAATATCGAACTCATAACAGACCGGCCGCTTAAAGATAATTTAAGAGAAATTGAAGAAGTTAAAAAATATTTTCCGGATCACGCAGTGATCGCTTCACTAATGGTAGAGTCGCGTGAAGACTGGCATCAGATAGTAAAAGATGCTGAGAATGCCGGGGCTGACGGATTGGAATTAAACTTCGGGTGTCCTCACGGAATGTGTGAAAGAGGAATGGGTTCCGCAGTTGGACAGGAGCCTGATATTTTAAAGCTGATAGTGGGATGGGTTAAGGAAGTTGCAACAAAGCCTGTCATAGTAAAACTTACTCCAAACATTTCAGATATTACCGAGCCAGCAATTGCAGCAAAACTTGGAGGCGGTGATGCTATTTCTCTCATCAATACTATTCAAAGTATTGTGGGAGTTGATCTTGATAATTTCGTTCCATACCCTATCGTTGACGGTAAAAGTACTAATGGCGGATATTGCGGACCGGCCGTTAAACCGATCGCTCTTAACATGGTGAAAAACTGTGCACAGCATCCCGATGTTAACCTGCCTATTTCGGGTATTGGAGGAATTGAAAACTGGCGTGATGCAGTTGAACATATATTGCTTGGAGCAAGTACAGTGCAGGTTTGCACGGCAGTAATGCATTACGGTTTTGGAATTATTCGTGAAATGACTGCAGGCCTGGAAACTTATATGACCGAGAAAAATTTTAAAACAATTGATCAGATGGTCGGAAAGGCATTGCCTAATATTTATACATGGGAAAATTTAAATCTCGATTATAAGATCATTGCAAAGATCGATAAAGAAAAATGCATTGGATGTCAGCTGTGTTATATAGCCTGTGAGGACGGAGCTCATCAGGCAATCGGATTATCGAATAACGGAACGAGAGTGCCTTATATAATTGAAGAGAATTGTGTTGGCTGTAATTTATGTTCATTGATCTGCCCTGTTTTAGATTGTATTGTCATGGTAAGAGAAGATGATGGTATTATACATGATACATGGAAAGACAGGACCATAAAAGGAAATGTTCCGACAACATTCAATGATCCTCTCGCCGGCGGTATTCATCATTGGATCCCGGAACCCGAATCTGCATTGAAAAAACGCTGACACAAAGAACCAAATTTAAAAATTAATTAAATGATCCCTAATGTTATTTCAAAATACTTTGAAAGTCTTTAGTATTCTGATTATTTTCAATTTTAAAAAATAATTTCCGTCTTATCTAATCATTGTACCTTTCCAAACACCCAGAGGGATTCGTTTTTTTTCATAACAGTAAAACTTCAGAAAATCCAGATTGAGTTTATCCATAAATGAGCTAAAGAAAAGATTTAGCAGAATTAAATTGATCGTGTCCGATATCGACGGGACTT
>JBDSYA010000031.1:0-3608 GCA_039925865.1 Ignavibacteria bacterium
GAACAGGAAGTTAATTCTGAGAAAACACTTACTGAATGGATCTCATACATCGAAGAAATAAGTAATGTAAATGATGACAAGAGAAAAGAAAAAATCATCAGTGCATGGAAGAGCCTGAATCAGAAAGAGAAATTGGTATTCAATAAAATTATCACCGGAAGTTTCAGGGCAGGTGTTTCGCAAAAAACTTTTATAAATGCTTTGGCACAAACCGGAAACATCAGCACTAATATTATTTCACATCGTCTGATGGGAAGCTGGCATCCGGATAAAATTTCTTTTGAAGATCTTTTAAGCGGGGAAAATATAAACGATGAAATTTCAAAACCATATCCTTTTTTTCTGGCTTATTCAATAGAAGATAATCCCGAATCGCTAGGTGAGCCTTCTGAATGGCAGGCTGAATGGAAATGGGACGGCATAAGAGGCCAGCTGATTTACAGGAAAGGTGAACTTTTCATTTGGTCGAGAGGTGAAGATCTTATTACGGAAAAATTTCCTGAGTTTGAGGCTGCAAAATCTTATTTACCTGAAGGAATAGTTTTAGATGGTGAAATTATGACCTATGCAGAAAATGCACCACTTCCGTTTAATCTTCTTCAAACAAGAATCGGGAGAAAAAACATTACTCAGAAAATTCTTAAAGATGCTCCCGTAATTTTTATGATCTATGATATTCTTGAATATGAAGGAGAAGATGTCAGGCACCTGTCACTTACAGAAAGGAGAAAAATAATATCCGGTCTAGAATCAGGTTTTTCAGGCTTAAAATATTTTAAGATTTCTGAAGAAATTGATTTTAATAACTGGGAAGAACTAAGAAAGATCAGAGAAAAATCGAGAGAGATATTGACGGAAGGCATAATGCTGAAAAAAAGAAGTTCAGCTTATCAGGTAGGAAGAAAAAAAGGAGACTGGTGGAAATGGAAAATTGATCCGCACACCATTGATGCCGTATTGATCTATGCACAGAAAGGCCATGGAAGAAGGGCAGATCTTTTTACCGATTATACATTTGCGGTTTGGGATAACGGTGAACTTGTGTCATTTGCAAAAGCATATTCCGGACTCACTGATGCTGAAATAAAACAAGTAGATGCTTTTGTAAAAAGGAACACTGTTGAAAAATTCGGACCGGTAAGGACTGTAAAACCTGAGCTTGTATTTGAAATTGCTTTTGAAGGAATCGCACAGTCTAACAGGCACAAGTCAGGAGTTGCTCTGCGTTTTCCGAGGATCTCAAGATGGAGAAAAGATAAAAAGATGGAAGAGGCGGATACGCTTGAGAATTTAAAGAAGCTATTGTGATAAATTTTTATTTAAAATATTTATTATAGTGGAAACTACTTTGTGAAATTTGATTTTATTTAATGTGCCAATTTTATATTTAAAAAGTTTTGAATCCGACGTAAATAATTTAGAGGTGAGTGCATAGCTTGTCTTATGCAGAGTGCCTTCAAATAAATCTTGTTCTTCAATTTTAATTGCATCTGGTTCTTCATAATCCTTGCTTGTAATTTGGCAAATTATAAATTCAGTTTTATTCGCTTTGGAAATGATCAAAGCCGGTCTGGCTTTAAATGAAGTTAGGTCAGAGAAAGGGTAATTGATCGCAATGATATCACCGGCTACAGATTTTTCCATGCTTCATCTTCTTCCGGACGGCTCCAATATTTTGTTAAAGAGGGTTCGCTAAGTACAGCTGTTTCGTTGAATAGAGGATTGCCCCACTCAATATCATCATCTAATATTGTGACAATCGCATACTTGTCGACTTCAATATTAATTGGTTCAAGAAGTTTAACTTTTCCTTCTTTATCTATTTTTGCTCTAATTGATTTTAGCATGGCTGAAATATTATTTATTATTTTTATAATTTAAATAAAACTTAGATTTAATAAAATACCGTTCAATTAGACGTTACCTGGCATCTTGTATTCAAAATCGAAAAATAATTTCGCAACGGACGTTGTCCTCAACTGGTTCACATCAAAAGAGTGGGCGGCATTTGATTTCCAGAAGGAAGTTTGGAATTATTTTATTAAGGGTTACAGCGGGCTTTTGAATGCACCGACGGGAAGCGGAAAAACTTATGCGATGTGGTTCGGAGTTTTGCTGGATTATATCGCAAAAAATCCCGATGATTATAAAACAAAAAAAGTAAAAGGTCTTCAGCTTTTATGGATCACTCCGTTAAAAGCATTGTCTAAGGATATCGAAAAAGCTATCAGGCAGACATGTGAAGACATGGAAATTCCCTGGAAAGTAAGCACCCGCACAGGCGATACATCATCTGCAATAAAATCAAAGCAAAAGAAGAATCTTTTTGAAGTACTTATCACAACCCCGGAAAGCCTGCACCTGATGCTTGCCCAAAAAGATAATACAGTACTTTTTAAAGAGCTGAAGGCAATTGTAATTGATGAATGGCATGAACTGCTGGGCTCAAAAAGAGGAGTGCAGGTTGAGCTTGCATTATCCAGACTTAAGAATATAAATAAAGAACTAAGAGTCTGGGGAGTTTCGGCGACCATTGGAAATTTAAAGGAAGCTATGGAAGTATTGCTTGGAACAGACAGTAATAAAAATAAAATTGTAAGAGCTAAAATAAATAAAAAGATCGAAGTAACTTCAGTGCTGCCGGACGAGGTGGAAAAGTTTCCATGGGCAGGTTATCTGGGAATTAAGCTGCTTCATAAGATCATTCCAATATTGCGTCAAAGCAAATCAACTTTAATTTTCACAAATACGCGATCACAAACTGAGATCTGGTTTCAGAAAATACTTGAACACTATCCTGAGTTTGCGGGAGTCATCGCACTTCATCACGGTTCAATAGACAGAAATATCCGGACCTGGGTTGAGAATACTTTGCATAGCGGAAAACTGAAAGTGGTAGTATGCACATCGAGTCTGGATCTCGGTGTTGATTTCAGACCTGTAGATACTGTAATACAAATTGGAAGTCCAAAAGGTGTTGCAAGATTTTTGCAGAGAGCGGGCAGGAGCGGACACCGGCCGGAAGCGATCAGCAGAATTTATTTTGTACCAACCCATTCTCTTGAGCTTGTGGAAGGTGCAGCGCTTAAAGAAGCTATGAGTACGGAAACAGTGGAAGACAGGCAGCCGATGTTAAAACCTTACGATGTTCTTATCCAATATCTTGTTACACTTGCTGTCGGAGAAGGTTTTGATCAGAAAGAAATTTATGGCGAGGTAAGATCAACATTTGCATATCAGACATTACGTGAAGATGAATGGATATGGATAATGAGATTTATTACGACCGGCGGAGATGTTTTAAAAAATTACGATGAATACAATAAAGTAAATTTTGAAGAAGGTAAATACAGAGTGACTGATAAAAAAAAGGCAATGTTCCATAAAATGTCCATTGGAACAATTGTCAGCGACCTCAGTATGAATGTAAAGTATCTTAAAGGATCTTCGATCGGTTCGATTGAAGAAAATTTTTTGACACAATTGAAACCTGGTGATGTATTTTCATTTGCAGGAAGAACACTTGAATTAGTTCATATCAGAGAAACCACTGCATATGTAAAAAAAACAAAAGCTAAAAGTAACCGCATTCCGAGCTGGCTGGGAGG